>DAIRFP010000091.1:8199-13087 GCA_036794995.1 Thermodesulfobacteriota bacterium | reverse complement strand
GCTTTCACATCGAGTCCAACGGCGGAAAAGTAGCCGACGTGATTTCCGAGGCTGCCCACGACTTCTATTCGCCCGAACTTTTTAAGGGTAACGTCGATCTGGATCGGCTGCAGGCGGTTTTCAGGGAGCACGGCGCCAAGGTTCGTTGCGTTTACGTCGAGCTCTGCGTGAACTCTTGTGGAGGCCACCCGGTGTCGTTGGGCAATCTCAAACAAGTCAAAGCCATCGCCGATGCGAATCAGGTGCCGCTGTTTCTCGACGCCTGCCGTATTCTGGAAAACAGCTACTTGATCAAGCAACGGGAGCCTGGTTATCAGAACTGTTCCCTGCAAGAGATCGTCCATGAGGTCTGTCGGTTGGCCGCTGGCTGCACCCTGAGCGCGCTCAAGGATTTTCTCGTGCCGGCCGGCGGCATGATCGCGATGCGCGACGAAGCCAGCTATCAGAAAGCGTCGGTACAGAATTTCCTTGACGGTAGCCAACCGAACAGCGCGGTGATGGAAACCATGAGGGTTGCCTTGCAGGAAATTTTTGCCAGCGATGCTTACATAGCCAGCCGCGCGGAGCAAGTCAACTATCTCTGGAGGAGGCTCAACGGCGGGATTCCGATTCTCAGTCCGCCCGGCGGCCACGGAATTTTCGTCGATGTCAGAAGTTTTTTGCCGGATGTGCCAGGGGAGTGTCACCCGGCGGAGGCGCTGGCGGCGTTCATTTATCATATGTCAGGAATACGCGTGACCAAAGGGCCGCCGCTGGCTCCAAGCCAGACGGCCCGAGGCGTGGAGCTGCTGCGTCTTGCCGTACCCGCCCGGCGCTATGTCCAAGGGCACATGGATGACGTGGCCGAGGCCATCCAGTATGCCTATGCAAGACGAGTCGAGATCAAGGGATTGAGAAAAATCGAAAAACCCGGTAGGTCCAGATTCGAACCCGCACTTTTTTCTCCTTTATGAGCACAGAAGTGTCACCCAATATTTCATCCGGAAACGACCGTCATCTAGGAGCGATCTTCTTTCGTCGAGTGGCGGAATTGGGCGATCGTACTTTCGTGAGGCTGCAGTGTGGCGAGCACTTCCAGGAGGTCTCCTGGCGCGACTTTGGCGCCATGGTGCAAAACCTTGTCCTGGCGCTCTATGCGCTCGGGATCAATCCGAGAGAGACGGTTGCCATTGTTGCTGAGAACAGTCTCGAATGGCTGTGCGCCGACCTGGCGACTCTCGCCGGTGGGTTGCCTAATGTGGTGGTCTCGCCGACGTTGTCAGATGGGATGCTGCTTAAAATCCTGAGTCATTCCCGCTGCCGTGCGGTGTTTGTGCAAAACGCCACGGGGGTCGGCCGGCTGCTCAATCTTAAACGCCAACTCCCGGCGCTTTCCCATCTGGTGGTTATGGAGGGCAGCGATGCAGACCTGCCGGATACCTGGTCCTTTGCTCATCTGGTCCAACGAGGCGGCGGATTGGACAAAACCCGGCTTTACGAGATTCTCGAATCGGTGCATGGCAACGACCTCGCGACTATCATGTATACCTCGGGCTCCACAGGGGAGCCCAAGGGGGTCATGAGAACGCAAAATAATCTCTTGTCGAATATCTCCAACGGGCGGGAGATTGCCCTCAGCAAACCGGAAGAGATCTTCGTCCTCATCCTCAGTCTCAATCACCTGTTTGGTCGATTTGGTTTTCTCAAGAGTGTTGCCACGGGTAGGACGACGGCGATTATCGAAGCCACCGAATTGGAGTTGAATCTCAAAATTGTCGAAGCTCTTTCCGGAACTTCGATGGCCTTGGTGCCGCGGGTTATGCAGCGCATTTGGAACCATATTCTGGACCAAGGCCGCCATCGAGAACTTTGGGAGCAGCTCGAAGCCCTCGACCGCAAGCAGACCGGATCGGGGCATCTCGACGAAGAGGAAAGGCGGCAATTCGATGATCTTAAAGATACGCTCAGAAGTGTTGTCCTAAAATCTCTTGGCGGCCGGATTAAGTATATTTCCTATGGCGGCGCTGCCATGCTGCCGAGGATTCTGCGGTTCTTCGAACTGATCGGTATCCCGCTCATGGGCTCCTACGGCTCCACGGAGTGCGGTGGCGTGACCCTCGGCGGCATCGGCGACTCGAAGCCGGGGAGTTTAGGGAAGCCTTTCCCCAACTGTGAGATCCGTATTGCCGCCGACGGCGAGCTGCTGGTCCGCGGCCCCACGGTAACGCCGGGCTACTTCGAGAATCCCGCAGCGACCCGCGACGCCATCGATCCCGAGGGCTGGTTTCACACCGGGGATCTCGGCAGGATCGACGCCGATGGCTGTCTCTTCATTGTCGGCCGCAAGAACGATGTCTTTAACTGCTCGGAAGGCTCGAATATCTATCCTGGTTATATCGAGCTTTTTTTGGAGAGCGATCCGTTCATCCGGCAGGCGATTCTCTTGGGCGATGGGTGCCCCTTCATCGCCGCGTTGATCGTGCCCGACAAAAGGAAAATCGCTGCCGAGCTTCACAAAGACGAATCGGTTTTGATCGAGAGTGAGATTGCCGCCCTGATCCAGTCCGGCATCGATCGAGTTAATTCGCGACTGGAGCAGTTTGAAAAAATTCACCGGTTCCTAGTAATGGCGGACGATTTTTCAGACCAAGTGAGGATCGTCACGGTCTTTCAGAAAATCAAGATCGATCGTAACGCGGTGGACCGCCGATACCGGAAAGAGATCGAAGCGATCTATGGATTGGCTGGAGAAGCGGGAGCATGAGCCAAGTCGCGCTCATCACCGGAGGAGGAGGCGGGATCGGCGGCGCCGTCGCTCGCAGGATGGCGGCTGCCGGCATCACGGTTATGGTTGCCGACTATGACCATGCCGCCGCCGAAAAGGTCAGCGCAGAGATCGCCGCGGCCGGCAAGAAAGCGGAGGCTTTCGCGGTGGACGTTACCCAGGCGCGGGACGTCAAAACGCTGGTCGCCGATGTCGAGAAGCGCTTTGGTCGCATCGACGTGCTGGCGAACATCGCCGGTGGAAGCTTCTACACCCAGCGCATCGAAGAATTCACCTGGGCGGAATGGAAAGAAGTCATCGACGTGAATTTAAAAGGGACGTTTCTCATGTGTCGCGAGGTGGCGCCGGTGATGCAAAGACAAAAGAGCGGGCGCATTCTCAACACCGCGTCGAACTACGGCGTCACCGGTTCGGCCCTACGCACGCCCTATTCGGCGGCCAAAGCGGGCATCATCGCGTTCACGAAAACGCTTGCCCAGGAGCTTGCCCCGGACGGCATCTTGGTCAACACCGTGGCGCCGGGTCCAACAGACACGCCGCGAGTCATGGGCAAAGAGTCTGCCGAAGAACGCAATCGACGCTGGTCGCAAATTCCGCTGGGCCGAACCGGACAGCCGGAAGATCTCGCCGAAGCCTATTATTTTTTCACGACTGTGGAGAGCGCGTGGATCACGGGCCAGACCTTTCATGTCAACGGGGGCCTGGTGACGCCATGAGGCTCCAAGGAAAAGTCGCGGTGGTCACCGGCGGTGCCCAGGGCATCGGCCGCGCCATTGCCCTTGGCTTGGGTCGCGAAGGAGCCGGAGTTGTGGTTGCCGATCTGCAGGCAGACAAAGCCAAAAACGTTGTCGACGAACTTTATGGTTTGGGCGCTGAGGGCCATCCGGTGACAGTGGACGTTGCCAACGAGGCCGCTGTCGAGCGGCTGGCGAAGGAAACCTTCGACCGATTCGGTAAGGTCGACATTCTCGTCAATGACGCCGGCGTCTATTTGAAAGCCATGGTCGTCGGCATGAGCGAAGAACTGTGGGACCGCACACTTAACGTCAACTTGGGCGGGAATTTTCTCTGCTCCCGGGCCTTTATCCCGTCCATGCGAAAGCAAAAGAGCGGACGCATCATCAGCATCGCCTCCGGCATTGCGCATTATGGCGCCAAGGAATTCGCCCCTTACGCCGCTTCGAAGGCGGCGATTATCGGCTTCGTCAAGGCCCTTGCCCGGGAAGTCGGCGCCGACGGAATCACCGCCAATGCCATCTGCCCCGGCGCCGCCAATACCACGATGCCGCGCAGCCACCGCTCCGAAGAGGAAGTGATGGCGCGGCTCCGTTCCAATCCCCTGGGCCATGTGCTGGAGCCTGAAGATTTCGTCGGTCCGGTGCTATTTCTCGCCAGCGCCGCGGCCTCCTACATCACCGGCCAGGCGATTAACATCAATTGCGGCAGCTATATGATATGATCCTTGGCGGCGGCCGAGAAAGCATTACGGCGATGTGACGGCCTTGCCGCGAGGGGAATCGAAAGGTTCATCGGAAAATGTCGGCACGCATCGATTCAGCGGAGGGGATGACGATGAGGGCTAAGAATGCAGCGTTCGGTTTTGAGCAGTGCGCGGATCTCATCAGCGAACAGAAGTACCATGACGCGTTGCAAAGCTTCAAGCAGGCGGTGGGCAAACTTCTCGAATCAAAAAGCTTCCCGAAGCGAAGCGAAGTGGCAAGACAATTACTCGAGATCGCAACGGCTTTGGAGGAAACCCTCAGGAAGGCCTATGGTGATGGCTGGGATACGCAGATTCCTGAGTTTGCCGAGGCGCCCCAACCCTCGTCCTGTTGCTTTTGCGGTAAGGAGCAGCACGAAGTAAAAAAGCTCGTCGCCGGTCTTTCGGTTTTCATTTGCGATGAGTGCGTCGAGCTTTGCAGCGGTATCATCGCCGAAGAGCGTGAACGGAATGCGGCGGTCACCGCGGGCTCAAACGAAAACCTCAAAGCGGATCGTCTCTGCGGCATTTGCATGGAGCCGCGCGAAACCGACGAATTAGTCTTCCTGCCCCACGCAGCCTACCTTTGCGGGACCTGTCTGGACGAAATACAGACGGTGAGAGACAAGCAGACGGGGAAATAG
>DAIRFP010000091.1:0-8099 GCA_036794995.1 Thermodesulfobacteriota bacterium | reverse complement strand
TAGCGAGCTTTATTCGATCTCGCTTGACTTCCCATCTTGTTCCGGTAAACGGCGGATCCGGCAGCCAGCGTGCTAAGAAAATGTCGGCGTTTCATCGGTCTTTCGTTTGCACAAGGCGGTGAAATCGCGGCGTGACTCACTGGCGGGTTTACTCCGCTGGGAATAGTTTCTTACCGGTTCCCTCTTCTTCCAGGCTGATCGCTTTGGTGGGACAGATCTTGGCGGCAAGGAGAATTTTTTCATCGCCGTCGCCTTTTGGGTCGATCACTTCGGCGATCATGGTTTTGTCCAGTTTGAACACCTTGGGTGTAGCTTGAATGCATTTGGCGTAACCTTCGCACTTGGTTCTGTCCACAGTGATTTTCATAGGGCCTCCCGGTATTGAGTTCGGATTCCTGGCGTCACGCGCCCAGGCGATAGAGCCTCGCCGCATTGTCGCGATTGATTTTCCGTTTGATGGCCGGATCGATGCCGGCGCAGTTGCGATCGACGGTTTCTTTGGAGTAAGGCCAGGTCGTCACGCCGTGGGGGTAGTCGCTGGCCCAGAGAAAATTATCCGCGCCGTAGACCGGCGTCGTCAACACGCCGGCCCGGTCGTCTTGATAAGTGAAGAAGACGTTGTGCTTGAAGTATTCGCTCGGCGGCAGCCGGTTGATGTTGCGGTCGGCGTCGAAAGTGCTCTGGCGGCCGAACCAATAATCCACCTGCTGGACGAGATTGGCGACCCAGCCGACATCGAACTCCGCGCAGACAACTTTGAGATTGGGATGACGGTCGAACACGCCGGAAAGAATCAAGTTGCCGAGAAACTGCTGCGCCGGTGCCTGTTTGTTGGCGAAACCTAAACTCTGTTTTTTCGGCTCCACCGGCCGCGGCCCTTCGTAATGGGTGCGCGCCACGCCCTGGGTGGCGCTGGTGTGCACGTTCACGACCATGGCGGTTTCTTCCAAGGCCGACCACAGCGATTCATATTTCGGCTCGTAGTAGCCGCTGTCTTTGATACGCGTGGGAATTTGCACGCCGCGAAATCCCAGCCTGGCATAATGGTGAATGTCCGACACGGCATGCTCGATATTCAGGATCGAAAGTGTCGCCAGGCCGATGAGCCGCTTCGGACTATGACTACAGAATTCGTGCAGCCACTCGTTGTAGGAACGAAAGATGGCGCGTTGGAAGGGTTCGTCGACAATACTGTAAAGCTGGCGGGTGGGGCTGGAAAAGAGCACTTCGGCTTCGATGCCGTCGAGATCTTGATCCTTCAAGCGCGCGGCGGGCTCCCAGCCGCCGGGATAGTCCTCGTAGCGGAACTGCTCGTTGAAGCGAATGGTCTCGAAGTGTTTCTCCTGTTCCACTTCAGAGATGCCTTTCTCTTTGCCCACCGCCTGGCCTTTTGAATAGTGGGACAAGCCCACCGGTGGCAGCCCTTCGATGAGCAGCCATATGCCCCTGGGTACGCCCGGAGGGTCCTGCGCGACTTTTGGCGCTCCTTCCCCGTACTCCTTTTGCACCCGCTCCCAAGCGGCCGGCGGCTCATTGACGTGACTATCGGCAGAGATCAGTTTGAATTCCGGCATCGTCGGTTGCTTACTTTATGCAGGGTCGAAAAGTCGTATCCGCTCTGCGGCAACGATATGGGAGGGGCGACGGAATTGTCAAGTTAAGCGGCAGAAATCCGTATTGACAACGGGAATGCGATGGTGGTTATTTCTCGGGACCGAATGACAGGGAGGTGTGCCATGGTTCCAAGATCAAGGCTATTGGAGATAGGTTGGGGGTTGCGCGTATCTCTACTCGTCCTAGGGTTGCTTGGGCACCCGGCTGCGGACGCGGCTTCGGCGGAGCGCGAGAAAATCTTGGAGGGCGCTAAGAAGGAAGGAAGATTGGTCTTATACACCGGAATGGACGTGGAGGAAGCCAGTCAATACGCTAAAGAATTTGCCAAGAAGTATCCCTTTATTAAGCCCGAGGTGTTCCGTGCCAGCGGCGAGAAAGTGCAGGCCCGGTTCTTGGTCGAGCATCGGGCCAACGTCCACAACGCCGATATTTTTCAAACCAGTATCGTGCAGGTCTATCAACTGAAAAACGCCGGCCTGCTGGCAAAGTATGCCTCGGAAGAGAGCTCTGCTTACCCAGAGGGCTTTAAAGACCCCCTGGGCCATTGGACTGCGTTTTATCTGATTCCTTACGTAATCGGTTACAACACCAAGATGGTTTCAGCCAAAGAGGCGCCGAACAGTTACGAAGATCTACTGCATTCCAAGTGGAGAGGGCAGATCGGTTTGGAGACCGAAGAATACCAGTGGTTTTACCATCTCGTGCAGATCCTCGGGAAAGAGAAAGGTTTTGACTACATGAAACGGCTCGCGGCGCAGAACCTGCAGATGCGGAAAGGCCACACCCTGCTCGCCCAACTGGTGGCAGCGGGAGAAGTCGCTATGGCGGTTGTGGTTTATTCAAATCGGGTTGAGCGCATGAGGGTGAGCGGCGCGCCCATCGATTGGGTGAGGTTTAAAGGGCCGACGATTACCGCCATCAACGCGATCTCGATTCCGGAAAAGGCTCCCCATCCGAATGCGGCAAAGCTTTTCGTTGATTTTGTCTTGTCGAGGGAAGGCCAAAATCTCCTGAGAGCGCTCAGAAGAATTCCCGCCCGCCCCGATGTGCTGCCCGATCCGCCGAGCCTCACGAAGGGCTTGAACCTTTACCCGGCGCGACCCGAAGGCATGATCGAGAGCTACAACGACACCGTGGCGCGCTTCGACGAGATATTTAACAAGGCGAAGTGATTTACAACCAAGCTCCCAGGCGGCCTCAGCTCGCGCCAAGAATTTCTTTTAGTTTAGCGATCAAGCCAGGATTGAGCTTGAACAGGGCGGCGACCATTTTTTCCATCTCCTGACCGGAAACCGGTTCGATGTCGAGGCGCGCCTTCTTGGCATCCGCCAAAAGATCGTTGTCCTTCATCGTCTCTTGAAAAGCCTTACGCCAAATCTCCACGCGGTCCTTCGGCGTGCCCGGCGGCAAAACGTAGGGGCGATAATAGGCCGAGGGGTCCTGAATGCCGGCCTGGATCAACTGGCGTGCTTCTTCGGATTTGGCGAGATTGATAGCTAATGGGACGTTGGGCAACTCCGGATGGGGTTTCCCGAGCACCTGCAGCACCACGACGGCATTCCCTGAATCGATGGCCTTTGACCAGGTAGCGCGTATGGAATCCCAGGTCCAGCAACCGCCCGCCAGCTCGCCGCTCTCCGCAGCCAGCCGTATTTCCGCAGTCCCTTTGTAACCTGCCACCAGTTGGATCGGCAGCGGCGTGGTGGCAGCGAGCATCCGAGCGATATCATCGGGGGCAGCGCCACCGAGGCCGCCGAGCTTGACCGGACTCTTGGACGCCTGCCAACTCTCGACGCTGGTAATACCGCTCGCTTTAGTGAAAGCACAGGCGCGGTTGTCGATCACCGGGGCGCCGACAAATTCAAACTTGCGCGCGTCGAACTCGATGCCCGGACGACCGAAGAGCTGGTGGAGGAATAACCCTCCCTGAAAATGGCCGATGGTCAAGCCATCGGGTTTGGCGACTTTATACATGTGATTGGCGCCGATCAGATGGCCGGCCCCGGGCATATTTTCCACCGCTATGGATGGGTTGCCGGGGATGTACTTGCCGAGGTAGCGCGCCAGGGTCCGGGTATAGGCGTCAAAGCCTCCGCCGGCGCTGGTCCCTACCACTATGCGAATGTTTTTCCCCTTGAAAAAAGGTTCTTGAGACAAAACGTTCTGCCCGCTGGCGAGAAGAGCGAAGAAGGCGGTCGTTAGGATGAGCGAGGTTCGCTTAACCATCGGTTAATCCCTCCATTCGAAGACGGTCGCTGGCAGATCTCTTAGGCAATCGCGGCGCCGGTGTCAAGTTCGATCTTGAAGAATACATTTGACACCCAGACTAGGGCGCAGTAAATTTTGACCAATTCTATTCGATTTGCGCGGCAAATCCTTGGCTAGTGTTGAATCGAGCGGGATGAATTCACGAGGAGAGCGACCATGATCAAGCCCATCGCGCTGTCTGCAACTCACATGGAGTGTCAGAGCTTGAAGCAGACCGTGCCCGTGCTCACGGATCTATTGGCTTTCGAAAAGCTTGCCGAAGGACCCGGGGAGGTAAAGCTCAAGCATCCTAACACGCCCTGGTTGTTGTACGTGCATGAAACCGGCGGGGAGGCAGCGACCAAGCAGATGCACAATCACTGGGGCGTCAGGGTGGCGACCACCGGTGAAGTGGACACTGCCTACGAATACCTCAAGGCCAATAAGGAAAAGTACGGGATCAAGCAGATAGCCCAACCGCTCTTCAACCATGGTTCTTACTCGCTTTATTTTCTCGAGCCGGGGACCAACGGCTGGGAGATCGAATGCTACGAGCCGGCGCTGCGCAAGCAGTCCATGGCGCAGAGGGCCGGGGGCGTTTACGCGCCGCATTGGACGACGCCTTACCCGGCAGAGAGATTTCCCGGTCGAGGTTATGTTCCCCAGGGCTTTACCCACGGCACCTTGGCGTGCGAGGACATGGAAGCGTCGCGGAAGTTCTACACCAATGCCCTTGGGCTCGAAACCCATCAAGCCAACCCCAACGTCTTTTACATCAAGCATCCAGGCACGAAGTGCTACGTGGTTTGCGCGCAGCGCAAAGATTTCAAACGGTTCTCGCCTAACTTCCGCTTTACGATCACGGTCGGCTCGCAAAATGAAGTAGCGACGGCGCATGACTGGCTGGAGGCCTCGGCGAAAGAACGCGGCATCGGCGAGTTGGCCGCCGTGCAGACCAGAGGTTCGGTTTCTTCCTTCCTGGTGGGCGATCCCGACAATAATTGGTGGGAAGTGACGTCGCCGAATTGATGGTCGCCAAAGTTCATCCGGACAAGACTCAGGGCTAATCCTGCGAGGAGGCATCAACATGACGGAAAAACCACTCGAGCAGATGGGGTTTAAGGACTTACGCGCGATCGCGCGCAAGCAAATGCCGGCCGAAGCCTGGCACCACTTCAACGGCGCGGCAGAAACCAAGGCAACTTTTTACAGAAACCCGCGATCTTTTCATAAATATCTTTTCCGCCAGCGAGTTTTTCACGACATCACCGATCCGGATATCACCGTCGAGCTGTTTGGTCAGAAACTTCCGATTCCGGCGCTGGTTGCGCCGGTGGGAAGTTTTAGTTTGATCGCGGATCAGGCCGAGCAGGAGGTCGCCGAGGGCGCCGATCGCGTTGGGGCCATGGTCTTTTGCAGCCAAGCGGCCAAATTCAATCCGAAGAATTGGCGCGAGGCGACGAAATCGCCGCTGGTCTTCATGGCTTATATGAACCGCGGCCGCGAAGAAGTGGCCGAGTATGCGAAGCTCTCTCAAGAACTTGGGTTCGCAGCCGTGGGCATAACCATGGACACGGTACGGCCGGTAAAGATCGGCGATGAGGTGCCGCTCTCGACCAAAGACGGCAAACCGCGGCGCGGCCACGCCGCGTCGCCGAAAGACATCGAGTGGATGAAGCAGCAGGTTTCATTGCCGGTGGTGATCAAAGGAATCATGAGCGCCGAGGACGCGCGGACGGCTGTGAATGCCGGCGCCGATGCCGTCTTGGTCTCGAACCACGGCGGCAGGATCCTTGATTTCAACCGCGCCGCCCTGGAAGCTTTGCCCGAAGTGGTCGAGGCCGTGGGCGCTAAAGTGCCGGTGCTGCTCGACAGCGGCATCCGGAGCGGCGGGGATATCGTCAAGGCCCTCGCCCTGGGTGCCAAGGCCGTGCTGGTGGGCCGACCGGTTGCGTGGGGTGTCAGTGCCTTCGGCCCCCGCGGTGTGGCACGCGTATTCGCTATCCTCAGCGAAGAGATGAAGCGAGCGCTCTGTATGACCGGAACCCCCAGCGCCGGAGCCATCACGAAATCAATTTTGATTCGGGATGAGGATGGAAGCACAGCGCGCCTATGAGCTGGGTGATCTGGGGCGCGCTATTCTTCATAGCGGCGTGGATCGTGTGGACTTACAACGGGCTCGTGGCGCTCAAACATCAGATTCAAAACGGCTGGAAACAAATCGACGTGCAGCTCAAGCGGCGCTACGATCTGATCCCCAATCTGATCGAGACCGTCAAAGGCTATATGAAATACGAGCAGGAGACGCTCAAGCAGGTCATCGACGCGCGCAGCAAGGCGATGGCCTCGAACGGCGTCAAGGAAACCGCGGCCGCCGAAGGAGTGCTGACAGAATCACTGGGGAAGATTTTCGCGCTCATGGAGAACTACCCGGACTTGAAAGCCAATGAAAATGTTCTGCGTCTCCAGGAAGAACTTACGACCACCGAAAATCAGCTCGCCTTCGCCCGGCAGCACTATAACGACCTCGTCATGCGTTTCAACATGAGACAGGAAGTCTTTCCTGCCAATATGATCGCAAGCTTCTTCCGTTTCCAACCGAGCGAGTTTTTTTCGGTGCCGGAAGCCGAAAAAACTGCCCCCCGGGTGAATCTCTCGCTCTCTTAGACGAGGTCCAGTCTTCTGGGCAACCTCAAGACCCTAGATTTCGCCCAGCGCCAATCCCGCAACCAATGGATCAGCGCGGCGATCGTCGTTTGCTTCATGCTTTTCTTCCTGCTGGTAGGGCTCGCTGTGGACACCGTTTATCTTGGCGTTTTTACGCTCCATGGCCTCCCCGTCCCGCTAGCCACCATCTCTACACTGCTTTTCTCAATCATTATGACCGTCACCGCGAACAATTTCGGCGGTCATTTGATTCTGACTTCGGTGGGGGCGGAGAAACTGGACATTCAAATTCCCGAGCATCGCGAGTTGCACAATGTCGTGACGGAAATGGCGCTGGCGTCGGGTTGTTCCATGCCGAAGGTTTACGTCGTCTACGATCCGGCGCCCAATGCTTTTGCCACCGGACGGGAGGAACGATCCGCCTCGGTGTGCGTCACCACCGGACTCTTGACTCTGCTCAACCGTGAGGAGACCCAGGGGGTGGTGGCCCACGAAATTGCGCACATTCGCAACCATGACACACGGGTCATGATGCTGATCAGCGTGTTGCTGGGCGGTGTCGTGCTGCTCTCCGACTGGGCCCAGCGCTCGCTTTTCAGCTCGCGTTACGGCCAACGCCATAGGAGTCATCCGTTGATTGCCGTCCCGGCGTTGTTGCTGGTTGCCGTGTCGCCGCTGGTATCGCGTCTGTTGGCGATGGCCGTGTCCCGGCAAAGGGAGTATCTAGCGGACGCGACGGCGGTTGAATTCACGCGCAACCCGCTGGGGCTTGCCAAGGCATTGGAAAGAATTCGCGATGCGAACCTACCTTTTCGTAAGGCCACGAGCGGCACGGCGCATCTGTTCATCGCCAATCCGCTTAGGCGCCGAATCGATGACCGAGAAGGGATGTTGGCCGATTTGCTGAGCACGCATCCACCGATCAATCGGCGCATCCTGCTGCTGTACCAGATGGCGAAACTGCCAAGCGGAGCTGCCGGCGGGATGGGCCTTTAGGTCTAACGATGATCCGTTGCCCGCAATGCGACTTGTCCATGCGTCAGGTGACCGCGCGAGCGAATCCAGGCTCGTTGATTCAATTGGATCAGTGCGCCCAATGCGGCGGCATTTGGTGTGACCAATGGGAGCTCTTTCCGATTCAAACCGGCGAAGCGATGCGGTTGGAACCGGTGGATCAGGAGCTACTGCGCTCAACTCACACGCTAAAGAAAAAAATACTCTACTGCCCGCGATGCACGGCCCGCCTGGCCACTCTCACGGAGCCGCTTCTCGATCCTAAGATCCAATGGCAGCGTTGCCCTAAGTGTGACGGGATCTGGCTCAACCGTGGGCAATTCAGCCGATACAAGAATTTTCAGCGCCGAACCAAGTCGGAAAACACCGGTGGGGTGGCCCTCGTCGAGAAACTTCCCGACTTATACCAAGACCCAAAGTCCTGGGTCGTGACGGGCACCCAGGGAATGTTTGCTTATCCGCGGGGAATAGAAGAGAGCGACGCCACGATCGGTAACACCCTGGGTGGCACCCTCAAAATCATTCTGCAGGCACTGATGCGGATGGTATTGGGGATC
>DAIRFP010000090.1:0-19279 GCA_036794995.1 Thermodesulfobacteriota bacterium | reverse complement strand
CATCCATTCCGCTTGAAAAATCTCCCCTTGCCCCTCTTTTCCAAAGAGGGGTTCGGCACTCCGGAGAAGATTTCCCCCTTTGCAAAGGGGGATGAAGGGGGATTTGAGCGTGAACTTCGGTTCTGTCACACATCGGAATTTTAAACGAACTTCTGGGACAGGACACTAGTTCTTCTTAACTAACTAAAGCAAGGTGCGGCCCGGCCCTTGGATTCGCTGACTTCTAGTACGGTAACCGTGGGTCGTCAACCCTCCGGGTCAGCCCTGCTTCGAACGGAGACATCAACTCCGCCGCGAATGGTGTCCTTGCTCGTAATGCTGGCGCAGAAGGTCCTTGCCATAGTCGTTGCCGTTGGGCGTGCGCACGACGACGTGGATGTGATCCCTGTAAGGCTTTACATATTGGCGGAATGCAATGCCCCGCTGGTGATCGAACTCGATGATGATTACCGGGCTTTGGACGCGGTAGTAAAAGACGCTATCGTCTTCCACGCCTCCCATCCAGCAAAAATAAGTCTCCCGGAGGTGCTGCTTCACTTCTGCCATTTTTATCTCGGCATGAGCCGGTCGCATCCGGCCGACGTGGACATCTACCAGACGGAGCAGAAGGTCGTGCTGGGGATTGGACAGCTCGTCGTAGCGAATGCCGGTGTACTTGAGCTCAAGGTTGTCGCGAAAGGCCGAAGTGAAGACTTCGCCGCCGGGCTCCGCCGCAATGATCGCCGTGCGGCGCTGCTCCTCGGAAAGTGCCCGGATCACCGCCAGCCCCTCATCCTCGTCCGTTTTAAAGACTCTGGTTCCCGCGTACTTCCCGCTTTTGGCATGGACCGGCTCCGAGCCCAAAAAGGTCGGCGTCATGACTACTTGATCATCGAGGACGAAGTAGTTGATGATCAGGTGATGACCGTCGATCTGCCATCCCCAGGGTTCCGTGGCGGACGGCGTGCCCATGATGCTCAACCAATAAAGATCTTCGCCATATTCGTCGAGCTTGCCCGTCATCTCCATCACGGTTTCGTTGAGACGCATGACGTCCACGGCGGTGGCGAAGCCCTCCGCGCTCAGGCTTTCCTTCAAGAGCCCAAAGGCGCGGTCGCGTTGAAGGTTGGTCATCTCGAAGAGTGCCAAACCATGGCGCATGAGGGTCGGATGGATATTGCTCCATTTGCGCCACTCACCGGTGTCGACGGGAAAAACGGTTTTGGCGCGCTGCTCCGGTTTCAAAGAGCCAAGGAAGGCTTCCGCGGCTTCGCGCAGGGACTGCGTTGAGACACCGGTTTTCTGGATCGGAAACAAACCCGGCACGATTGTGCCGGCGGTGGTAATTCCCTTGAAAGGCTCCGCCGCCGCGGCCAGTGAGTTTTGTACGTAGTTCGGCGGACCGCCCTTCGTCAGCAACGGGCGTTTGTTCCTGGCGTCGGAAAACGCCGGTGGAAATACGTCGGCGGGACTCGCGGTGTCGTTAGCCATTTCAATCCTCCTTGCTTACACGATACGGCATTTGAGCCGTGAGTCGATCCTGTTTTTCCCAGTTGAAAAATCACCCACTTCTTGACACAGTTGGGCGGACTTTCCAAGTCTCGAAAATTATGGTCGCAGGAGAGCGGTTGGGAAGATCTTGCCCAGCCAATTGCGAAAGGAATTTCATGGCCGACAAAAATACCGTTCCGGTAAGCACTGGCGCCGAGGCCTTTCTCGAACAGGTGAGAGCGCTGGGTGTCGTGCGCTATCTGTTTGCCAACACGGGGACGGACCATGGTCCGATCATCGAAGCGCTGGCCAGGTCCGCCAAGGAGGATCCGAATGATATCCAGCCCATCGTTGTGCCTCATGAGCTGGCGGCGGTCTCCATGGCGCACGGTTACTACAACGTAACCCACAAGCCGCAGATGGTGCTGGTGCATACCTTGCCGGGAACGGCCAACGCTCTGGGCGGTATTATCAACGCGCATTCGTGCAATGTTCCGTTGTTTCTGGTCGCGGGCCGAACCCCGATTACGGAGGGCGAGCTCCGCGGCGGGAAGAGCCAGAACATTCACTGGCGGCAGGAGTCACGCGATCAGGGAAACCTGGTGCGCGAGTTCGTCAAGTGGGACTACGAAGTGCGGACCAATCAGAACCTCGCCGCGGTTGTGTCACGCGCTTACAAGATCGCCATGAGCGAGCCGCGGGGACCGGTCTATCTGACCCTGCCGAGGGAGTGGCTGTGCGAAGCGCTCGAGTCGACGCAATTGTTTTCCGAATCCCTGGCGCCGGCGACCAAGATGCAAGCCGATCACGCATCGTTGGAGCAGACCGCTGAACTGCTCATCAATGCCGAGAGCCCGCTCATCGTCACGAAGTATCTCGGTCGGAATCCCGAAGCCGTGGCGCACCTGGTGGAGCTCGCTGAATTGCTTTCCATCCCGGTGGTGCAACAGTTCAATCACGTGAATTTTCCGACGGATCATCCGCTCTACGTCGGTTACCAGACCCTCAAGCATGCTCGGAACGCCGATGTCTTGTTCTTCATCGATACCGATGTGCCGTGGGAGCCGCCGCACCGCGATGTGCTGCGAGCCGACGCGAAGATTATCCATCTCGAGCGTGACCCGCTATTCACCGGGATTCCCGGCTGGGGTTTTCCGGCGGATCTTCCCGTGACCGGTTGCTCGGAGATATCGCTCCCGGTGCTGAACGCGATCATCAAAACCAAGCTCGCTGCTGGCAAGATCGTGAAAGGTCAACTCGCGGAGCGGCGAAAAAAAATCGAAGCCGAGCATCGCTCCATGATCCGTGAGGTGGAAGAGAGCGTCGAGGCTGCCGCGAATCAAACACCCATCAATCCGTTGTGGCTATCGAAATGCATCGGCGATGTGATGGACGATAAGACGATTATCGTTAACGAGACCGTGACGTCGCGCCTTGCCGAAGTGATCCGGTTGAACCGGCCGGGCTCTTTATTCGGCACGCCTCTGGCGGGACATCTCGGTTGGGGATTGGGCGCGGCCATCGGCACCAAGCTTGGCGCGCCCGACGCCACCGTCATCGCATGCGAAGGCGACGGTTCTTACATTTTTGCGGCGCCCACGGCTTGTCATTTCACCGCGCAAAAATATCGCATCCCGTTTCTCACCGTGGTGTACAACAACCAGGCGTGGAACGCGAGCATCAACGCCGCTCGAGGACTTTACCCCGACGGTGTCGCGCAAAAGACGCGCAACTTTCCCGGCACCGATCTAAGCCCATCGCCGCAATTCGAGCTTACCGCTCAGGCTTGCGGCGCCTACGCCGTGCGCGTGGAGGAACCGCATGAGTTGCCGGACGCGCTGCAGCGCGCGCTCAAGGTTGTGAAAGAGGAAAAACGGCAAGCGCTGGTGAACGTCGTCTGCAAGCATCCATTGGCGTAGTTGTCACTGCACGGGGTTTGAGGCTCAAAACCCGTGCAGCTCGATGGGCTCATGTTCCGGTCCGCTTCAAAGCATCGACTAAGGTTTTCATGGCTTCGTCGGTGAGATCTTCCGACGGCCAACGCGGATAACGTTTGATTTTCAAACCGCGCTGCCGCAACGCTTCCTTCAAGGGAGAACGCCCGAAGCGTGCGGCCAGAGAGATCATGACCCGGCCGAAATCGTCCGCTTTCTTTTGCAGCACCGCGGCCTGATCGTATTGCTTGGCCTCGAGGGCCTTCCACAGGGCCACGAGCAGTTCCGGCACCGGGACAGTGCCGGGCGGGATCGCTCCGCTCAAACCATGGGGCACCGCTGGAAACAACTCGAGGGAGTTCCCAGATAGGATTGAAAAGTCCTGCGGCATAGTGGCGATGTAGGTCAGAATCTGCGCCAGGGGATTATAGCTCGCCTTCATCCCGCAGAGCGATGGAACTTCTTCCTTGAGTTTTTTGACCGCGGGCGGGCTAAAACGATAGCCGGCATATTTCTCGTTGTCGTACAAAAATAGCGGGCTTTTGACCGCCGCGGCGATGGTTTTGAAATGTGCCGTGATCTCCCACGGGGTATGGTCCGTGTAGTAAAAGGGCGGCACCGCCGCCACCGCGTCGACTCCGAGACCGTCGGCGTGCCTGGCCAGCGCGACGGTCGTCTGGACGTCGGCCGTCCCCACGTGCATGATGACGGGAAGTCTGCGCCGCACCTGTTTGACGACAAATTCTGCCGCAGCGACCCTCTGCTCCGTGGTCATCACCGGGCCCATCCCGGTGGAACCTAAAACGAACAAACCATTGACACCGCGCTCGATCATGAATTCCGTCACCTCCGAGAGGGCGTCGAAATCCACCTCGCCATCGTCGTGAAAAGGCGTAATGAGAGGGATAAAGATTCCGCGAAATTTAGGCTGCATTCTTTTGTCTCCTTTCGGTTACAGTTAAAAGTTGAACTTTAGCTCTTCGCCGTGACTAGGACTTGACCCGTCGTTTGGCGAGCTTGTCACCGGTTTCCAAGTAACGACCCTGTACCGCCAGCTGCGCTTCTTCCTCCCACTCGTCTTCCCATTGTCCGAGGGAATAGCCGAACCAAGGACTTTCCGGCCGCAAGGTTGGAAACTCGAGCTCGTTCCAAATCTGCCGCGCCCGCTCCATGTATTCCCGCTTGGGCAACGAGATTGGCGGAAAAGGTTCCTTCAGAATGGCGTTGATCAAGAGCGCAGAATCGTCTGCCGCGTGGTAAAACACTTCCTTGGCGGTCGCCATTTTGTTTTCATCTTCGAAGGGCGGAGAATGGCCTTTGATTCTCCCCGGCAGGACTAAAATATCTTTGTGCGGCTTGGATCGGTAGCAGATCGCCCACCAGACAGAGTCCATGTTTCGGGGATCGATGTCCTCATCCACCGCGATGATGAACTTGCCCACGCCGTACTGAAAATTCGCAACGCCGTTCAGGGCTCTCCACACTTCGTTCTCAGCCGGTTTTTTCATCTGCACGATGATCAATTTTCTGAGATTGGTCAGGGTTTCGTGCATCGCGACTTTCACCACGCTTTTCAAACCGAGATCGTTGCGCAGGTGATTGAGATAGTAAGCCTCGAACCCGGTTTTTCTGCTGGCGCTGGATTCGTTGGGGGTCATTTGGCTCATGAAGGTCGCGTAGATGGCATTTTGTTTCATGGTAATGGCCGTGACTTCCATGACCGGAGAGAGCGTTCGAGGGTGAATATAGCCGTGGGACTCGCCAAACGGACCCTCGGGCTCGAGAAAGTCCGTTCTCAGTATGCCCTCGACGACGATCTCGGCATCCATCGGCACCTCGAGATCCACAGTCTTGCAGCGAACCAATTTAATGGGCTCGCCGGCCAGAGCCGAGGCAATGCCCAGCTCGTCTACGCCGTAGGCAGCCTTCAACACCGTACAGTGAGACACGATAGGAGGGGCCCCGATGACGAGGGCGGCGGGGAGATGCTTGCCCATAAGCTTGCTTTTTTCCCAATGCTTGTAGACGTCCTGATGCACTCCGGCATTGAGACCGACGGTCCTCTGACCCTTGAGTTGGCCTCTGTAGTTTCCCTGGTTTCGAATGCCCGTCTCCGGATCCTTGGTGAAAAAGTGCGAGCAAGTCGTGTAAGGCGCATTGTCGAATCCCGGGGTGGAAATCGGAATCGGAAATTGTAGTAATCCTCCTCCGGCTTGATCCAGCGCCGAACCCGTAACAACAACTTCGTGCACCGGCCCGTCTTCCATGATCACCGGTTCGATAGGGTGCGCTAAGGCGTCTTGCCAGCGCTGCGGAATTTCGTCGAGGGGAATGCCCATGGCAATTTCGTATATTCTCGGTGATGCTCCTAAAGCTCCGATCACAACCGGCATAGGGTAACGGCGTCCGCCGCTATCGACGACATTTTCGAAGAAAAAAGCTCTTCTTTCGGATTCCGGCAGGCCGCCGCGAAATTGCCAGCGGAAAAGCGGATGGAGCTCCGTGTCTTTGTTGATAGGTCGTCGGATGCGGACGAGCAGACCCTCTTTCTCAAGGTTGGCGATGTGCTTCTGAAGATCCGCGTATGGCATTCTTGACCTCCTGGGGACGGACAAAGCGACTAATTGCTGCCTTGACGAATCGGCGGCAGTCGGGATGTTATGCCTTTCTTCTGGAGCTCGGCGTAGTACTCTTCACGGATCGAAGGATCTTCTTGCTCATAGTTGATCTGAAAGACGACGGCGCTTGGATCCTTGTTCTGGGCGCTCCATGTCGGATTGTAGCCGCCGCCGCTACCGAACCTCAAAGGATTGGTCTGCCCGCGAATGGCCAAGTACCGGTACGGCCCCCTACCAGTATTGAAGTGCTGATGGAATTCGTTGGTCCGAGGCGCCACGACGGAATAGGGCTTGATCGGGTATTTCTGGCGGTTTTTCTCTTCGCCCGGCATGAAAAGCAGTTCATATCCTTCACCGCCGACGGTGATCACGTGTGCGCCCGCGAGATGTCTGTGCGCCGATACATAGGTTCCTTCCGCCACTTCTTGGATATGAACGCCGACAGAGGAACTCGCCATCGAAAAGCGCATGTGGGAAATCCGGTTCCCCCTTTCAGGGGCCCCTTCCAGGGTGAATTTTCTGACGTCCGTCACGAAATTGGTTTCATACAGGGCGGCGTTCCATCGTTTCCCATCCCAGCCGTAAAAGTCTGACATGGCGTTTGAGAACCTGTCGTTGAAGCAAAATGGATTATGAAAAACAAAATCGAGATTGTGGTAGTGATTGAGCACCTGGGCCATGTTGCTGCCAAAGATAACCCGGCAAGGCTCGTCGCTTGAACTGTTGAATTCCTGATGCCAGGCATTCAGGGGTATCGCCAGCAAAGCACCTTCTTCCCACTCGGCGGTATGTTTTGGCTCGCCTTCCTGCCAAACCGTAGTCGCGCCCCGGCCTTTGATCACGTACATCACCGAGTCGTACATGTGATGCTCCGGTTTGAGCTCGCCTTTGGGAGGAATTTCGACCAGCTGCAGGTTGTAGATCTCTTGCTCGCCCAATCGGGTGTAGGCTGCGCGGCCCCCCCTCCGTTCCCACTCCGCTAGGGGTAATGTGGCCAGGTCCTCCAAATACGAGCCTTCGTACAGCGGTACATTCTCTTGTCGAACGAATTGCTGATAGGAGCTCTTAACGTACCATTCGTCGAAACTGTTTACCGTTTTGGCCATCGTTTGCTTCCTCTCAAACTCTTCGGAGCCTCCCTCCGCGGCCGCTCTTTGAGAATGTCACCGGCAGCCTTGTAGCGTTTTTATCAGCGGGCCACACCGAAGATTTCGTTGAATTCCTTGGTTGCTCCGGCCAAATCGGGACCAATCTCTTCAGCCCCCGCGAGAAAATATTTTCTCTCAACTAATTCTGGATACTCCAACTTGATGCCTTTTCGTGCGACGATTCGGCCAAAGGAAGCCTGCATGGTTTGGCCCTCTTCGGACAAAATCCAGTCGAGGTAAAGAGCCGCCGCGTGCGGGTGAGGTGCCCGGCGTAGCAACATGATCTCACTGGGCTTCGCTAAATAAGGGTCAAGGATAACGAAGTCGATTGGCGCCCCTTTGCTTTTGAGGTCCAGCAAGGAATGGGCGTGAAGGGCGATACCAATGGGCCTTTCACCTGCGATGATCAGCTGAGTCTGTAGTATTCTACCCCGCCTGATACCCACCTCCTGTGCGGCGAGTTTTCTCATGTATTGGATGCCTTCACTTTTTCCTAGGTGTTTTAAGAGAGTAACAAACCAATCGTAGTCCTCGTCGTCCAAGAACATCTTACCTTTCCACTGAGGCGACAAAAGCTCTTGATAAGTCTTAGGCACCTCCGATCGCTTGAGCATCGTTGTGTTGTAGCCTAGGACAACCGGGGCTATGTAGTCTGGTGCAAAATACCCCTCCTTCTCACTATCTCGGATCGGAAAAAACTTTCTTTGCGGCGAGTAATACGGAGCAATCACTCCCGCGCTCTTGAGGGAGTGTGAGATATTGGCAAATCCCCCTGCAACGTCGACCAGAAATCGTCCCGCTCGATATTCTGTCTCTATCCTGGTGATAACTCTCCTCCCGCCCAACCTTGCTGCGTTCAACTTGAGAGAGGGATATCGTTTATTGAACACTTTCGTCAGCTGGGCTAACTCCTCTGCTTGCATCGCGCCGTAAACTACCAATTCACGTTCGGCTTCCGCGCCTTTGATGAGAGCTTTTTCTCGCTCATTGGGTGGTAGCTTATTATATTGTCGGAGAATTTCGTCGGCAGTTCCCTTGGGTTGCGCAGCTGCCACTCCAAAGCTTCCCACCGTCAACGCGACGGCCACGACTATCACAGCGGAGACCATTCGGTTCATTTGGCACTCCCTATTAAGCAGCAAGTAAAACGCCTCGGTCCCGAGACCTTGAGAGTAAACGACGGTGCGTCAATCCACCAAACAGTTGTGGACTTTTCGCACTAGGGCAGCCCTTAGCTAAGTGTCTTATTTAGGGTTCACTTTTGACGCGTCCTGAGGTGGTGCTAAATCCCAGCCGGTGGTGGAAACGTCAAAGATCACGCCGTTGGGTCCGCGAAATTTTTCCTCGAAATAAAACTTGTGGCCGGTCCCTTGGGCGGTCCCCAGCTTTTCCGCAGCCTCCGTGGAGGCGATCCGATCATTGGTTTCTTCCAGGCTCTCAACGTGAAAGCCAAGATGATGAAGACCCTCGTAGGACGCGCCATCCTTCATATCGGCAGATTCATCTGTGGGAAAATCCAAAAAGGCGAAGTTGATGTGCCCGTCCGTGAGAAACACCCCGCCGCCACGAGGCGAAGTAGGAACACGCTTGACGAATTTCAGATCAAAAGCTTTTTGATAGAAGGCCGCGGTTTTTTCCGGATCTTTGGTCGCAATTGCGATATGCCGCAAACGTGTCATAACTTTTTCCTCCTCTTAACTAATCAATTCGCTTCGGACATCTCCTGCGAAATCCCGCCCAAGAATACTCGCCAGTAATCGTAAGATTCGTTCGAGGCGTCCACGACTCCTTCCCACTGCTGTTCCGAGATAATATATTTCTCCAGCATCTTCATGATATCGCTCTGATGATCGATGTCGGCTTCCCGATGGACTCGGAAGTTCGGCAGCTGCTCCGGAGTCAGGCCGAGGTCTTCAACCCATCTTCTTTCCGCCCGTGTCTGATGGGCGCCCCCCGGCACCACGGCGTCCATATTGGTGCGCTCCAATACCGAAACTCCGGCGAGGGACTCATACCAAGGGCGGTACATGGCAAGATAGATCCAGCCGTTGAGTGCCGCTCTCGTGGTCGGTAAAGGTGTGGCGTCATTGACTTCATCCTCGGTTAAGCCGACTGCCTTCCCGTGCACGACCCACAAATTATAGTGATCCGAGCCACACCGTGGGTCATGCAACAGCTCCTCATTTTCATGCTTCAACAGTTCCCGCTTGACATCCATATGCGGCGCGCGGGCTAAACAGTACGCCCAAGCCGACCGGCGATAACGGACAAACAGCCCATACTGCTTGGAAATGATTTGCGCTCTCTTGCGGTTGAGCTTCATTTCCAGAAAATTCTTGACCTCTTTGGTCTCGAACAGATCGCACGTCATTCGATTCAATATGCCAATATATTTTTCCGCTAAGCCCATGTAAAACCTCCTTGATCGATTTTCTTAACTCGCTTTTTTTCCGCACCGATAACAAAACGATGGTTACGCATTATTGAGAATCTGACAATTTCCATTTCTTTTGCATTTGCTGCCTGTGCTCGGGCGTGATGTTGCAGCTTTGTGGAACGTTCGGTAGTCTTTCATAGGGCCAGCATGCGTCGATCACGGCGCGGGAGCTGGTTTTTTTGACTTCCCATGGGATGGCCGGATCGAGAGGAGACGTCCAGAAGCCGTCGATAATGCTGATCGCTTCTTTGGGATCGCAACGCGTGGATGCCGCCCACATCACGTCATTCAAATCCGTGACATCAATATCGTCGTCTACAACAATGACAAAGCGGCCAACGTAGTTGCTGTTCTTGCTCCCCAACGCCGCCATGGCTACTTGCTTCGCATGGCCTGGATAGTTCTGTTTGATGCTGATGGCGAGCAAATAGCGGGTTCCGCCAGGCTCATGGAGCCAGACGCCTTTTATTCCCGGAAGGCCACAGCTCTTCAGGTGATCTTCAATGGCTATGCTGCGCTGAATGCGATTCTGAATATTGCTTGGACTCGGTTTTGATGGCGGTGAACCCAAGATAATCGGATCGTTTCTGAAATAGATCGCCTTGACCTTGATGATGGGTTCCGCTCTTGACGGGCTCGCATAATAGCCGGTCCACTCACCGAAAGGTCCCTCCATGACGGTTTCGGTCGGAGAGAACTCTCCTTCGATGGCGATTTCGGCCTGGGCAGGGATCGGCAGGCCTGTATATCGTCCCCGAATCACTTCAACCCCGTGCCCGACGACCGATCCGACAATTTCCAATTCAGTCAGGTCTTCGCGGATCCCGGAGGCTCCGGCCAATAGAAAGAGCGGATGATGGCCGCAGGAAACGACGACGGGACACGGTTTTCCTCTTTCGAAATATCTCTGCCGATGCAGGGCCGCATGCTTGCCGTGGGAGATCCAGCCAGCCAGGGTGTCCTTGTTGACGATCATCATCCGGTAGGTTCCGAGGTTCACCCGGTCACTCTCGGGATCGCTCGTAATGACAACGTCCCCCGTCCCGATATACCTTCCTCCGTCGTGGGAATGCCATTTTGGAGTCGGAAAAACATCGAGGTCGATATGGGGCGCTTCGATAATATTCTCGGTGATGGGCCCGTTTTGGACCTCCACCGGAGGTATCGCTCTAAGTTTGGTCGTCAGCTTGCGCCAGGAATGAATGGCGTCCTTGACGGAGAAGCAGTCTTTCAAAAAACTGGTGCAAGCGAAGCGGCGAATGGAATTGTTGGCATTGGTCAAAATCCTAAAACCTTTTGGGAAGCCGGCAATTCCGTCAAACAAGAGCGCGGGTCCGCCGTTGGGCAAGCTTTCGGCAGTCTGTGTTAGAGGACCGATGTCTTCGTCTCGGTCAGCCCCAACGACCTCCTTGAGCTCTCCCAATGTCTTTACCGTGTGAATCCAGTCGCGGAGATCTAAGCCATGCATGGATGCGCTCTTGTTTGAGATAGCAGGTCACTCATTTGTAAAGTTTTCGAAAAAAACCTTCCTGTTCCAGTTCGGCGACAAGACTATTGTCGATAAAAGCCATGGCATTGGCTTCCGTAGCTTTCATTTTTTCGGAGCGCAAGACTTCTTGGACTCCCTCGGTTTTTACATAGGGAATTTTTTCCAGGTGCTTGACGCCATAAACGCGATACACTTCCGCCAAGATTTGCGGGTCCTGTTCGTTGGAATACTTCGCTATGGCTTTCATTGTCATCGCCGGGTCCTTGGACACCCGGTAGATTCCTTCGCAATAGGCACGCAAAAAACGCAGCGCGACTTTTCGGTTTTCTGCTAGATACTGTCCCGTGGTGGCGACCACTGAGGCCGGGTAGGCAATTCCCAAATCGCTAAAGTCCACTAGCTCTTTCAGCCCCAGCTTTACGGCGCGCAGGTTAGTCGGTGACGACAAAATCCCCGCATCGACGCTGCCAGCTACCAGTGCACCCAGCAGTTGGGCATTCCCGCCGGTCTGAAGCACGACGACTTCCTTGCCGCGTTGGAGCCCCCACTTTTTCAAAACCAAATCCAGCGCATAGTCGACGTTGCCCCCGAGACGGGTAACGCCAATTTTTTTTCCGGCCAGGTCCTTCGGAGTACGAATCTCCGGTTTGACCATGAGGGAGGTGACCAGCGTATTCATCGTGTTGGCGATCATTTTCAAATCGGCTCCCCTGGAAGAGGCTTGAATGACCGCGTTGGGACCCAAGCGAGCCCATTGAACGTCCCCGGCTAGGAGCGCATTGGTTACAATGGAACCGCCGGCGATATACACAAGCTCGACGTCGAATCCGTGGCTTTTGAAGATTCCCGCATCCTTGGCAACCCAAAGCGGCGCTTGCGAGCCGGTGATCGCACTGTAAGCGATATTGATTCGCTGCGCAGACACCGGACCGGCACAACAAAATAACCCGGCGAGAAGAATCCAGAAAAATCCCCGAGGCAAACGCACCATGCTCGTTTTCCCATTCGGGTTTTTGCTCGTGGTCATTGATAAAGACTTGCTATGAATCCATCCTTCTCCATCTCATCGACAAAGCTCATGTCAACAACTTGATTGAAGGACACATTTTGGATCTTGGGGTTATAGGCTCTCATGGCCTCCACCAAGGTGGTGAAACCCTTTTCAGGGATCCTTGGCGATTTGGGAAGCCGCTCGATGTAAAAATCGTAAGTCGCACGAAGGACTTCAGCGTCTTCAAGCTTGAGGTATTTGCGCAAAATGGACTGGGTCTCTTTTGGCTTGAGCCGGAAAAAGGCTATCGCCTCTGTCCAGGCACGGGCGAAACGCCTTACTTCGTCTCGGGTTTCTTTAACCCGGCGCTTTGTCGTGATGAGTGAGCTGTTTGGATAGTCGCTGAATTTGCGAACATCGATAAACACGGGAAGTCCGGCACTTTCCGCCCTGAACAAGCTCGGCGGTGATAAGACGGTGGCGTCAATGCCTCCGGAAGTCATCAAGGAGAGCACGCGCTGGGAAGTGTTGCCGGCAACAATAATCTTCACCTCCTGCTCGGAGCTGCCTAACTTCTCTAATGCCATTTTTACGGAGAGAAGCGTTGTTCCGCCGTAAGCTGCTACGCCGATTTTAGATCCCTTCAAGTCTTTTGCGGTTAGGCCCTTCCTGCCGACAAGCTTATAGGACAGGCCGAATTCCGACGTTCCCAGCGCTACCAATTCTCCACCCTGCGCCGCGGCATTAATGATGTTCATGATTCCGCTATGTGAAAATTGAAAGCTGCCACCAATGACCGCTTGCGCGCTTTGTACGCCTGGCACGAGAAAGGTTTTCACATCAAACCCGTGTCGTTTGCCTATGTCGGTGGATTCCAATATCCAGATGGGCAAGTTGAATCCACTGGTGCCATCGTATGAAGCTTGGACGGTGGTTAGCTGCTGTGCATGAGCGGCCTCTCCAGCCAAAAGAGAATGGAGTAGCAAAGCCCCCGCACCAAACAGATGCCAAGAAAATTTTTTCATCGAAGCCGGTGTGGGCTAATCACTTAACTTTTGCTTAGCACCCTTTTCCAATTCCATATTAGCCTGTCCCTAGAGTTACATGGGCCGCTGGGAAACCTGACAACAGAACTGTTGCAGGAGAACTTCGTCTCGTCACCGCTCCTTGCGCCTTTTATATCGGTAGGCGAACCTCTGTCCAATATTTTCTTGGAATACCGATATAACCAAAAGGTTGTAACCAAACATTCTAAACGAAGGGAATCCACGGCGACTAATAGGGAGAATCTTTAGGAAATACAGCAACTTGTATTCCCAAAGGAAATTGCCTATCATCGCCGCGATGAGGTTGTTTTCGTCCTATGACGCTTAATCAACTGCGTATATTTGACATTGTTGCGAAGCATTCAAATATCACCTCGGCAGCCCACGAGATGCATATAAGCCAACCGTCGATTTCTAAGCAGCTCAAGGCGTTACAAGAAGGCTATGGGCTCAAGTTGTATACGAGAGGGGTTCAGGGAATAAGACTTACGGACGAAGGCCGGCAGTTCCTGGATGCTGTCAGACCCATCTTATTTCAAATCGACGACTTGGAAAAAACCATCAAAGACCGAAGAGCGGGAAAAACGGTTAGCGCGCTCAGGATTGCCGCCGGGGAAAGCCCATCGGTTAGCCTTGTGCCGCAGCTACTCAAGTCCTTTAAACAAAGCCATCCCACCGTCCCGCTTTTCTTGCGAACCAACGATTCGCTGACCATCGAACAGTTGATCTTAACAAATGCAGTCGAGCTTGCCATTACCACCAATGCCTCGGTTGACGGGCAAATTGTCTCCGAACAGTTTTTTGCCGCCGAGGTTGCCGCCGTGGTTGGCGCTGGAAGTTCTTTGCGCGGACCACGGACTATTAGTTTGAAAGATCTCAGCGCTATTCCAGTGATCACCAAAGTAGGAAGAAGAATTTGTAATCAAATAGAGCAACAGTTGGATCTGAAGCTCAACATTGTTTTGGAATGTGAGTCGGTTGAAGCAGTTAAAGCCGCGGTGAAGGCCGGGATTGGGATGGGGTTTCAATACCGGGATGCCATTGAGTCAGATCTTCGGAACGGTCATTTGAAGGACATCTCAATTCCGGTTCTTAAAAAGCTGCGCGTGAATTGGTACATCCTCAGCAAAAAAGACAAGAGTCTCTCAGATAACGCAAAAGATTTTCTCGCTCTTCTTCAAGCAAGTGTCAACCGCTCAAAAGAGAAGTTTTCACCACTTCTCGTCTAGGATCGTTCATCGTCTGCTTTTCGGTAATCGACCCCGAGGTCTCTACGCGGCGCTGGTCAACGTTGTCTAGCATCCATTGGCGTAACGCAAAACACGAATACGGCGATTCAACTCGATCCAGTTGTGCCGAGACGTGTTGAACGATTGGAACAATTGGAACCAGTTTTATCGATGGCCATCGATCGCCAAATTTGTAGCCATCCGGTTGTAGGTGTTTTTCTGTATGGAATTCACTCCAGATCGAAAATCCGCTCATCGCTGACCCGCTTCGAAAAAACCTCTATTCGTTGGTAGCTTAAATCGATTCTGCCGGTAAAGGCATGGCTCTTGCGGTACACCCCGGAAATATCGCGAGATCATGATTTCAAGAAAGGAGGCAGCCATGCTTCTACCTCAAGAAACAATACCGCAGCCATTGCAAAAGAAAGTCGCGTTAAGCCGCCTTGTTCTTCTGTCATTGCTGGCGCAAAGCTGCGGTGCAATTTCGGATCTGTCGCAACCGAATGAGTCATCTTATAGTTTGCCACACAACCGTGATGAAACGGCTTCCAACGACGCTGCCCGGCAAAAAGTAAGCCTTGAGAAAAAGCGCGCCTCCAAGTCGAAGCATGCTTTGCGAGGGGAAGCCTCGTGGTACGGCCCCGGGTTCCACGGCAAGAAAACCGCCAGCGGAGATATTTACAATCAAAATAAACTGACGGCGGCGCACAAGACTCTGCCGCTGGGAACCAAGGCGCGCGTGACCAATTTAGACAACGGCAATACCGTGGAAGTGGAAATCAATGACCGTGGCCCTTTCGTACAAGGGCGCATTATCGATCTGTCCCGGGCAGCCGCTGGAGTGCTTGACTTCGTTGAATCCGGCACGGTTCCTGTAACCATACAAGTGATTGCGCACCCAACTGGGACGCTCTTGGCGGACGATAATAGAATTCAATAGCGGTGATCTCGTAATGCTGACATAGATTGCGTGAACCTGGTGGGTCTCTAAAGGAGCCATAACCATGTTGAGTTGGAGTATTACTTTTCTTGTTGTCGGCTTGATTGCAGGCCTCTTGGGGCTTAGCGGCATTGCCGGCGCGGCAACCCAAATAGCCTGGATCTTGTTTGTTGTGTTCCTGGTGCTTTTCTTGGCCAGTCTCATTATGGGCCGTCGTCCGCCGGCTTAGTCATGGACTCCGGCCGAAAATATTTCCGTGACTTGTGCCGCGCGAGACCTAGCGGTACAAGTCACGATGCTTCCCCGAAATGTTCTCTTCTGTAGATCCTCTTCGCCCTTCATTTTGTGTTTTGTTTGTTTAGAATACCGCAATCGCTCTCCTTGAATTGACTTTGTGCCTCTTCAGTACTAAGAGCGACACTGAACGCCCGAGGAGGTCGGAGCCGCGCTGAAGCGAGGACTGGAACAGGTGCGCAAAGGCACGCGCTGATTGCGGCTTATCTGTCGACGTTGGTAGAGGAATGAAATTTAGGCAGGGATTATGAGATGCGCCCTGTCACGTTGCGGCAATTCTAGCGCACCGGGCCAACAGAAAATTATGGAGGACAAACCATGCTACGCGTTTACTTGACGCTTCTTGCCCTTCTAGTTCCGAGTGCTAATCTTTCGGCCCAGACGCCTTTTTACGAGGGCAAAACCGTCACCATCCGGGTGGGATTTACCGCGGGTGGAGCTTTCGATGTATGGGGGCGCATCATCGCAGCTCATATCGGTAAATACATTCCCGGCAACCCCACGGTTGTGGTGCAAAACATGACCGGTGGCGGCTCGATGATCGCGGCCAACTATGTCTACGGCGTCGCTAAGCCGGACGGTTTGACGTTTGGGATAGTCAGCCCGGGGATTTACGTGCAGCAGCTTTCGGGGCATCCGGAGGTCCGGTTTGAATGGTTCAAATACAGCTGGATCGGTTCTCCCGAAAAAACCGACCGAATTTTCTATATTCGCTCCGACACGCCTTACAAAAGGCTGGAGGACATGCGCAGCGCTGTTGAGCCGCCGAAGTGTGGCGCCACGGGAATCGGTACCGCGGCCTACTATTTCCCCCGGTTTCTGCAGGAAGCCTTCGGACTCAAACTAGCTATGGTGCCGGGGTATCAGGGCGCGGCCGATGCCAATCTGGCCATCGAAAAGGGCGAGGTGCAATGCTGGTGCGGCTCCGTGCAAGCCTATTTCGGCAGCGAGCCCGGGCGCACTTGGGCCAAGACCGGCTTTGTGCGCGTGCTCACTCAAGGGGGACAAAAGCGGCATTCGAATCTTCCCGAAGTGCCCACGGTCTGGGAACTGATGGACAAACACAAAACCGCCGACATTTACCGGCGGGTTGCCAAGATACTTGTGCTTCCCGATGAGATGGGCCGGCCGTTCTTTGGTCCTCCGGGCGTCCCCGCGGACCGGCTCAAGATCTTTCGCGAGGGATTTGTCAAGATGATGGCGGATCCCGATGTGATAGCCGAGGCCAAAAAGAAAGGATTGGAGCCCAGTCTGATGACCGGAGAAGAAATCGAAGCCTTAGGACGCGAAATCGGCTCGGTGCCCCCGGACGTCATGCAGAAATTGAAACCGCTGCTGGAGAAGTAGCAAAAGCACTGCCGACTCGTCCGTCCCCTCGCTTACGATGGCGCGTTTGTGGGTTAGCCTCGGTTAAAAACTTTCGCGGTCCCGAATGTGAACGGGAGGTTGCTTGGCGGGTTATCGTTTGTAAAGCTGCTCCACAAAACCGGAGCGGCGGATCTCTTCGACCGGGCTGGGATCCCAAAACTCTTTGGCGGAAAACTTCGCCGCTCGCGGATCGTCGAGGGCGGCCATCTCGTAATGGAAGCTGATGGATTCAGCACTGGGGCGAAGATCTTTTTCCAAGCGCCGGGTGGTCTCGTCATAAAGATAGCTCATCGCGACAGTGTCGGAGTTTTGAAAGTATTTGTATAAGACCTTCAGGCTGTCATCCTTACGCCGGAGCATGTATGCGATGCCGTCCATGTATCCCTTGAGGAAGTTCACCACCTGGTTGCGATTCTGCTTTAGGTAAGCAGTAGTGACGTTAATTCCTCCGCCCGGAGTCGGCACGTCGAATTTCGCCAGGACCTTTAGCCCTTCGTTTCTGGCCAGTAAATCCAGCGGCGGAAAGAGCATGGTCCCTTGAATCACCCCGGCCTTTAAAGCCGACAAGCGCCCGCTTTCGCCTCCCCCGATGGACAAGAATTTCACGTCCTCGTTGGGATTCATGCCGTTGTCGCGCAGCAACTTGGCCAGACGGATGTAGCTGGCGTCGCGTCCCCGCGAGATGCCCAAGACCTTCCCTTTCAGATCTTGCACCGACTGAATCGCCGGCTGCGTAATCAAGGAAGAGCCCAGCGTGTTCATGGTCACTCCGAGCCGAGTCAAGGGAAGCCCCTGAAGCATCGCGGTGGTGACGCCGGTATCCGATCCGATGAGGAACTGGACGCTCTGGCTCACCAGAGCCGGCACCGCCCGCGCGCCGCCGCTTACCAGAATGGTTTCGACATCGAAGCCATATTTTTGCCAGATGCCCGTTTCCGCCGTCACCCAAGAGGGCGTCGACCCCGGTGCCACGGCGGGATATGCCACGCGGACTTTCTCGGCGGCATGGACCGTGGCTGCGGCAAACGCCAGACAAAGAATTAGAAGAGAAGAAAAAAAATATTGCTTCACATCAATCTCGTAGGTCCAAAGCTTTTTTCTGTCCTGAGTAGAACCGGACTTGAGATTAGTTAGTCGATGATTCCAGCCTTGTCAAGCAAAGGCCTTCAGCGAGCAGAGCGACCCGCTTCAACTTTCTCCGGCGGCCTCTACCAAAAGCGCTGAGTGGCTGGCCAGTCCTATGACTCCTCGCCCGACTGCAATAGTCTGAATGTCTCTAATCGGCCCGACGAGTTCGAAATCCATCGATCGCGCATAGAATCAACCTTTGACCAAACTTTAGCTCCTACTTAACGCACAGCCTCAGCTGCCGTCTTGCCGTTGCGAAGCAAAGGAAAGATGGTCAGCTGGAGCGCCTTGTTGGGCGAACATGTGCTATCTAAATTATGGGTGCGTGATGGTTGGAGCCAGTGCAGGTTCAGCGTGTTAAAATCGACTGTCCGCATTGAGTTACATCAATTCTCTGCTCTATGCGGATACACCGGTCATCGCCTGATGCATCGCCGCGCGCCCAGCTGCGAGGGTCTGCGCGTCTGCTAGATCAGGACGGCCCGTCCCATACGGCGGCTGTGGCGCGTACTCCATAATCAGTTCGATGACTCGCCCCATGCTCTCTCCAGCCCAGTGCCCCGCCACTGCGATACCGAAGTCGACACCCGCTGTGATGCCGCCACCGGTGAGCCGATTGCGGTCGAAGCAGACGCGCTCGCTGCTGGGCTCAGCGCCGAATTGGTTCAGGGCTTCCCGGGCACCCCAGTGCACCGCAGCACGGTAACCTCGCAGCAGTCCAGCGGCCCCTAGCAGCAGGGAGCCTGTGCAGACACTGCACACCCAGCGGGCGCGCGACCCGCGATCAGCTAAAAAGGCGATTGCGGCGGAATCGCCCAGCAGGTCCAATGTGGGCTTCGCACCGCCGCCGACAACGAGGACGTCTGGATCAGTCCAAGCATCCTCGAAACTGTTGGTCGCCTGCACGCTGAGGCCGCAGTCCGTGGGCACTGCACCGGAACGGTGCCAGGCATACTGAACTTCGTAGCCGGGCAAGAAACTCCAAGCCTGAAGGGGACCGACCAAGTCCAGCAGGGTCATGCCGGGATATACCAGGGCCAACACTTTCATAGCGCGCTCTCCTTTGAGTTAACAAAATCATTCTGTACAGCATGACCAACTGCAGAACCTTAGGCTCATGCTTCTAGCGCCCAACGCTTTGGGTGAGAGGCGCGGTCCGGCGCGTCCTTCCCAACCCAATGGTTAGA
>DAIRFP010000350.1:0-4394 GCA_036794995.1 Thermodesulfobacteriota bacterium | reverse complement strand
TCCGCTATTTCTCCGGCCCACACGTCTACTTTCTTGATCGCATACGCCATGGCTCATCCCTCCTTGGACAATAATAATTATGGCATCCACTTGTTTTTGACCCTGCACTGAATAAACGAAACCGATCACGATAAAGGCCAAAAGTTGCCAGAGTAATCGGCGCTTGGTTGCTTCCTCCTCCTAGTCTAGCAGGTTGCTGAAAAACTCTGTTTGCAGGCTGCTCAAAAAGACTCAGAGGCAAGGCGCGCGAAAAATCGCCGAGCGCAGGCGTACTTAGCAGTACGTTGAAGCGAGGCGATTGAGCGCAACGAAGCATATGAGGCTTTTTCAGCAGCCTGCTAGGATTTTGTTTCGTCCCACGAGGCCTCACACTGCGGTGATCCTGCCAAGATGAGGAGGCTTCTGCGTAATCTGAGCGGGCTCATATCACCATGGCAAAGAGACTGTCAAGTAAAGATTCGCGCGTGACAAAAAGTGCGTGGCTGGGAAAAAGGTGCTTAGCACTTGACTGTTGGATACCGCTTTCTGCTACACTGGGCTTACTTTGACACCGAGGAGGGTTGCGAAACAATCATGGCGATCCCTGGAGAAAAAGCAATTCAAATGGTGCGCAGCGCCCACACGCAGGCGGCGCAGCTCGACATCGCGGTGACAGCGGTGGTGGTTGATCCGAGCGGCCGCATGATCGCGCTGGGCCGGATGGACCGTGCCCGTCCCATTACGGTGGACATCGCACTCAACAAAGCTTACACGGCAGCCAGCTTTCAGCAACCCACGAAAGATTTGGCGGGGGTGGCCGGGCAGACATGGTTTCAAAGCCTGGTGGTCTCAAGCGCCGGTCGCATCATGCCCGGCGGCGGGGCAATTCCCATCGTGGAGGGCGGCAACGTCGTGGGTGCCGTTGCCGTGGCCGGCGGTACCGAAGAGCAGGATCAGCGCTGCGCTGAGGTCGCTCTCGCCTCCTATGCCTGATGCGGAAACACGTCCGCGAGCAGGCAGCGGTCCACCAGGTTTTGTGATACGATAGCTAAAGCTGGCAGACAGCGTGCAATATGCAAGTTGCGCCGAAGCCGGTTTTTGTGTAGTGAAACAGATAGAGATACCTTTCGCGAGGGAACCAAAAACTTGCCTAGCTGCGAGAGGCACAGTCAAATAGCCTCAGGTTTCAGATTTTGGGCATGACCCGGAACTCGAAACCGCGAAAACAAGGAAAGGGGAAGTCATTATGGCCTTGACAGTGGAAGAAGCAAAGAAACCGCTGAACGGAACTAACGGCGCTGCGACTCACCCGGTGGGCACCGACATCCCACCGCCACCCTATCTCGGTCGATCGGTCCGCATCGTCGGCCCGCATGTCAACGTCGACATGAACCAGTCGCCCCATCCTAAAAACGCACGCGGCGAGCTGGGAAAGCCGCTCTTCAACTGGTACCGCAACACCGTCTCCAAAGATCCCCTTACCCGCGTGTCGGCTCCCAATCATTTCGCCGATCGCAGGCAGTTCCTCACTACGGTGATCAACCGCGATACCAAAGGGAAGGTTAACGTCAAGCGGGTTGATGTGGATGACCCTGCCGCGATGACGCGCCACATCAAAGCCGTGGCGCAGTATATGGGAGCCGATATCGTCGGCATTGCCAAGGCGCATCCGTCCTTTCTGTATGCCGGCAGCCGTTACGTCCAAGACGGCACGGCGCAGGACGCTTACGAGACGCAGACTCCAGAAGAGCTGGTGCGAAAATTTCCCTATGTCATCCAAGCGACGACCGCGTGGGACTATAACAAGCTCCAGGCCCACCGCCATCACATCGGCGACTCCGCCTACCATGTTTCGCAAATGAAAGGCGTACTCGTCCTGAAGGCTCTGGAAGGCTATATCAAAGAACTGGGGTACACGGCCCTCCGAGGAGTGGTAACCCCACAGGCTGCCGGAGTAGCCGGAGGCATCGGCGAGCTGGGCCGAAACGGCCTTGTCATCAACAAAACCTACGGCGCCCGCATCCATATGCCGGATCCCATTCTGACCGACCTGCCGTTGGTGGCAGACGAACCCGTCGACATCGGCGTCGAGGACTTCTGCAAGATTTGCCGCAAATGCGCCAACACCTGTCCCACCAACAGCATCCCGTTCGGCGACAAGGTCGTCCACAACGGCATCGAAAAGTACAAAATCAACTGGCTCACCTGTTACAAGCTCAGGCCCTATGTTCACGATCAGTGGGGGAGCTGTCTTACCTGTGCTGCCGTCTGCCCGTTCACCAAGCCCAACGCCTGGTGGCATAACCTGACGGTCTGGACTCTACATACTTGCCCTATTCCCGCCCGGCCCGCGCTGGTGCGCGCTCTCAAGTGGATCGATGATCGCTTCTGGGGCGTGGCGCGTACAAACCGGGTGCGCTGGTTGAGTTATGACACCGGCATCAAGCCGGGGGACCAAGCTTGCACGGTCGCCGGTTGCACTGCATCCCATGAGGGCAAGGCCAAGTCGGTAGTCGGGAACGTCGGTTACTACGCGCCGCTGAAAGAAAACACCAACCGATTTGTCAAGCGGGACCCGTAGTGGCGCTCAAGCTAGGCCCATTCAAAATCCCGTGGCCAGGCAAAGGCTCTAGAGACGACGATCCCTATTGGAATTTTTTCATTAACACGCCTCCGGCGGACTTGGCTAATACGGTCACGGAGATGATCCGCAGTGCTCCCGACGGCAACATCTTTCCGACTAGGGCAGAGCTCCACACGCCGGATATCACTTCGAGTCACGTGAAAGAGCTGGCGAGCTACCTGGGAACCGACCTGATAGGGATCGCGCGATTAACCCCTCTCCCCACCGTGGGAGAGGGCAGAGGTGAGGGGCAGGACATCTATCCCTTTGCCGTCATCTGCGCGGTGCAGGCAGACTACGACCCACGAAAAGCACCAGGCATCGGCGGCCAGGTGCCGGTACAGAAGGGACTATTCATCACCTTCGTTCTCAGCGCGTGGATCCGCGAGCTGGGCTTTCGCGCTACGGCGGCGCTGGACCCCAATGCCGAGCAGTTGGCTGTAGCTGCCGGTTTCGGCAAACTTAATGCGGACGGGAGGCTTGTAACACCCCAATACGGCACCCGGATTCATGTGGCGCACGTGATCCGCACCGATTTGCCGCTGGCGCCGGACGGATAGCGCTTCGCGATTTCAAATCTCAAATTTCAGATCTCACACCGGACTTTAGAATCTGCAACCTGAATTTGAGATCTGAGATTTGCGATTCCGAACGAAGTGAGGACTTATGTCTTACATCATCACAAGTCTCTGTACCAACGATGGAGCGTGCGTGGAAGTCTGTCCGGTGGCGTGCATCCATACCAAGCCGGGGGCGCCGCAGTTCTACATCGATCCCGAAGTGTGTATCGATTGCGAGCAATGCGAAATCGTTTGTCCGGTGGACGCGATCTTCAAGGATGTCGACATTCCCGCCGAGCACGAGGCTTCCATCGAGGTTAACGCCAGCTTTTTCCGCAAGAACAAAGCCGTTGTCGGACCGGTTTCCGTGGAAACGGCGTGGGAGATGGTGCATTCAGCCCAAGACTATGCAGAGACCGTGGGGTTCGCAGTTACGGTGGTGGTGGTGGATGAAGCCGGCTATCCCATCGCCGTCGGCAAAATGGACGGCGCCGAACCCCGGACCGCGGAGCTTGCGTTCCATAAGGCGTATACGGCCGCCGCCTTCCACGTCCCCACGGCAGAACTGGTAGCCCAAGCCCGGCAACCCTGGGTGCGGAGCCTTTCCATCCAGCACCGTGGTCGCATCATGCCCGCAGGCGGCGGAATTCCGATCATCGATGGCGTAGTGATCGTCGGCGGCGTCGGTGTCGCCGGCGCCAGCCGCCCCGACCAGGACATCCTCTGTTGCCGCGCTGCCATCGCTGTGCTAGAAAGTCCCGGCCACTGAACCTGCGCCCGCAGAAACGGGATCAACGGGTTTTGGATCACGGTAGCTCTCCTGTCCACGAACACATCCTTTCTTACAACACGAACACGAGCCACGAACACGGCTCCTTTCCGTTTATCCTTTATTCTTTCGCCTTTATCCTTTCGAGAAACTTATCCTTTATCCCTTATCCTTCATCCTTTAAGAATTCCCTTGTCAGATCCGGGCCATACGGACACCGGGTTTATGGATAAGACCAGGCCCGCACGATCCTTTCCTCAGGGACGGAGCAACGGAAAATGCGCTCCTTCTGTTCACTTCCGCCCACGGCGCCCTTCACGAAGCACAATCAGGTCTTTTTTCGCGATAATTCTTTTCAAAACTGTCCACTATTAGACAGCAATCCCTCCTGAGTCGGGCTAAATTAATCGTTTCAAGAATGACGAATCTATGTTATTGCATTGTCGAGAGCTGTAATGGCGCG
>DAIRFP010000349.1:0-4396 GCA_036794995.1 Thermodesulfobacteriota bacterium | reverse complement strand
ACGAACGGCTAAGTGCTTGAAACTTCGTACGCAAAAATCCGTTCGTGGTGAGGCTCTCGAACTAGAGGGGGATTTGGCAACCGTGCAAGCTGCACGAGAAGTTCGAACAGATAGCGAAGGCGTTCAGGGGTATATTTAGCTGACTTGCATCGGTACGGATATAGGCTGCGGGTGTCAGGTTTCAGTTCGGTCGAGATGAATTTGCCTACTGACACCTGAAACCTGGATATCTAATGTGTTTGAGATATGAGAGATAAAGAAAACTATGAACAGCACAACTTGCAGAACTGGAACAGAAAAGTCTCAATGGAGGGCGTGAGCCCTCTCCAAAGCAAAGGAGATTACCGATGAGGAAGCTACTATCTTGGGTAAGAAGCCTGGTCGTCGTGACGCTGGCGGTGACGATGCTCGCGCCCCAAATCAGCACAGCCCAGACCAAGCCCGCGGCAGAAGAACGGATTCCGCAACTACTGTTTGTGCAGAATGCCGCGGCTGTGGTGACCGACAAGAGTGGAAGTGTCTTGACCCTCAAGGGTTTGAGTCCGACAACGCTTTACTTTTCGGACCGGCCCGTGCGTCTCGCCGGCCACTACCGGACGGATGAATATCTGAAATTTTGGAAGCAGGGGCCGGACAGCTTTCTCAAGGACCCGCCCAACGCTACCCTGTCCGTCTTTCAGAAGGGCAAGGATGATTTGCTCGACGTGGTAGTCACCCTGCGAAACCCGCGACTCAAAGGCAACGACCTGAGCTACGACGTGCAGGTTATCAACGGCAAGCTGCCGAGAGCGGGCGGCCCGGCATCGCTTTTCATCGACATCATCGGCATGCCCTGGACACCGTTCTCGTTCGCGGGGGTGGCGCGCCGAGCGGCGTACCGCAATGTAATGTACGATACGGCCGTCACGTCTGCAGCTGCCGCGGCTGCAGCAAGCGCCTATTACCGGCCGCCTGTTTACGTAACTCCCGCGCCCGCCCCGGCGACGGTTATCGTGACCCCGCCCCCACCTCCCCCTACGGTCGTCACGGCGCCGCCTGCGTCCAGCCAAACGTCGGCTGTAGCGCGGCTGAAGGAGCTCAAGTCGATGCTGAACCAGGGCCTCATCACCCAGAGCCAATACCAGGAAGAATCGCAAAAGATTCTTAACCAGCTCGCAGAGTAGGAGAGCGAGCAGCAAAAAGGCCCCCGATCCAGGCTTTGGGTTTCAGGTGTCAGGTATCGAGTGGCGAGGGTCAATGGGATGAGCGATTCCCCCCTCGACACCCGACCCTCGACACATGCTTCGAGGGACAAATCCGATGGCCGACCACAGTCACAAGCATTCGAGCCGCAGAAAGCTCCACCGAGATTGGCGGGCATGGTTGGCGCTTCTCCTGATGCTGGCCGCAATAGTCATGTACGTTCTAACCCTGGACGACTCCATCGTGCCGCGCTGAAAGAGCGTGGGTCATGATTTGGGCGATTCCCTTGGAAACGATCCTAAGAACGGTGCGTTGGATAGGCTGGCGGAGATAGTTCGGTGAAAGATCTTGGCTCCCACCGATTACTGCGGTCCCCGCCGGTGACGGCGATTGCTATTTCACTGTCTGCTTTCCTCTGCCTCTGGGCTTTCGCCGGAAGCGCCGCTCAGCAAACGACTCTGGACGTAATCAAGACTCCCGAACCTGCGACTCCAACGGCGACCCCTGCGCCCCCGCCAGTGATCCCGGTGGAAGAGGTCGCGACGCAGGCCACGGCGGTCGGGAATCTAATTCGCGGCTTCGCTACGAATCTCGCTCCTGGCGGCGAAATCGAAACGATACGGAAATTTCTTCCTCAAGTGAGCGTTGATATAGCCCTGGAGCTCAGAAGCACCGCGAACATCCTGAAAGAGCAGCCTGCGCTTGAGACGCTCCAGGCGCAGGAACAGATCTGGCAGCAGAGACAATCGCAGTTGACGGCATGGCTAAACCTGCTTACCGATCGCGCCACGAAGCAGCAGGTTGCGCTGACCCAACTGAAAAAACTGCAAGAAACGTGGGCCAGGACCCGTGATGCTGAGGAGTCCGCAAAGGCGCCGCCTCCGGTCCTGCGGCAAATCGACGCTACCCTCGCCGCTATTGCGGCGGCGCAACAACCGCATCAAGCGCAACGCGACGAAGTTCTCAACCTCCAGACTCAAATCGCCGAACAAGTGACCGGTTGCAACAGGGCGCTCGCGCAAATCGCCGAGCTTCAACAAATGACGGTGGGAGGAATCTTTACGCGGGAGAACCCACCCATTTGGAACTCTGATCTATGGTTTCGTGCAAAAACTCTGCAGGATCGTCTCCCCGAAATCGCCGGGTCTTACTGGAGAGATATCCTTTTGTACATACGTGACCCCTCCCGACATATGCCGTGGCACGTTGGCATCTTCATAGCGCTATCGCTTGTATTGTTGGCGGCGCGCCGGGAAGTCGGCCTGTCGGAATCGGCGGGAAGCCGCCCCTCCCACGCTACCGTTGTGTTCGATCATGTTTTTGCCGCGGCGTTGCTTGTGACCTTGATGGTCGCCACGGCGCCTGCTTCGCCGGTACCGATCACAGTGAAGCGGCTGTTCAACATCGCAGCGCTTGTGCCAATCATCGTGCTTACCCGGCGCGTGGTTTCGCCTATTGTCGCTCCGGTAATCTACGCGCTGGCAATTTTGTTCGCCACCGATACCGTGCGGCGGGCAGTCGTCGGTGAGCCCCCTATGGGTCAGGGGATACTCGTGCTGGAAGCCGTCACAGGGATTGTCGTGTTGGGTTGGTTGTGGATCTACGGAGCCCGAAGAGCAGCGCGAGGTTTGGGCCAAACGAGCGCTCTGCGGCGGCTGGTGGCGGGTTTTATTCTATTCGCCCTGGCCATCGGTTTAATAGCCGCCGTTTTCGGCTATATGCCTTTGGCGCGCCTCGCGATACCAGGGGTTTTCGCCGGGGGTGCGTTGGCGCTGGAACTATACGCGTCGGTTCAGGTCGCCATGGGAGTGATTGCGTACGCTTTACGCTTGTGGCCGCTGCGCCTCCTCCATATGGTCCAGGATCACCGTGATCTACTGGAACGGCGGATCTACCGGTTGTTGTTATGGCTCGTAGTTGTCGGTTGGTTATTCCGCTATTTGGATTATCTCGGTCTCTTCGATCCGGCATGGTCTCTGGCCACAGGGTTTCTCACCACTAGGTTGGAACGTGGCTCGATTAGCACCTCGGTGGGCGACATCGCCGCATTTTTCCTCACGCTGTTGGGAGCATACTGGCTATCAACCTTTATCCGTTTCATGCTCGAGGAGGATGTTTATCCCAGAACCCGGATCGCGGCCGGGCAGTCCTATGCGGTCTCGAACCTGCTCAACTATTCTATTCTCGCCATTGGCTTCCTCGTGGCTTTAGGGGTCCTGGGGCTGGACCTGAATAAGATGACCGTCCTGCTCGGCGCCCTCGGTGTTGGGATCGGCTTCGGGCTGCAAAGCGTGGTGAACAACTTTGTCTCCGGTCTGATCTTGCTCTTCGAGCGTCCGATCCATGTAGGCGACACGGTTCAAGTAGGTAACTTGCAAGGCAGAATACGACGGATCGGCATACGCGCCAGCGTCGTGCGCACGGCACAGGGAGCGGAAATCATCGTCCCTAACGCGCAGCTCATCACGGAGCAGGTGACGAATTGGACGCTCAGCGACCAACTGCGGCGCATCGACTTGCCGGTGGGCGTAAACTATGGCGCCGAGCCAAAAAAAGTAATCGAGCTGCTCGAGTCGGTGGGACGCGCCCATCCGAAGGTGTTACAAGAGCCGGCGCCCCGAGGTCTTTTTATGAGCTATGGAGACAGCTCGATCAACTTCGAGCTGCGAGCGTGGACCGAACAAACTAACTCGATGCAAGTCCACAGTGATCTAACTGTGGCGATCTACGATGCGGTTTATGCGGCGGGGATGAGTTTTCCCTTTCCCCAGCGCGAGGTGCGGGTGGTGTCCGATCACGGCGCGGCAGAAGCGATTGCTGCTAGCAATGCGGAAAAGAAAGCCTAGTGATAGTGTCGTGAAAACTGAGGAATCACGCACCACGAAGAAGCAGGGAGATTTAACCACAAAGAACCTAGCGCGGCAAAGCCGCAACCAAAAAATCGGAATATCTCCCGCAAAGGCGCAAAGGCCGCAAAGGTCGGAGAATGATACTGAAGACTGCTGGCAAGATTGTCTATCTTCCCCTTCCGAACTTAGCGTGCTTGGCGTCCCTTCGACTTTGCTTAGGACATGCTTGGCGGGAGTTATTCCCAGTGTTCGAGTGTGACAGGGTCACTGGAACATTTGCGCGAGCCGCGACAACTTTCAAACATAGCAATGCAAAGGTCACAAATTTAAATTCTTCGTGTCCTCCGTACTATGCTTAAGAGTTT
>DAIRFP010000348.1:0-4397 GCA_036794995.1 Thermodesulfobacteriota bacterium | reverse complement strand
CGGCCGGTCGCCCCTACGCGCAAAGGGGCCAATTTTGGGAAAACTAAAATAAAGACGGGGTTGGGTGGGGCCTTTGCAATGGCGGGAAGCATGCCCTGAGCCCTTCGGCGGAGTCTATCCTGAGCGGAATCGAAGGACTCAGGATAAACTCCATCAAAGGGGGGCACCAAAAAACGAGACCCGTCACTGCGGCGCTCGGCTGTGTCTGGCTAGGTTTGACAACAGTCGTGGAAGTGGACTAAGCTTAGTCCGGTCATGAATCAGATCAATATCCACCAAGCCAAAACACAACTTTCGCGGCTCATCGAACGAGTCGCCGGTGGCGAAGAGATTGTTATCGCGAAGTCTGGAAAACCGATTGCTCGGTTAGTTCCCTACACGCCGAAAGACGCGGTCCGCCGGCCCGGGGCGATGCGCGGCAAGATTCGCATCAAGAAAAACTTCGATGAGCCTCTTCCAAAAGAGATCCTGGCTTCGTTCGAGAGCAAGTCTTAAACCGTGCGGTTGCTTCTCGATACGCATGTCCTTCTCTGGTGGTTGGCGGATGATCGCAAACTAGGGAAGACGGCTCGTGAAATCATTGCCAATCCCAACAACGACGTCCACGTGAGTACGGCATCCGTCTGGGAGGCAGCGATTAAGACAGCATTGGGACGTCTTGAGGTTGAACTGGACGATCTGGAAGAGGCGATCGTCAGAAACGGTTTCCGACCGTTGCCGATCGGGTTCCGGCATGCTGTAACGACCGGTCGACTGCCGTCCGTGCACCGGGACCCGTTCGACCGAATGCTTGTCGCCCAAGCCAGCGTAGAAGAACTGCGGATTGTTTCTCACGACCGAGTGTTTGAGCGATACGGTCTCAGTACTGAGGGACTGCCCCCAATTATTGTTTAAACGCGTGCTAGTTGCCATTCAGCTCTCGCCGTCTTGGCGGGAGATATATCCGGATTCGGATAAGAACAATCTCGCGCCAACCATGCCCTGAGCCAAGTCGAAGAGGCACCAAGGGAATAAGAAGAAAATTTCAATATCGAAATCCGAAATTCGAAACCATTTCAAATGATCAGAAAAGACGCGAGAATGTTCCACACAAGCCTGATTCGGATTGATCGTTTTGGAATTGCTCAGGTCTTAAGTTTGGTTGGCTACTATATGGTTTCGGATTTCGAGCTTCGATTTTGCGTTGACTGGGGCTGTTAGTTTGTTTCGAAATTCGAATTTCGGATTTTCATTGGGAGGGATTTAAAGATGACAACTCTTCGTAAACTGCTTGCGCTTCTCGGAATCGCTTTCATCGTGTGCATTGCCTCAAGCAAAGAGAGCTGGGGCCAAACCCAAACGCTCACGGCTTTTTATACCGCGCCGGTGGTTTCCATGGCGCCCATGTGGATCGCGAAGGAGGCGGGGTTTTTCAAAAAACAGGGGCTCGATGTGAAACTCGTCTTTATCGCTTCCGGACCGCTGGGGACTACGGCGATACTATCGGGGGAAGTCGATGTGGGGATCATCGGTGGATTTGCCCCGACACGGGCGATTACTGGAGGAGCTAAAGGTCTGGTCATCATTGGGCAAAGCAAGAACCGGATGACCGGAGCGATTGTCGGCAAGAAGGAGATCACCAGCGTCCAGGACCTCAAGGGAAAACGGCTGGGCATCGACCGGGTCGGTTCGAATCCGGACATGTTCACGCAAGCCGCCCTTGCCCGTTTTCAGATGGATCCGCTCAAAGATCTCCAATACATTCAGCTCGGCAGTATCGGTCAGGGAATTCCCGCGCTCAAGGCGGGAACGATTGACGCCCTCACCACGAGCACGCCCCACGATCTTTTTGCCCAGCGGTTGGGGTTCAAGGTGATCCTGGATATCACGGCCATGAAGATTCCCTTTGCCGCGACGGTCCTCGCCTCTGCTCGCAATACAGTGGACCGCAAACAGCCGGAACTGACGAAGTTCATGCGCGCTTACGCCGAAGCCGTTCACTATTATCTCACGAACAGAGAAGGAACCGCAGGGATCGTAGCCAAATACACGAAAGTCGAAGATCGAGACGTGGTCAACCATGCAATCGACGCTGAGGCGGCGGCCATGGAAAGAACCCTGCAAGTCGATCCGAAGGGAATCGAGCTCATTCTCGGCTTGATCAGCAAGACAGTTCCCCAGGCCGCCTCAGCCAAAGCGGAAGATTTCTACGACCCGCGCTTTTCCAATGAGCTAAGAGACAGCGGCTTTCTAAAAAAGCTCTGGGGTGAGAAGTGAATGATTTTAATCGCCACGAAGAGCGCGAAGGACCTAGCGCGGCGACGCCCGCAACCAAAAAATCGGAATATCTCCCGCAAAGGCGCAAAGGCCGCAAAGGTCGGAGACGGAACAGAAATGGTTTTTTACAGGAGGTAACGGAGATAAAGGAGATGAATCAAAACACTTCGTTTCCTCTGTTCTCTCCTGTTAAAAGAAGTTTCTTTGCGTTCTTGGCGTCTTGGCGCGATCAAAAGAATCAGGATCAGCAGGCCGCTCAAAAAGTCTCAGAGGCAAGGCGCACGAAGATCGATGAGCGGAGGCGTACTCCTTTTGTACGTTGACGCGAAATCGGTCGAGTGCAACGAAGCATATGAGTCTTTTTCAGCGGCCTGCTAAGGACCGTAGAGTTTCTTGATAAATCCTTCCCGCTCGATTTCGTCGATCAGGCTCATATCGATGAAATCCGCGGGATTTTTATCGCCGGCGTCGATGGACACCAGGATATTCTTGATGCCCTCCAACTCCGTGCGCGGCGATCGGGGCAACCGTTTAGCGAAGAATTCGTAAGTCCCTTCGACCGCCTCGGCGTCCGTGACCTGGAGATGTTTCCGGAGAATCTTCAGGCTCCCTTCCTTATTGGTCTTGACGTAGTGCATGCCCTCGATTTGCCCCTTGATGAAACCCTTGATCGCCGCGCGATTCTGCTGCAGATAGGAACGGGTGACGATGTTTGACGTGTTCGTATAGAAACCGAAATCGCCGATATCCGCGAGCACGTTCATGCCAAGTTTGCGCGCCTGGTAGATTTCCGGATAGGACTGCACCGTCGCGGAGACCTTATTGCTGAGCAGCGCCGCCATCCGAGCCGCCGTCCCGCCGGTTTGCAACATCGTGATGTCTTTAGGATCCATTTTCCAAGCTTTAATCGCCATTAGCACCGCGGCGTCATTGGAGCCGCCGAAGCGGTTAATGCCAATAACCTTCCCGCGAAGTTGCTGCGGCTCCTTGATCTCAGGGCGGGAGACGAGCAGCATCGGCAGCTTATTCTCCAAGGTGGCGACGATCACCACCGGGGCGCCGCGAGCCGCTGCTATCACTGACGAAGACGCCGCCGTTTGGGTTAACTGAAGACTCCCGCCGAGCAAGGCCTGAATGTTCGGCGAGCCTGCCTGGATCAAAATGATTTCCAGATCGACGCCGTACTTTTTGCTGAATCCGAATTCCTTATTGACCCAGAGCGGAAGTTGGTAGCCGGCGGTGCCGCCGTAGCTTGCGAGAAAACGGGTTCCCTCGGCAGCGGACGCGATCCGCGCGAAACCTGCAAAGATCACAGAAAAAATTATCAGAAAGATTAGGGCTAGGCCTGATCCGCGCGGCGAGATCGGAGACACCAAGACAGCGTTGGTGGACTGGCTTACCTCCTCTCCCTTGACGGGAGAGGAATGAGGTGAGGGTGCCAAAGGTTCGCAGCGCCCCCTCACCCTAACCCTCTCCCGCGAAGGGAGAGGGAACCGTGGTTCAAACAAAGGACTGTTTTGTCGGATCCGAGTTAGTTGCTTTGTCGCATTCATGAATTTTACCTCCCTATGAAAGCGCTATCGCTGCAAACTCAGTTCATTAGCCGTCGAAGCGAATCGCGGAAAAAGCTGCAATGCATTGAGTTGTTCAACCCCTAATCGCTCAGTGGCGTCGAACCCGTCATAGCCTTCCCAATGATCCACTTCCTCCTGCAGCCGGTCGCCGTAGACGAACGGCAGGTCCGAACCCCACAGTATATGGGTTGGATCGGCGAGCTCTTGCAATGAACGCAGCGCGTATCCGGTAGTCGTGCTGGCGATCTCGTAGTATAGCGCGCGGAGGGTGGGGATCACGTCCGTGACTGCTTTGGCACGCCGATGTCCCTCCAGCATCGAGATTCTTTGCGCAAGAAACGGCACCGTGCCGCCTCCGTGCGCGACGATGAACCGGATATCAGGGCAGCGTTTCAAGGTGCCGGTAAAAATAAGGTTGACAACGGCGCGAGTCGTGTCAAACACATATTCGACAACGAAGGGGGGCGCCTGCAAGTTCGTCTCCGGGGGCGCTTCGCAATGGGTCGGATGAATAAATACGACGGCGTTCCGCCGGTTGAGCTCGTCAAAAACGGGGTCGAACAATGG
>DAIRFP010000347.1:0-4405 GCA_036794995.1 Thermodesulfobacteriota bacterium | reverse complement strand
AATAACAGTCAGAAAATTTGCGCAGACGGAGAAAACTCTTCTACATAGCAATGCAGAGAACACAAAAAGGATTTTCCTCGAAAACTTTGCGCACTTTGAGTTCTTGCGGTTAGAAAATTAACTATACATAGCCAAAGGAGGAAGATTATGGCTGGCAATGGAAATAACGCAGGTTTTGAGGTGCTGATTTCTTCGGACTCCCACGTCATGGAGCCACCCAACACGGTGAAGGAACGGGTAGCCGCATCGTTTAGAGACCAAGCTCCGATCTTTCCCCAGCTCAAGGTCGGGGAAAGCTTTCAAACCCATCCCGGCGGTTCCGATCCCACGTGCCGGATCAAAGAGATGGAAACCGACGGTCTCAGCGCGGAAGTGCTATACCCGACCAATCTCTTGCCGCACTTCGCCATGGACGATGCTAAACTGCAGGAGGCCTGTTTCCGAGCTTACAATGACTGGCTCATCGAATACTGCCGGGTGGCGCCAAAGCGGCTGATCGGCATTGCGGCTATCTCGGTCTACAACATTGACGAGGCGGTAAAAGAACTCGAACGTTGCACCAAAGCCGGCCTCAAGGGTTCGATTATCTGGCAGGCGCCGCATCCGGATCTGCCGTTTCATTCGGAGCACTACAATAAATTCTGGGAAGCCTCCCAGTCGTTAAATATGCCCGTCAATCTACACATCCTCACCGGGCACGGCTACCACAAAGAAAGTGTTTTCGGAAATAAGCGGACCGGGGTTGAAGCCTATCGGGGCAGCGTGAATCTAAAGCTCAAGGAAATCATCGACGCCTTTTTCGAACTGATTTTCTACGGTGTCTTAGAGCGCTATCCCAAGCTCAGGTTCGTGAGCGTCGAAAACGAGATCGGCTGGATGCCCTTCATGCTCCAGCAGTGGGATTACTACTATCGACGGTTCCGCGGCGTTAATCCGCTGCCCATCACCAAAGACCCCAGCGAGTATTTCAACCGGCAGATCTACGGAACATTTTTCCGGGACACCGCGGCGGGCCATAGTTTCGAGTGGTGGGGCCAGGACAACTGCATGTGGTCTAACGACTATCCCCACGGCAACTCGACGTGGCCGGAGTCGAAGAAATTTATCGATCGCGACCTCGGGCACTTGCCCCAGGATATACGCAAGAAATTGGTCTGCACCAACGTGGCGAAGCTCTACGAAATGGAAGTACCGCAGCCGTTACAGGTTGCGTCTCAATCCGCCGCGGTTCATTAGGGGCCGCAAAAAGGCCGTTCAAAAGTTCAACGTTCCAGGTTCAAGGTATTTATCCCCGCTCCCCGTTAAACCTTGAACTTTGAACGTTGAACTGGAGAGGCGCATTACTCATTAGCGAAGGGGCTCGGTCCTCTGTCGCTGTTCGCAGTGAATCATCCTTCAGGAGGTTCTATGGCCGCACGTTATGGTTCGGATCTCGTCGTCGATCTGCTCAAAGTCTTGGGCATCGAATACGTCGCGCTCAATCCCGGGTCGAGCTTCCGCGGGATTCACGATTCTTTGGTCAACTACGAGAGCGGCAGACAACCCAACCCCGAGATGATTCTCTGCTGCCACGAAGAAATCGCCGTCGCGGTGGCGCATGGTTACGCCAAAGCGACGGGTAAGATCATGCCCGCCATCGTCCACAACGTGGTCGGCCTACAGCATGCTTCCATGGCGATCTACAACGCCTGGTGCGATCACACGCCGGTGATGGTCATGGGCGGCACCGGGCCGATGAATTCGAGCAAACGCCGCCCCTGGATCGACTGGATCCATACGGCGCAGGTGCAGGGTAATCTGGTGCGCGACTTCGTCAAGTGGGACGACCAGCCGGTGGGCGTCGAGGCGTTTCCCTCCTCGATCATGCGCGGCTATCGCATCGCCATGAGCGATCCCGGCGGGCCGGTCTATCTCTGCTTCGACGTGACCGATCAGGAAGCCGCGATCGAAAAGGAAATACCACTGCCCGACCCGAACCGCTTTCGCCCGCCAGCGCCGCTGCAAGCGGATTACGACGCGATCAAAGAAGCGGCGCAGTTACTCGCCTCGGCGCAAAATCCGGTGATCTTGGCCGACTACGTCGGGCGCAATAACGACGCGGTGATGAGCCTGGTGGCGCTCGCCGACCTGTTGTCGATCCCGGTCATCGATTTCGGCGCGCGCTTGAATTTCCCCAATACTCACGCGCTCAATCTTACCGGCAGGAACCGCGAGCTGATCGCCAATGCTGATGTCATCCTGGGATTGGACATGACCGATCTTTACGGCGCGCTGGTGCGCTCGGATCCCAATACTCACGCCAACGTTCCCGCGACCAAGCCCGGCTGCAAAGTGATCAACGTCACGCTCAAAGATATCGTGGTGCGCGGTTGGACCAGCGACTTTCAGGAACTGGCGCCGGTGGATCTGCCGATGGTCGCCAACACTAGAGTTTTTCTCCCGGCGTTGGCCGAAGAAATCAAAAAACAGGGAAAATTTTCCAAGAGCGTGGTCGAAGACCGGCGCAAGGCGCTGGCGGCGCAGCACGAAGAAGTTCATGCGCGCTGGCAAGCCGATCTCAAAAAGCGTTGGGATGAGCGGCCCATCGCGCCGCCGCGACTCGCTTACGAAATTTGGGAAGCGCTCAAAAAAGAAGACTGGCTGCTGGTCGCCGGCGCCTTTCGCGGCTGGCCGAGTCGGCTGTGGACCTGGGACAAGCCGGGGCTGTTTCTCGGCGGCTACGGCGGCGGCGGTTTGGGCTACGGTCCGGCCGCGTCCGTCGGCGCGTCGCTCCCCTATCGGGGCACGGGCAAGATCTGCGTCAATCTGCAGCGCGACGGCGAGATGCTGTACACGCCGAGCGCCCTGTGGACTGCCGCCAACACCGGCGTGCCGCTGCTGACCGTGATGACCAATAATCGGGTTTATTACAACGACGTGGAGCATCAGGAAAAGGTCGCGATCCACCGCGGCCGGCCGGTGGAGAACAAACTCGTGGGTATGGAAATGGCGAAGCCGCCGGTAGACTTTGCCAACCTGGCCCGCACCTTCAGTGTGCACGGTGAGGGGCCGATCACCGAACCAGAACAGATCCGCCCGGCGGTGGAACGGGCGATCAAGGTCATCAAAGAAGAAAAACGACCGGCCCTGGTCGATGTGTACATGCAGATGGTGTAACGGAGATTGGGGGAGTTCAAGACGTTCAAAAAGTTCACATCGTTCAAGCCGTTGGTTTGCCGGAGGTGTAAAATGGTTCCTCGTCAACCGACCATTGCCGTGTTTATCGGGATTGCGTGTCTGGTTTTGACGCAAGCCGGTTACGGGCAAAGCAAACCGCTCAGGAAGATCCAGGTCGGCGTCCCTTCCGTCAGCATGGGGAACATCATCATCTTCGTTACCAAAGAAGCCAAGCTCTATGAAAAACATGGGCTCGACGCCGAGGTCATCACCATGAACGGCTCGGGAATCGCGTCCAAGGCGCTGATCAGCGGCGGCATTCAGATCGCTCCCATCGCGACGCCGACGGTGATCAACGCGAACCTCTCGGGATCCGACATGGCGATTCTGGCCCACACGATGCCGGGAGTCGTGCACGCGTTGATGGTCAAGCCGGAGATCAAAAAACCGGAGGATCTCAAGGGCAAGAAAATAGCCGTTTCCAGCCTGGGTTCGCTCACCGATTTTCTAGTGCGCTATATTGCGCGGAAAAAAGGACTCAACCCCGATCGTGACGTCACCCTGATCCAAACCGGCGGCGACGCCGATCGGATTGTGGCACTCAAAAGCGGTGTTGTGGACGGCGCGGCCATGTCGCACCCGGGCTATGGTAGAGCGCAAAAGATGGGCTTCTCAATGCTGTGGGATTCGGCCAAGGAGATCAACTATCCCTGGATGGAAATCACCACCCGCAAGGCCACCGCAAAGGCCGACCGGGAAATGGTGCTGAGCTACATGAAAGCCCACCTGGAAGGCATCGCAGTGTTCAAGAAAGATCGCGAGTTCAGTAAGAAGGTCATCAAAAAAACTCTCAGGTTGGACGATGAGGAACTGGTCAACGAATCCTATGAGATTTTTTCCAAGGCTTTTCTGGCAACCCCCTACCCAAACCTCGTTGGCATGAAGACGAGCTACGAGTACGTCGCGGTCGCGCGCCCCGACGTTTGGAAACACAAACCCGAGGAATTTGCCGACGTGAGCTTCGTCGAAGAACTGGACAAGAGTGGTTTTATCAAGAAGCTTTACGAAAAATAAACTGCCGATGACCGCGACGGATGTTCAAGGTTCCAGGTTCGGCGTTTCACTCGTTTCGACCTTGAACATTGAACTCTCGCCCTCGTAGATGGTCGGCCGTACGTAGGATTTCGCCCAAACTTCGAAACCACGATGAACCCGCCATAGAAGGCCTTCGACAAGATCGCTACACTAG
>DAIRFP010000346.1:0-4420 GCA_036794995.1 Thermodesulfobacteriota bacterium | reverse complement strand
CTTGAACCCGGAACCTTGAACATACCGCAGAATGAAGGAAACCATGGAATACACCACACTCGGACGGACCGGTCTTAGGGTGAGCGTCGCGGGATTAGGCTGCGGCGGGCCTAGCCGGTTGGGCTTACGCAACGATGCGCAGAGCGAAAGCAATGCCCTTAGCCTGATTCGCCAGGCCCTCGATCTCGGCGTCAACTTTCTCGATACGGCCCAGAACTACGGGACGGAACCCGTGGTCGGTAAAGCGATTGCGGACGTTCCCAGGGACCGACTGGTCATCTCCACGAAAAAGACGCTACCGGCAGCCGATCATTCCGACCCCGAGGCGGAGGTCAGCAAGGGCCTGGAACAGAGCCTCAAGCAGCTCGGCACGGATTACATCGATGTGTACCATCTCCACGGGGTCGAGCCGAAGGATTACCGGTTCGCCAAAGAAAGGCTCATGCCGGCGATGCGGCGTCTGCGTGAGCAGGGCAAGATTCGTTTTATCGGAGTCACGGAAGGATTCGTAGTCGATCCCGCGCACCAGATGCTGGCAGATAGTCTCCCGGAAGATCTCTGGGACGTCGCAATGGTCGGCTTCAATATTCTCAATCCTTCGGCGCGCACAACCGTTTTTCCGTTGGCTCGGGAAAAGCGCGTGGGTGTGTTGGGGATGTTTGCCGTGCGCCGGGCTTTCAGTCAGCCGGATCGGCTGAAAACGATCTTTGCCGAGCTAGTCCAAAAAGGCGTGATCGCTCCCGGCACGGTGCACGCCGATAATCCTCTCGACTTTGTGCTGAGAGAAAGCGATGCGAAGACATTGCCCGAAGCCGCGTACCGTTTTTGCCGACACGAACCCAGCGTCGATTTAGTGCTGACCGGTACCGGCAATGCCGAGCATCTCAAGGAAAACGTGGAGTCCATTCTCAAGCCACCCTTGCCGGGGGGCACTCTCCAGAAACTCCACGCGATTTTCGGTAATTTGAACTATCTTACCGGCAATTGAAACTTGAGACTCGCTTCAGCTTGTTGCGAATAGTTTATTTCGCCTCGTCATTTTGAAACAGTTTTGCATACTGATCCCACGATGCGGGAGCGACCCGCGCCGTTTGGAGGTTTTCGTCCACGTGGACGGTCTGCTTCATGCCCACCAGCGCGGTGGTTACGCCGGGAGTCGAGCGGACGAACTGCAGCGCTCTTTGGCCGTCCGTCTCTAAGCCCGAAAAAGTGTCGTTAATGATCGATGGGAGGTTACGTGTGAGCTGGCCTTGCAGCACGGAGGCGCTGCACATGACGGCGATGCCGAGCGCTTGCGCCGCTGCCAATGTGGTCAATGGTTTTCCTTCGAGTTGCTGGTTGGTGAGAGACAGGGCCTCCGTCATCCCCAGGTTGAAAGGAAGTTGAACGACTTTGAACTTGTGTTGTTTCCCGCCGGCCTGGGAGGCCAGTTCAAGCGTCTCGGCGAGAGACAGGTAGTCTTTATCGGTCGGGTCGTTGCGGTATCCGTTCCAGGTGGCCGTGCCATAGCTGCCGCCGATTTTTCCCGCCGCCACCGCACCCTCCAAAGTTTCAAAAGCAAGCAGCAATCGGTTATTGAATTCCTCCCGGGAAATCTTTCCCAGTTGGGTTTCGGGATTGTGCACGTAGTAGATGTCGACGGACTCCAGGTCGAGGTTGCGAAGACTGCAATCCAGTTGGTTCAGCAGATAGTCCGGTGTCATGCAGTGACATCCCGCTATGACATCGGCGAACTGTGCTATGCCGGGCTCGACGAACGTGGCCTCAAAATAACTCCGAACCTCTTTCGGAGGAACCCCGTCGTAGGGAATGAAACCGCCTTTGGTCGCCACGACGATTTCGTCTCGACTGAAGCCCCGGGACACCAACTCCTTCAACGCGGTGCCGATGGAACGTTCGCTTCGTTGACAGCGGTAATTGATGGCGGTGTCGATGACATTGCAGCCCGATTCCACGGCGCGAACGATCGCGTCGTGGTAGAGCTGGTCCGTTTCGACATCGTGATTCCCGAGGTAAGTGCCGATGCCGATGGAGGAGATCCACAGTCCGTGGGAGTGGCGAAAGTGTTCCAGCGGAATTTTGCCTTCGAAGCGCTTGCGGTAGCGCTCCGTGCCTGCTGTAGTTGCCGACCCGGAAAGTTTCATTTTGCACCTCTGCCGCTACGAAAAAATACCCCATCCAATCCCAGCGCGCGGCCGGGGTTTGAGAGCAGGAAGACGATCAGCGCGACGATGAACGTTTGTTGCTGGGCCAGGAGGGCACCGCCCCTGGCCATGCCGGGTCCCAGGTAATAGTTGATCAACATGAAGAGACCGACGCAGGCGCTGAAGCGCGTCAAGAAACCGAGGAGCAGACAGGCGCCTACGGAAATTTCGCCCAATATCACAAGATAGCCGAACAGCTCCTGATGCGGCACGATCGTGTCGACCAGAAACTTCTTGTACCACGGGTACAATTCAACGGTGGCCAGGTCGCCGATTTGTCGTCCGATCCAGTCGCCGCGGGGAAAATCCCGCTGAAACTTTCTGACGCCTTGCATGAGCATGGTGTAGCCGATGTAGATGCGCAGTAGGGCGATATACCAGAGGTAGGTTTTCTCCTTGAGATTCATTTCGTCGTGCGAAGGACAGCAGAACGGCTCCGGGAGAATGAAGCCACGATTTAGAACGAGTCTTTAAGCTTGCGTACGGTTGCAAACACCGAAACCGGATCCAGTCGAAGACCGGAGGAAGCGGTTTTTAAACTCGCTTGAATTTCTTTGCTGTCCCAGCGCAGGAACGGGTTCGTTTGTTTTTCCTCTTCCAAGGTCGAAGGAACCGTCGAGGCGCCGCGGGATCTCAAGCCCTGCACTCGCTCGAACCGGGACACCAGTCGGTGGTTCTTCGGTTCCAAAGTCATGGCGAAACGAAGGTTGCTCTCGGTGTATTCGTGACCGCAGTAGACCCTGGTATCGTCCGGTAGCGCCATGAGTTTCTTGAGTGACCCGTGCATCTGTTCCGCTGTGCCCTCGAAGAGGCGACCGCAGCCGGCAGTAAAAAGTGTGTCGCCGCAAAACAGATTGTTGCCGAAGAGATAGGCCACATGCCCCGTCGTGTGGCCGGGAATAAAAAGAACTTTCCCCCTTACTTCCCCAATGGCGACTTCATCCCCTTCTTCAACTCCGCGGGTTAGGCCGGGAATCCTTCCCTGATCGCTTTTGTGACCGTAGACTTCGAGACTTTGATTGGCCAACAAACCCTCGTTGCCTCCGGTATGGTCGCGATGGTGGTGAGTGTTGAGAATGGCCTTCAAGGCGACCTTCTCCTGCTCGGCCCGACGCACAACCGGTTCGGCTTCCGACGGGTCAATGATCCCGGCGCTGTTGGTGGCTTGACAGACGACGAGATAGCCATAGTTGTCTCGCAGCAGTGGAATCTGGACGATTTTCATAGCCGGTTTTTCGTGAACTCCTGAAGGTTAGGTAGGGTAATGGCTTAAAAGTATCGGATTTCGCCCCACTCTTCAATCAAAAAGTGGCGCTTAAGCTGATAAATCGTGGGACCGTTTCGCTTGACCCCACGGGTGTAAGTTTCCTATAGTCCGAGCAACATGATTCGTGCCGGAGCCGGGCAATCCTCTAGCCCATCAACGGAACAGGCGGCTGCGCAAGCCGCCGGCGCAGCCATGGACCAGGCGGGCGTGTCCCGCGCCGACGCTGCGATGGTTTTTTTTACGGCGGAGCACGCGGCGAACAGTCAACACCTTCTGTCCACTCTGAGGCGAGTAACCCGAAGCGAAAAAATCGTCGGCTCGAGCGGAGCGGGAATTCTCACGGGCGCGGGAGAAATAGAGGGCGCTCCGGGGGTAGCGGTGCTGGTATTCGCTTCTGATGAAATCCAAAGTCAGCCTTTTCTCTTTCAACCCTTGCGGGAACGCGATGAACAAGTTGGGGCTCAAATCGCCCAAACCGTTGGCGCCGTTGCCGATTCGGGCTCGCTGCTGATTCTGCTTCCCGACACATACAACGGCCAGCCGCATCAGCTGCTCGACAGCATGGAACAACGGCTGGGTTTTCTTCCAGTAGTTGGCGCGGGCTCTTCGGAGGGTGGCATCGCGCAGGCCACTTACCAAGTGTGCGGCGAAACTCTAACCTCGAATTCCGTGGCGGGCCTGGAACTTTCCGGTTCTTTTGGAGCGGCCATCGATATCACACAGGGATGCCAACCGATCACGGCACCGATGGTTATCACGAAGGCGGAACGGAACTTGATTCTTGAGATCGATCACCGACCCGCTGTCGAGGCGTTTCTGAGAGTGCTTAAAGGGCCGCTTGCGGACGATTTGCGGCGGGCACTCATGTTCGTGTTCGTCGGATTGCCGGCGACTGCCAATCAGAACCATATCGTGCCGGGAGAATATCTAGTACGCAACATCGTAGGAT
>DAIRFP010000345.1:0-4432 GCA_036794995.1 Thermodesulfobacteriota bacterium | reverse complement strand
GGGGGCGCAGAGTGTGGATGATAAGATCAAGGCACTGGAGCAGGAGTTGGGACAGCTCAAGTCGCAGCAGATTGAGCTTAGGAAAGAGTCCACGGCAGCGGCAGCCGCGTTGCCGAGTTTTAGCTACCGTCCGGGTAACGGTGTGAACATCGAAGCGGCGGACAAGTCATGGGGCCTCCGCTTCTCGATGGAGACTAACCTCCGCATGATTTTTTCGGCCGGACAGGACGCAGTCGGCCGGACCAACGGCGAAATCATGCTGCGTCGCTGGCGCCCCTCTTTCTTTTACTGCATCGACAACTGCCTGTACGAAATCGAGACGAGCATCGATATGGACGGTTTTGGGACCGGCAATGCCAAGAACTCGACCAACACCGGCGGCAGTTCCATCATGCAGCGCGGGGTGGTCCATTTTCACCTCGAGAACTTGAACCCCTTCTTGCCGACGGTCGACATCGGGGGCGACATCTCTACGAGCTTGAGCACGTCGCGCCAGGGTTCCAGCGCTATCGGCACCCAGATAGAATACGACCTACTATCCCGTAACATCGGTCCCAACACGGGCCGGGCCGGTTGGGGTATAGTCATGAACTGGGACGACCGGTCCCTTAGCGGCATCGGCATCCCGGGCCGAATTGGCCGCTACCAGTTTGGTATGGCCAGCGTTGGCGAAGGCGACGACAACCTGAGCAGCTTCACCGACCGTAAGGATTTCGTCACCTATATTTCCTTATTCCCGTTCTCGGAGCTTAAGAACAAGTGGCTCCAGGGTTTCATGTTCGAGTTTGGCGCGTGGTTCTGTAACGTTGATCAGCGCGCAACGGTGGACAACGGTTGCGCCCGGTTCCGCATCCAGGATAACGGCGACGCGGCCCGGCAGACGCTCTTTGACACCGGCGCCGGCTCCGTCGGCGAGGGCTTGGCTACCTTTTTTATGCCTGGCATCACATGGACCGTGGGTCCCTATCGGATCCGTGCCGTGGCCGGTTTTGCGCAAGCTGAAGATGGGAATTTTAGCGCTCCCCCTGCTGGCGGAGCGGTTGCCCTACGTGGTAAAAAGCGGGGGCGTGATTGGTTGATCGGTCACGATCTGTTTCTGTGGAGTCCCAAGGGTTTCTTGACCGGCACAGCGAATACCCCGGGATCGATCCTGGTGGGTACGCACTTTGAGCGCACCGACATGTCTTGCGCTACGCCGAGATGTAATCCGGCGATCAACGGCGGTCAGTTCCATCGTGGCACCTACACAATCAGCGAGTGGGATCTGTGGTACTTTCTCGCGCCGCGGATGAGCATCGGCGGTGGTGTGACTTGGTATCATGCCTCAAACCTCACCACTGCCGTGCAGAAGAACCTCGGGATTAACAATAATGGCCGACGGGGGGGTGGTGGAGAATGGCTGGGGGCGAATCTAAACTATAGATATCAGTTCTAGGTTCAGTTCACTAGACTGGTGACAAAGGGGAGTCAGCAACGACTCCCCTTTTTTTTGGACCTTGCATGGTCCGCTACACCATGAAAACAATGGCTAGCGCAGTCTGACTATTGAACTTGCCGCCCAGGCAATGGTAGATATTTCCTAGTTCCAGTACACTGGGTCCCGGAAAGTACCAGGAGAAAATTTACTTAGCCATGAAAATACGATGCTTAAGTATTCATTGTTTCTTTGCAGCCGTTGTTTGTCTAGGAGCCGTTTCCTGCTCGAACACTCTGCCGAGATTCGGGCTGGGTGGCCGATACGAAGAGGGTAAAGATCAGTTCTTCCGGGGACGGGGCGGAGACATGGATAGGGCGGTGGTTTCCCTTGAATATGTGGTTAGCCAAGATCCCACGTATAAGAATAGCCTTACCTATTTGGGACGGGCCTATTACCGTAAAGAAAGGTATAAGGATGCCTTGGCCATTTTGCAGCGAGCTGTGGTGGTCAACAAAGACGATGAGATCGCCTGGCTTGCTTTGGGCCTGACCCAGTTGCGTCTGGGGCAAAACGAACAGGGCATAGAAACGCTCAAGGGTGGGATCACTTTAGCCAGCAAGGTCCTCGTCGAGGGTTATCAAAATTATGAGCAGTGGGATATCCGGGGAACCGTCAGGGCCTCAGTCCGGCGCTGCGCCTTTTACCTAACCAAGGGCCCGGAAGAAAAAGACAATATAATCCAATCTACCGATCGTCTCCTCGCCTTGATCGACGAGGAACTAAACTTTCAAAAGAATATGCACGTACAGAATATGAGACCGCTTTACCAATAAAAATTCATTACTCGCATGGACTAGGGCTCTTCCCCGTCACCTTCGTTATCCCGCGCTCTGTCTTGTGCCTCCTGGCGTCGAGCTAGATCGCTTTCTTCTTCCATCCGTATTCCTAGCCACTCGGTATTGGCGATGAGTTTTTGCCAGTCGAGATCTTTGCCGGAAATCATCGCCAAGTCATTTTGAATCGCCGCGCGTATGTCCCGGTCTGGATCCCAGAACTGTCCAATAGTAAACCTCTGGGCTTGACTGATATAATCCAGCCAGTTGTTAATGCCTCGCATTCCACCTTCGATTTCTTTTAAGCCGCGTTGGCGGTCACCTTCACGGGCCAAGGTCAGACCCAAATAAATCCTGGCAATATCTTCTTCTCGATTGGCTGCCAGCGCCCGTTCCAGGGTTTGCCGGGCTTGGGGAAGTCTGCCGGTAAGATACTCTGACCGTCCGACATAACTCCAAACGCCCTGCCTTGGGGAGCTCCCAGTCGCATACACATAATTGGGGTCCCTCTGAGCGGCGCCATAAAAATAGCCAAGGGCGAGTTCATTGTTGCCTTTTAGCAGAGCTTGCCGTCCTGATTGTAACTCGCCGCCCACTTGAAGACTGGCGCATCCCGCAAGGACCCCAAACAATAGGAACAATACCGATGATCCTTTTGTTTTCATAGATTTCTCCTGCCAACCGACGAAGAGGAAAACACCTGAAAGAAAATAGCCACGTACAGAACGTAAGCGCGATTTACCAGTCCCTAGTTATCGTACCTCATCCGGTGTTTCTAGGGGCTCCTGCCGCTGCCGTCCCGAGATTGATCGTACGCTTGCTGGCGTCGAGCTAGATCGCTTTCTTCTTCCATCCGTATTCCTAGCCACTCGGTATTGGCGATGAGTTTTTGCCAGTCGAGATCTTTGCCGGAAATCATCGCCAAGTCATTTTGAATCGCCGCGCGTATGTCCCGGTCTGGATCCCAGAACTGTCCAATAGTAAACCTCTGGGCTTGACTGATATAATCCAGCCAGTTGTTAATGCCTCGCATTCCACCTTCGATTTCTTTTAAGCCGCGTTGGCGGTCACCTTCACGGGCCAAGGTCAGACCCAAATAAATCCTGGCAATATCTTCTTCTCGATTGGCTGCCAGCGCCCGTTCCAGGGTTTGCCGGGCTTGGGGAAGTCTGCCGGTAAGATACTCTGACCGTCCGACATAACTCCAAACGCCCTGCCTTGGGGAGCTCCCAGTCGCATACACATAATTGGGGTCCCTCTGAGCGGCGCCATAAAAATAGCCAAGGGCGGTTTCATTCTTGCCCTCAAGCAAAGCCTGCCGTCCTGACTGTACTTCCCCGCCGATCTGGAGACTGGTGCATGCTGCGAGGAAAACAAACAATGAAAGCAATGCGAATGAGACTCTTGTTTTCATAGCGTCCTCCTGATTTTCTGCAACCAGCATAGTCAGCGCAACTGGGAAAAGCAATAGTAAAACCGTCGCATTTTGGAGAGCTCGGAGAGCACTTTTAAGGGCCCGAGGTGAGGATACTAAGCCAAATTCTAATGGCGATGAGTCCGACCATGGCGCTGTAAATATATCGTAGAGTGAGGATGGGGAGCCGGGGGTGGATTCCCTCTCCAACCAGTGCTCCGATGGCTGCTCCGATAACTACGACCGTTGCTACAAGCCCAGGTATTTGGCCGGTGGCAAGCTTGCCGAGAAATCCGGAACAGGTATTTATCATCGCAATAAAGAGGCTGCTGCCGATTGCGATTCGCGTCGGGATTTTGTGGATATAGATCAGCAACGGAACAAAGACGAAATTTCCGGCGCCGAGAAAGCCGATGAGAATCCCTATGACAAACGAGCATAGGGACAAAGCAACCGGCGCCACAGCCACCTTTTCTAGCGAAACTTTTTCCAGCTCCTTGCTCGGAGCCGGCAGAAACATCATGACAATCACGAGGAGGGTGGCAATGCCGAAAAGCAGCAGTAGAAATCGCTCCGATGTCCATTTTGAAGCCACTCCGCCGACAAAGGAGCCGACGGCTGATGTTATCCCAGCGACAAGCGCGATTCGTCTATGGACGCGGCCGCTACGCAGGTGCGCGATTCCGCCCACGAAGCTCGAGAAAAAGACCTGTGTGATGACGACCGCGGCAACGGTGGTGGGGCATTTCCCGCTCGTCCTGGCGACCG
>DAIRFP010000344.1:0-4442 GCA_036794995.1 Thermodesulfobacteriota bacterium | reverse complement strand
ACGAATTCAGGGTATTGCATTTTCGAGAGCTGTAATGGCGCGCAAGAGGTAGAAGACCGGGCCACACACTCAACAGTGGCATGGACTTCGGCTCCGGTTTGACAGCAAACCTATTCCCGGTTCTGACCCCCCTCCCTCTTCCAATATCCAAAGGCTATCAAGAGCCTGAAAAAGGAGAGAGTTATGAATCCTATATTGATCCTCGGCATCCCCTTAGGGTTGGTGATCTTAGGCATGATATTGAATGGTTTTGGACTTTCCTTCGCTCACCCTCCAAGCACGCAGGAACAAGATCCTGCTAAGAGGGTGGCGGCGGAAAGGGACACTTACCGCAAGTTCTTTGATATGCAGAGAAGCCAGTCGATGAAAAGGCAAAAAAGGGTTGGCCAGTACGGCTGGTTGCTGATGGCCGCCTTTGTCGGCGCTTTCATCTGGCTTTATACGGATACCGTGAACAAGACCAGCCTTTCGAGTCGAATTGCCGGACTTCAAACATTGGGAACAGAAGAAGGCAAACAGATGGTTCTCTCGGTGACTCTGAGTGATGGCAACAACGTCAAATACCTCATCAAACTGCCGCAGGCTGATAAACTGGAGACAGCCCAGACTACCGCAAAAGACGCCCTCTCGAAGGAAAAGGTCTCGAGCTGGGAGCTGGAGAAATTGGGCACGGCTTTGAGTATCGGCGATAATCCATTTTCGCTTGGCATGGCGCTGAAGATTTCCAACTAGCCATTGAGGTCGGACAGACGCGAGATTTCTAGAGATCCAAATCAGACTTGAGGTGCCGAGTTGGCACCTCAAGCTGGTGATTGTCGCATTTCGAAAATTCTCGAAACGTGGAAGTTTTCAGGATTATAAATCACGTTCGCCGTCTTTGTCCCATCACGAATACGGCTTTTTCCGAATTTGAGTGATGATCGGGAACGCACGTGGGACTCCCTAAAGTCTAGGAGATAGGAGCCATGGAAAATGAAAAAGATCGCCGCGCTGAAAAGTTTGACGAGCGAGCCAATGAGGATTTTTATTTTGCCGCGAAAGATCGTGAACTGATCGACGAGATGAGGGTCGAGTTTCAGAAGGCGGAAGCTGTCCGGCGGGAAGGACGGATACTGAGCTGTCCAAAGTGCGCGGGTAAGCTGGGCAACACCACCTATATGGAATTTGTCTTGGATCGCTGTGAGCGCTGCGGGGGAATCTGGCTGGACAAAGGCGAGCTGGAGGGGATTGTGAGAAGAGCGGCGCGTGGTCCGCTCGGAGCCTTCCTTGATCGATGTTTTTCTAAAAATGAAACCGGAAATAAGAATCAGGTGTAGCTCACCTGCTAGCGAAGAAGCTAGTGACAACGCGGGACAGCGGCCGCGGAGGCGGTAGTAAACATTTCTCATCCCGCGAACTGTTGCCAAGCGAGAAATAGGTTTGGTTTCGAATCCCAAGGGGGATGAGTTTACCTTTTGCCGCATGACGTAGTTTAAACTCCAGGGCGGTTGTCCTCCATTTCGGCCACGCAATATTTCTTTTCAATATTGTCCAATACTAGACAGTAGTCCCTCCCGAGTCAGCGTACCGTCAAATCCTGAATGCAGGAGGTAAGCCATATGTCTGAAGAACGACATACATTCAAAAAACAGATGGAATCGGCTCGACCCACGGCGCCTGAGCCCAAAGAATCTTCAAGAATCGGCAACCCAAAATATTTTAGCTGTTCGACAAGGCCCAAAGATCCCAGAAAAAAGTCCGAGATCACTTTGTACGCTGCCCGTGCCCTGTCTCAAAAGTTCATTGGGTAATTCTGGCAAAGTTTATCTGCACCGTGAGTGGGTCATCCTGAACACGGTACAGAATCGCTATGCAATGGATTTCCGATAACCTCCTACGCCCGCTGCGTCCCTGCTCGAGTAAACTCGTCTCTTCGGCTCACCGTGGCTTTCAGCATCTCCGGCGGTATGGGTTTCGCGCCCCCCAGCACTTCGGCATAGATCGCCATTTGCGCCGCCTCCTCCACGATAAGGTTGGCCCGCGCCGCGGCCGCAGGGTCGGCGCCGAAGGCCAGCACACCGTGATTTTCCAGCAGCACTGCTTTGGTGTGCTTCGCGCCGGACAGCGCCATAGCGATGTTATCCACCGACGCCGCGGAACCCCGCGGCCCATACTGCGCCAGAGGCACGCCATCGATCATCTCCGAGCGCACCAGCGCCTCGTAGGAGCAGCCGATGGATCGGCTTGCCAGCGCGAAGCTTGTGGCGTAGGTGGAATGGGTGTGCACCACGGCACCAGTCTCGGGACGCTCCCTATAAACCACCGCGTGCATGTGAACGATCTCGGCATTGGTCGGATTGATCTCGCCTTCCAGCAAGCGCCCCGCCAAATCGAGGAGCGCGAGATTCTCGGGTTTCAGATTGTCGAAGGAGCTGGTGGCGGTGAGCAAAATCGTATCGGTGCCGGGCACCCTCACGCTAAAGTTGCCGTGATGGCTCATAGAGATCGCGCCGACCCGCAGGAGAAAGTTTGCTCCGTCCACTACCGCCTGTCGCAGGCTAAGATGACTGATCGCCATAATACCTCCTACTGAAGAATTTAAGTTGTTTTATCACTCCGCTGCAGAAACTTTGTCAAGGGACTCGTCGCTTTCAGGTTGTAGGCCAGCAACGGCAACGAATGCTATGCAGCCAGTCTACACGATTATGATCCATGCGCAGAGCGCACTTGCCAACGCCAGCCCGACGGCCGTGATCATGACCACCCGAAAGCCAACGACGAATGATTGATCGATCGCTTCCCTTAACGCGATACGGGTCTCATCGTCCACACCAGGGGGCAATTCTGCTCCGGCAAGCCGGACGCGTTGCTCATCGATGGCACGGCGCACTTCGGTCGTGAGTTCCAATTGCTCCAAACGCCGATCCAGCTCACGGTTGAAGGAGTACAGAATAACGATGCCCAGAGCCGCAATGCCCAGCAGTCCGCCGATTCGCGAAACCGCATTGTTGACGCCGGAGGCGATGCCGGCCCGATTTTTTGGCACCGCGTTCATCACCGTGGTCGTAAGCGGCGCAACGCTCACCGCCATCCCCAAACCGAGCACCACTACGGGCGGAAAGAAAGTCGTCCAGTAACTGCCGCCGATACCCGGAATTGTAAACAACACGTAGCCCAAAGCCGCGATGATCGGCCCGGCTACGAGCGGCAACTTCGCGCCGTGGCTTTTCACCAACCCCCCGGACCAGCGAGAAAGAAAAAACAAAATGAGAATGAAGGGGATCCAAGCGGCGCCCGCCCCCGTCGCCGAATACCCTTGAACCTGAATCAGGTTGAGCGGAACAAAGAACATACTTCCACCCAAGGCCGTATATAGAAAGAACGTCATTAAATTAGCGCCGCTAAAATTGCGCGAACGAAATAACCTCAGCGGCAACATCGGGTTGCCGGCATAAGCCTCTACCAGGAGAAAGATCGTTAACGAAAGCCCGCCAACGCCCAGCGTGCTGATGACTAGCGGATGACCGAATCCTAAGCCCGACGATTCGATCAGACCGTAGACAAGAGTTCCCAAGCCCAGAGTGATAAGCCCTGCGCCGAGCCAGTCCAAGCCCTTGTTTTCACCCTCATCGCGGCTCTCCGGCACGCGCAACAGAGCGATCCCCAGCACCGCCAGCGCCAGCGGCAGGTTGATAAAGAAGATGGCGCGCCAGGAGACATGCTCCACCAGCCAGCCGCCCATGACCGGTCCGATACCTGCGGTAATCGCCGTGAAGCCGGACCACGTACCGATGGCCCGGCCCCTCCTCGCTTCGTCGAAGGAAGCGCTGATAATAGCCAGGCTTCCCGGCACCAGCAGCGCCCCGCCGGCGCCTTGCAGCGCGCGCCAGAGGATCAGTTGACTAATACTTCCTGCGAAGCCGCAACCGATGGATGCGATCGCAAACAGGACAACGCCCCAACAGAAGACCAGCCGCCTGCCAAATCGATCTCCCATGGAGCCGCCGACCAAAAGCAGAGCGGCGAGCAAGAGCGCGTAGGACTCAACCACCCACTGCACATCCAAAACCGTCGCGCGGAAACTTTGTTGCAGCGCCGGCAGGGCCACATTGACGACGGTGCCGTCAATGAAAGCCATGCTGGATCCCAGAATCGTGGCGGCCAGGATCCACGGCTCGGCCCGCTGCGCGCATGGAACAGCGGCCGGCCCCGCTAGGACTATGCCCTCATCACACGGTTGTTTAAAAATATTCGCCATTTGTCGAGGGACGTTTCTAGATGACTTTGGCTGCAGCGTTCGGCCAAACGCTTCCTAATCGTTGTAGAGGGGTTCGCCGCTCCGGAGAAAATTTCCCCCTTTGCCCCATGAAAGAATCCGGTTTCTCGTAGGATGGGTTGAGGCGTCGTCCGCCGATACCCATCACGGTGCATGATTTTCGACGGTGGGTATCGCTTCGCTCCAC
>DAIRFP010000089.1:0-19495 GCA_036794995.1 Thermodesulfobacteriota bacterium | reverse complement strand
GATGTACATAGACGGCGACACCCATTATTGGCCGCTACGTTTTATCGACAAGGTATCCCATCCGGGCAAGGGGTACGTGGAAGTGGTGCCGGACAAAGGCGACATCATTCGTTTCGGTGAGCCGGTGCCGGGGAAGACCGCGACCTATTACCGGGACGGCAACAAGATCCACTCATTCAAGGAAGGGCGCTGGAGCCTGGAGCTTCGCGCCGAGTTCATGAAGAAGGACGGCTTCGATGTCCAGGTTTTGATCCCCGACAACCGGATGCTGATCTATGAACTCGATGCCGAGCTCGGACGGCAATTGGCGCGCGCCTACAATGAGACCACTGCCGAAGATATCAGCGGCGATGATCGTTTCATCGGTTGCGCCTGGATCTATCTGCCTGATATCCAGGAATCGATTCGTGAATTGCGCCGATCGGTTGAGGACCTCGGCATGAAAGCGGTCAAGTTCAGCGGCGGTTGGGCCGACGGCGATCTGGATAATGAAGTCCTGTGGCCCCTCTACGAAGAGATCGCCAGGCTCGATATTCCGATCCTGGTCCATCCGGGAGCGAGAGTTTTCGAAGCCCAGCATAGCCATCCCTGGCTGGTGGGCGCGGAGCGTTACCAAGGGTTCCCGCATTTCCCGACGGCGTTGGGATTTCCATTGACCTATATGGTGAGCGCGGCGAGGCTGATTTTCAGCGGCGTGTTGGACCGGTTCCCGACCTTGAAGTTTGCTTTCTTCGAGGGCGGCATCGGTTGGGTGCCCTGGCTGATGCAGACATTGAATGCGCACACGCCCGGCGAAGCGGGAATTTCGGTGGCGGTGAGGCAGTTCTTCGACGGCAAAGAAAAAATAAAAAAAGCGCCCAGCGAATACTTCAGTCAATTCTATATCGCCGCCGTATCCTGGGAAACCTACTTGCCAGAAACGATCAAAGGTTGGCCTAATCACAACATCATCATCGGCAGCGACTTCGATCACGGAGACGCCGTAGCTACGTGGCCCAAGACGGTGGAGACCATAAAATCTATGCCGAGGCTCTCCGAGGAGGACCGAGAGAAAGTATTGGGCGGCAATGCCGTGCGGTTGTTTGGTTTGAACGGGAGTGGAACTCCGGGGAACTAACTAAGGAGCGGTTTCGAGTTAATCCGACCTCATGTCAGCAAAAGAAATCTTTAAGCTCTACACGGCCGCCCTCGACCGTGGCGATCTCGACGCCATGGCCGCTCTAGTTCACGACGATTTCCGCCTCGAAGGGGCCGGCCTCGATGGGATCGGCAAGCCGGAGTTCATGGCTGCAATGAAAGCCCAGTTGGATGCTTTCCCGGATTACTCTGAGAACCCCAGCGACATCACCGAAGATGGCGACGTGGTGCGCTTCGTCGCCCATGTGCGCGGAACACAGCGTGGAACGCTGGCTTTCGCGGGAATGGCGGCGATCCCGCCGACCGGTAGACAGATCCAACTGCCGCCGGAACCGGGTTGGGTGAAAGTCCGTGACGGCCGGTTGCTGGTGTATCACGTGGAAGCGGTAGACGGCGGCGGCATTCGTGGAATCCTAAGCCAGCTCGGAGCGGGCTCATACGGCTGACCGCAAGCGAGCGCGGCGAAGCCGAAACCAAAAACAGAAAGAAAGAATTTTACCGCAGAGTCCGTCGAAGGACGGATCAGCCACTATTTTTAGGCTGAAACCCAAAGGACGCAGAGCGGCAAAGCCGCAGCCAAATCGGAGTGACTCGCGCAAAGGCTTCGGCCGTGAGCTCAGCCGAACGGCGCAAAGCATATCCTGAGCGACCTCGAAGAGGGCGGGCGTTGTCATCTCGACCCCTTCGGCCAAGCTCAGGGTAAACTCCGGGAGAAATCTTTCGCCGATCCCTCGTATTGCTCGGGATGACGGGCCAGGCCCGTCACTTAGCGTTCGTGGCGGCTTGGCGCGAGAAAAATAATAAGTACCTGTGCCCCAAGAACCGCCAAAAATTTGCGCCGGCCGCGAAAACTCTCACGTATAGTCGTACGCAGACCACGAGCTAAGAAAAAGTTTGCCGCAGAGAGCGCAAAGGACGCAAAACATAAAGGGAGTAACATGTGAAGCCACGGTTCGACGATCCGCTGTTTCAGACGTTCGCTGAACGGGCGACGATGACGATGACCCGAGGCGGGGCGGAATACGGCGAGTGAAGTTTTTCGGCTGGACCCACGATCTTTTCAAACTCGCGCCGGCTCCGCTTCCCTTCGTTGTGTCGCTTCGACTCGGCGTGGCGGTCGGCGTGCCGCTCCTCGGAGGCGTCGCAACAGGAAACGGCCCTGCGGGCGTGATTGCTGCCGCGTGCGCGTTGCTCGTGACCTTCGCCGACATCGGTACCACGCGTGCGACCCGAGTCAGCACTATGTTCGCCGCGGGGTTTGCCATCATCGCCGGCGGCACAGTGGGCGCCCTGTTTGGGGGTACCACCTATACCGACGAGGCGCTTGTGCTATTGTCCGCGTTCACCGCCGGATGGGTCAGCGCCTCACACCCAGGTATCGCGGCGGTGGCGCGCTTTTGCGCCGTCGCGACTGCAGTTGGCGCAGGTATGCAATTCACCAATCCCGAAATCGTCTTGGCTGCGATTGCCGGCGCTACAATCGCGCTTGCGAGCGCGTTCCTGACCTGGTGGCTGTTCGGCTTGCCGGCACAGGACAACTTGGTTGACTGGCGAGCCGGTTTGCGCCGCGCGCTCGGCGGCGTGGGAGCGGGCCCTCGCTATGCGATCTGTTATGCCACGACGGCTTGCGCCGCCCTCTTCGTAGCCGAATCGCTCGGAGTTAGCCGCCCGTACTGGGCGACGGTCGCGGTTCTGATCGTCATGCGCCGGGAGGGTACCGTGAGCCTGCAGATAATCGTGCAATATATGATCGGCACGCTCGCCGGTATCCTGGCCGCCGCAGTCATCGTGCGCCTCGTTCCCGTGCTCCCGGTCATCGCTCTTATCGCTGTGGCGTGCGCCGCCTCCGGGCGCGTCGGGCTCGCGCTGAATCCCGCGCTGGGTTACATGGGCTTTACCGCGTTTTTTATGCTGGCCATTGACGTTGCCTTGCAGGGCCAGGCGATTCATCTGCATCTGCTGTCCACCCGCCTCTACGACGTGGCGATCGGATGCGTGCTGGCGCTGCTCGGAACGCTCGTCGCAATGAAATTGGCAGGAACAGATAACACAGCTCCATAAGGCCAGGTCGTCCTGGGTGCGCGTATTTTTATCTCCACCTGGCCCATCGCATCAGAATGGTTGTTCCCCGGGCCGCTATTTCACGCCGTAGGCGCTGTAAAGCTGGTCGATGAAACCGCTCTGATCGAGCTCTTGAATGAGCCTTGCGTCGACCAGACTCTCCGGCTTGAGCTCTGCCACGGCGGGATTACGCAATTTCATCAAGCGCTGGACGTTGCTCAGTCCTTTTAGGGACGGATAAGGTTTTCGATCCGTCGCGCGAAGCAAATCTTGATATCCTTGCTCGGCAAGGGACGGATTGGAAATTTTCAGCCGCGCGACGATGGTCTCTATGACGGCGGGCTTCATCTTCGGGCTGAGCGCATAGGCGACCCCTTCCATCCACGCCTTCAGGGTATTTCTCGCCGTATCCGGTTGCTGTTGGAGATAACTCGCGCGAGCGATGATGCCGTTGCTGACGAAGGGAATATTGGTCTTGGAAAGTTCCAGCAGAATCGGAAAGCCCCGCTGCTTTAAAGTGTTGCTGAAAGCGCTATCCACCACCGTCGCATCCACCGTTCCCTTCTCGAGGGCCTGAATCAACATCGTTTGATCGCCCGCAGCCACGACCTGGATGTCGTCGCTGCGTGCGTCCAGTCCCAGGTGTTCGAGCCCGAGCATCGCCCCCATCCAAATCGTACCTCCGATGACCTGCACGCCGATGCGTTTTCCGCGGAGATCTTTCGGAGTCTTGATGTTCGGTTTGACCACGAGATCGAAAGGGATGTGGCTCGTGAAGGTGCCGATGACTCGCAAATCCAGGCCGCCGGCGGCGGCCCCTAAGGCTGCGGTGCCGCCGCTATTGGCGAGATGCACTTGGCCGCTGGCCATGCTGGCAATCATAACCGGCGAGCCGGGCATATAGACATGCTGCACGTTGACGCCATATTTGGTGAAGAAGCCCTTCTCCTTGGCGATCCAGAGCGGGCTCACTCGCGCGCTGATATTGGCGTAGCCGATGACAACTTCCGACGCGGCTAACAGCGGGCCTGAGTAGACAAAAAAGCCGGCAATCAGGACGAGAGCGTGGAACCAACGCGTGATCATGTAAAACTCCCCGGTTTAAGTTGCATGAACGTAGAGAAAACCGACGACCTCCATAAACAGTCCGAAAGGACGGGTCGGCGGCACTGTAACGCCTGGGAAGAAGCGCTGTCAATACGAAAAGTCCTGGCCGATACGGATTCCTGTGGTATGATCCGCCACCGATAGCAATGTCGTTGTCCGGGTGGCATCGACTGCATTCCGACCTATAACGACGCTTCACGGAAATGAATAGTCATGGGATAGAGCAGTGGTCTTCCGAGCCGGGGCAAGCCGCTCTCCAGAGGCTGGCAGAAAAACCCGGATCCTTGCCGTCTTTCGCAAAGCAGAACGGGCTCGCGTTCTGGGAACGGGCCCTCTTGCGTCAATTGCTTCGAGGCTTGCGCGAACAGTCGCGCAAACCGCTCAAGCACGACAATCTCACGCGCCGCATTCAACGCTGGGCGATGGAACTCGATTATTTCCGCGCGGCGGAACAGCGGCGCGCCATCGAGGCTCCGGTGCCAACCCAGCGGAAATTCCGCGGCAACAGGCGCCATCTGGAGTTGCTGCTGAAATCCGTTCACGTGCCGATCGAGGACAGCGAATGGAATGCCTGGCGCGAACGGGCGCGCAGAGTGGAGCCCGATCTTCGCCGCGCGAACTTGGCTGGACTCAAGCTGAACCTCTTGGACCTGGAGCACGCGCGACTTGAGGGCGCCGATCTTACAAGCAGCTGGCTGAGAAAGGCAGCCCACGCTGATCTTCGTCGAACCCGATTGTTCGCAACCGATCTGAGTGGCGCCGATCTGCGCGGCGCTAAGCTCAACGAGGCCCGGCTGCAAAACACTTTGTTAACCGACGCGGATCTCTTCAAAGCCGACTTGCGAGGCGCCAATCTGGTCAACTGCACTCTCAATCGAGCGATTCTCAAAGGGGCGGACCTGCGGGGGGCCTTGGTGTGGGGCGCGAGCGTCTGGGATACCGATTACGACGAAACCACGAAGCAGACGGGTCTCTATCTCGTCTGGGAAGGCATGGACCCCATCGACGATTACGATTGGCGAGCGCTGCGCCGAACCGGCAACAGCATCCGCGTCGACCATTTGGACCTGGTTCATTTCATGTCGTTGATCATGCGACGGCGTGAAAGCTTGGGCGATCTGTTCAAAGAAGCTTCGAGCAAGATCGTGTTGTTGTTGGGCCGCTTTACCGGAAAGTATGGTGGTATCCTGGAAAGCCTTCAACAAGCGCTAGAGCAGCTCGGCTACGCGGCGGTCCGCTTCGATTTTGAGCCCACCGAAGACCGCGACACCATCGAGACCATCGCAACCTTGGCAGGGCTTGCTAAATTCATCATCGCCGATTTCAGTGACGCACGGTCGGCGCCGCTGGAAGCGCAACGGATCATCCCCGATTTCGCGGTTCCTTTCATTCCGATTCTGCATACGAAAACCGAGCCCATCAGCATGTTCTCGGCGCTGCAGAAGAAGTATTCGTGGGTGCTGCCGACGTTCGTCTACGAAGATGAGGCTCATCTTCTGCGTTCGCTGAAAAAACAGATCGTGGCGCCGGCCGAGAAAGCCTGCCGAAGACTGCGCCGGACCAAGAGCGGCGCGCAGCCGCGTCCACGGTCGAGATCGAACCGGCGTCGAACAAAAAGGTAAGGCGCAGCTCGCGTCCCGCTTTTCGATGACTCTAGTGTCCTGTCTTGGAAGTTCACGCAATAAGTCGAGGTGTCCCTTTCGTCATTACCGCGAAAGCGGTAATCCAGGGTTCTAGGGTACTGCGATGACTGTCGGGCGGACTGGACCCCGCCTTCGCCGGGGTGACGTGCAGGCTGTTTGGGTTCTGATTCGGGGCGAGTTCTCTTCCGTCATTCCGGCGTAGGCCGGAAGGTAATCCAGTTTCCCTTGCATTTTCTACATTCCGGCTCGCGCTGCCGCGCGGACTATGATCCGGCATTGGCCGGAATGACGCAGACTTTGTTGCGAATTATCGAGTCACCAGAGTAGTTTGGTATCTCAGAAATTCATTTGAAAACTCCCAACGATGGCAGCGGCTGAACTCGCACTCAAATCCCCCTCTGTCCCCCTTTTTTCAAAGGGGGAATTTTCTCGGTAGGGCTTTAACCCCTCTTTGGAAAAGCATGCTCTGAGCCGAGTCGAAGGGAGGGGAAGGGGAGATTTTTGGGTCGAATGAGCTGTGAATTCTGTGGCCGATTTCTGGGACAGGACACTAGTTTGGTGCTGCATGCGGGCCGACTTGTGTCCAACATGCTTGCTTTGTCTTTGGTGCTTTACAATTCCCATAGTCAGCAGTAAATTTGCCTGGCGGTTCACTTCAATTCGTTTTGTTCCAGCGGTTTGATATTCGTATTCATCCGGAGAAAACGCGGGATGAGCGCTTCATAGTTTGGGCGGTTGTAACCTATTCCCGGAGGGATCCAACAATGAAGCTAGACCGGCGTGAGTTCCTCAAGGCGGCGGCGATGATGGGGATGTTCATGCCCATCACGGAAGCCTACGGATCGATTAGCCAACGGCATGTTCATCGCGGCTCGGACGCGTGCACCCCGGACGTGAAATACCTTCATGTCTCCTTGAAAGAGGTTCCCCGCCCGAAGAATATCCGTTTCTCCGTGGAGCACCAAGGCAAGACCGTCAAGCTCGCTGCTCACTACTGGTATAACGCCCGCCTGCTGGAGCGCGGCGAGAAATGTCCGGCGATCCTCGAGATCAACCCCTACCGGCGCCGGGACGGGATGCTGTTGGTGGACAGCATGATGTACCCGTGGTTCGCCCGCAACGGTTACCTTTGTTTCCGCGTCGACCTCCAGGGCACCGGCGATTCCGAGGGCATCATCACGGACGAATATACCGAGGAGGAGCTGTCGTACTGTGTCCAATTAGTCACGCAGATCGCCGAGCTGCCGTTCTGCGACGGCAACGTGGGCATGATGGGCAAATCCTGGAGCGCCATCAACTCGCTGATGGTCGCCGCGCGGGACGACTGCCCGCCCGCGCTCAAGGCGATCATTGTCTGCTGCGGCAGCGACGACCGCTACAACGATGACGTCCACTACATGGGCGGCGCCATGATGATGGATAACGTCAGCTGGCCCTCGGCGATGTGGGGCTGGCTGCCGTTGCCGCCGGACCCGGTGATCGTCGGCGATGGTTGGAAGGAGATGTGGCGGGAGCGCATCCGAAATATGACCTTCTGGTTCGAGCAATGGGCTGGCCATCAGACGCGCGACCGTTACTGGAGCGAAACCAGCGTCCGCGACCACTACGATAAGGTGAAGGTGCCGGTCTTCGTCCTGTCCGGCTGGCAGGACGGATACAAGAACTCAGTGGATCGCATAGTGACCGGTCTTGGCGGTCTGGGTCTTCCGGTGGCCGGCCTGCTTGGGCCATGGGGCCACAAGTATCCATTCGACGGCTACCCCGGGCCGCGCATCGATTGGCTCGATCACATCGTCACCCACTGGTGGGACCGCTGGCTCAAGGGCCGGCGCCCGCCGCCGCACGAGGCCTGGCCTGAGCTGACGGTCTGGCTGGGGGAATCGCGTGAGCCCGACCGCGACCGCGTGCCTGCTTACATGGACTCCGGGAAGTGGGTGGCGGAGGATCGCGACTGGATGAGCCGCATAAAAAACAAGACGTTTTTTCTCTCCCATGACAGCGAGCTGTCACCGCGTCCTGACCGCCGGCGCCGCGAACTCACAAGTACTCCGGATATCACCTTGGGCACTTCGGTTCTCGAGACGAGTTCCTGGGGCGAGTGCAGTAACGACGACTTGCCGGGCAATCAGCAGCGGACCGATGTTCGATCGCTTCATTTCGACAGTGAACGCCTTACCGGAGATCTGGAGTGTTTCGGTTACCCGACGGTGGCGCTAAATCTCGAATGCAATCTGCCGCTCGCGTCCCTCGCCATCCGTCTCTGTGAAGTGAGCCCCAAGACGGAGAGGTCTCACCTGGTGACTTACCGGTTCTTCAATCTCTGCTACCGCGATGGCGACATGGCCAACCCGAGCCCGGTCCCGCCCGGGTTGTTCTCGGTACAGATTCCTCTGAACGTCATGGGCCACATCTTCAAGCGCGGATGGAGGATCAGGCTGTCGATCTCGCCGTTTTTCTTCCCGACCCTGTGGCAGAGCCCCGAGATCGCCACTGTGACGATCCACACGGGGCCCATTGGTGATCTACCTCCGAGCGGACTCGATCTCCCGGAACGCCGTCCGCTGCCGGCGGATAGGCAAATTCAAGCGCTCCTATCGGGCTCTGAGACGCGCTATGTGAACCCGAAGCATTACGTGCGGACTCTGAAGACGGAGCGGGAGGCGTCATTCGAGCGAACCGCCGCGCGCATTACCGTGAACGGGCGCCGCGGCATGCTCGTGAAGAAAACTTTCGATAGTGGCAGCTACCTATACGGGGGAGCCCTCGACCACCTGCTGGTCGACGAGGTGGCCCGCGAGAGTTACCAGCTCCTCGACGAGGACCCTCTCTCAGCGACGGGTACCACCGAATACCGATCCATGTTTAAGCGCGGCGACTGGAAGGTCACAGCGGTCACCCGCACCCGGGTGTGGACGGAAGAAAGCCCGCGCGGTCAAGTCGCTTTTCGTTACGAGGCCCATGCCCAGGGCTTTATCGGCGACGAGCTCTTCGAGGAGAAACACCTCGAGGGCGCAATCCCGCGCATCTGGGTGTGAGCGCGGCCCCTGTAGGGCTGGCCCAAGCGAGATATCGGGAAGAAAAAAACAACTGCCTTGCAGCTTGTAAGTCAAAGCACTTCTCATTCTCTAACTAAATTCACAGAGGGAAAGGTAAATTTATGCCAAGCGCACAAGCCGGACAGTTCATGTCTATCACGACTCCTTTGGGGGACGATGTATTGCTGCTCCAGCAGTTCACCGGTCAGGAGGGAATCTCACAATTATTCAACTTTCAGTTGGAGCTGGTTTCAGAGCAGGCTGCGATCGGGCTTGAATCGATCATCGGACAAAACGTGACGGTGAACATGACACTGAGCGATGGCAGCCAGCGTCATGTCAACGGATTTGTCAGCCAGTTTGAGCAGACCCGGCAGGATTCTCAGTTCACCTATTATCAGGCTCAAATGGTGCCCTGGCTGTGGTTCTTGAGTCAAGCATCAGATTGTCGAATTTTTCAGAACAAAACGGTGCCGGAAATCGTCACTCAGATTTTTCAAGAGTTCGGCTTTCATGATTTCAGAAGCGCTCTCCAGGCCAGCTATGAGCGGCTGGATGTCGCCATCCAATACCGCGAGACGGAATTTAATCTCATTTCACGATTGCTGGAACAAACAGGGATCTTTTATTTCTTCGAACACACGCAAGGCAAGCATACTTTTGTAATGGGCGACCAGCCGGCCGCCCATCCGGTTTTACCGGTAACGCCAAATCTGCAGTACCGGCCAGGAGACGGGTCGGGGGCAGGACGTGATGCAATCACAAGTCTCGCGGTAAAGCGGGAGTGGCGTCCCGGGAAGTATGCGATGAGCGATTACAACTTTGAGATTCCGAGTACCGACCTCGAAGTCGCTGTTTTGAGCCGTTCCGAGGCTGGGGGTAACCGACGCTACGAACTGTACGAGCATCCGGGTGATTATCGACAAAAGGCGGAGGGCGAGGCGTTGGCTCGCATCCGTATGCAAGAAATCGAATCGATCTCCCAGGTTGTCAGTGGGACAAGTACCTGTCGAGCGATGGCAGCCGGTTCCCGTTTTACGCTTGCGGGACATCACCGGCAGGACTTGAATCAGGATTACGTCATCACCCATGTCCGCCACGAAGCCAAGGTTGGCAACGCGGCCAGTGCAGCCGGTATGGAAGCATACACAAGTGAATTTACAGCAATCCCCCATTCAGCGCCATTTCGACCTTTGCGCCTAACGCCGCTGCCGGTTGTCCGAGGGCCGGAGACGGGAGTAGTGGTGGGTCCAAAAGGGGAGGAGATTTTCGTCGATCCATACGGCAGAGTCAAAGTGCAGTTTCACTGGGACCGTCAGGGGAAAAACGATGAAAACAGTTCCGGCTGGATTCGCGTAGCCCAGCCGTGGGCAGGCAAACAACGGGGGGTCATGTTTATCCCGAGGATCGGCGACGAAGTCCTAATCGATTTTTTACATGGCGATCTCCGGCGGCCCATTGTCGTAGGATCGCTCTACAATGGCGAGGATAAACCGCCCTATGCACTTCCTGCCGGGCAAACCATCACGACGATCAAGTCAACCAGTTCGAAAGGCGGCGGAGGGTCTAACGAGCTACGATTTGAAGATAAGAAAGGCTCGGAAGAAATTTACTTTCATGGTCAAAAGGATTCGCGAACTGTAATTGAACACGATCGACATGAAACCATCGGGAATAATCAAACCCTCCAAGTAGGCAGCAATCGAACTGAAACAGTTGGAAAAGCGCAAGTTTTGACAATCGGAGCCGAATATCAAGTCAGTGTCGGTGCCGCGATGAATGAAAGAATCGGTTCAGACAAACAGGTACAAGTTGGAGCCACAGTTTCCGAGACGATAGGTAAGGACCTGAGACTAACTATCGGTGCCGATGGCAGGTTGGCGATCGGGAGAAACTTCAGTCTCACCGCCGTCAACGGAATAACTATCGAGGCGCAAAAGACTGTGACCCTCTCGGCCGCTGACGGGTTGACCCTCAACTGCGGCCAAGCCTCGATCGTCTTGAAAAAGAATGGCGATATTTCAATCGTTGGGAAAGAGATTTCAATAAAGGGATCGGGGGATATCGTTCTGAAGGGGAAACAAATTCTTCAGAATTGAAAGGCTTCTGCTTGCGGACAAATTCGTCGGGCGCTTGACCCTAGGGGCCGGGCTTCGCCGGATAGCTCGATTGACAAAACCGGGCGCTTTGGATAATTCTTTGTGCATAAAGTTTTGCATAAATTTTTAGGAGGACCGCATGCCCAAGAGTCTGAGGACTTTTATCGAAGACTGCCAGCGCGAACTTCCCGGTGAGGTGATTCACATTACTAAAGAGGTGGACCCGGCGAATTACGACGTGACGGCGATCATCAAGCACCTCGGCGCGCAAAAGAAATTTCCCATCATCATCTTTGACAAACCGTTGAATCTTAACGGCAAAGTCGGTCCCATCAAGCTGGCGATGAACTGCGAGATTTCCCAGGGAAAGACCCAGGTGGCGTTGGGGATGCCGCGACATGCATCACGTCCCGAAATGGCGGAAAAGTGTCTGGAGATGGAAGAGCATCGCATTGCGCCAACGATCATCTCCAAAAAGGACGCGCCGGTCAGAGAAAACGTCATGGCCGGAAAGGACGTGGATCTCTACGAGATTCCGATCATGCGACACCACGAGATGGATGGGGGTCCCTATATCGTTTTGTCGACGGTCACGAAAGACAGAAAATCAGGAATCTATAACTGTTCGTACCACCGCATGGAGGTCAAATCGAAGAACTCCACGGCGCTTTATGCGTCACCGCGTCACTTGTGGAAAATCTTCCGCGACTACGAGGAGAACAATATGGAAATGCCGGTGGCCACGGTGCTGGGCCATCATCCGGCTTACCACATGGGGGCCTGCTATAGCGGTCCATTCGAGGTTAGCGAGTATGATGTCATCGGCGGCTACTTTGGCGAGCCGCTGCGATTGACCGCGTCGGAAGCCTTTGGCGATGATCTGTTGATTCCCGCGGATGCCGAAGTTGTAATCGAGGGCGTATTGAAACCCGGCAAGCGCGTGGTGGAGGGTCCGTTCGGCGAAGCGCCGGGCTATCTCGGACCCCAGCGTTACACGACCTGCGTCGAATATGAGGTTCGGGCGATCAATTATCGCAACGGGGCGATGTATCAATCGGTGATTACGCCGGAGGGCGATAAGCCTTGGATGGATTTACCCCGTGAAGGCGCCTATCTCCGCCGCTGCCGCGAAGCGGTCCCCGGCGTCACCGCGGTTTGCAAGCAGGGACGGCACGCTCACTACAATGTGTTTATCTCGATGAAAAAGATGTCCGAGGGCGATCCCGGCCGGGCGGCCGCCGCCGCATTGACGTTCGATCACACGAAAAACGTCTTTGTCTTCGATGACGACATCGACGTTTTCAATCCCACGGATATCCTGTGGGCTATCGCCACCCGCGTCCAGCCGCACCTCCAAGTTTCCATCCTGAAGCCGCTGTTTCGCGGCAACTTCCTGGATCCGTCGTTGGTGGATGAAATCAAGACATCCGGCATGATCGTCGATGCCACCAGGCCGCTGGATCGGCCGTTCTCGCCAGTATCGAAGTGCCCGGATGACGCAATGGCGCGAATCAAATTGGAAGAATACGTGCCCGGAGAGGTGCTGCAACACATTCCAACCGACCGGACGACGTACTGGGCTTAAGCGCGAAAAGGGAAGAGAAGAATTTTACCGCAGAGTCCGCCGAAGGACGGATCAGCCACTATTTTTAGGCTGAAGCGCAAAGAACGCAGAGGAAATCCCAGGTCCGAGTTCGCGTTCTATGTGTTCTTTGCGGTCAATTGATATTTTTAAATCGAAAAATGATTGCGAGGTAAACGATGGGTCAGGCGGTCGAAGTTACATGTCCGACGTGCAAGAAAATATTTGTCGTCAATCCGCATATGCTGGGTTCCGGAATGAATTTTCATTGTCCGTACTGCAATCTATACTTTCCCGAGAAAGATAGCCCCAAGATTCGCAAATGACGGTGCCCGCGGTGGGCCTTCGATGGCCGCCGCGTTTCGCTAAAGGCTCCATGGAAAGCCAACATCACTACACCGTCGCCGGTAAAGACGTGCGCCGTGTCGATGGCATCGAAAAGGTTACCGGCAGGGCGCTCTATACCGGTGACCTCCAATTGCCAGGCATGGCCTACGCCAAGATTCTCCGCAGCCCCGTGGCGCACGCCCGCGTGGTCACGGTTGATGCTTCCAAGGCCCAACAACTGACGGGGGTCATCACGACTCTCACTCGGGATGATATTAGGGACTTCAATTATAAGTACGGAGCGACGTACAAAGATCAGTCCATTGTCGCGGTGGACAAGGTAAGATACGTCGGTGATCCGGTGGCTGCCGTGCTCGCCGAAGACCCTGCGCTCGCGGAAGAAGCCTTGGAGCTTATCGAGGTTGAGTACGACGAGCTGCCCAAGGTCACCAATATCGAAGAAGCCATCGCTCCTGGCGCTATCCAAGTGCACGAAGGCGGCGTGGCCCGGGCGGAGATGCGCGGCTCGGTCTACGGCGCGCCGGAAAGGTTCAGTGGCACTAATGTTTGTTATTACCTTGGATTCAGCCGTGGCGACATCGAAAAAGGCTTTGCGGAGTCCGATCTCGTTTTCGAAGACACCTTTCGGTTCCAGAAGGTTCAACACTATTCCTTAGAGGCCCACATCAACATTGTTCATTACGACGGCGAGAAACTTACGGTTTGGTCCTCTTGCCAGGACCCGTTTACCTTGCGGGACCATTTGTCGGGAATCTTTCGGCTGCCGCTTAGCCGCATTCGGGTTATCGTTCCCTATGTCGGCGGCGGTTACGGTGGCAAGCTTTACGTGAAAGCTGAGCCGATCGCCGCGGCATTGTCGTGGAAGACCCGGCGGCCGGTGAAGCTCGCGCTCTCCGTTAGCGAAAGCTTCAAAACGGTAACCCGCCACCCCGCGCGGGTGATGGTCAAGACCGGCGTCAAAAAAGACGGCTCGTTGGTGGCCCGGGAGTGTCAGATCTATCTCGACACCGGGGCCTATGCCGATGCGGGACCCCGCGTCACGCAAAAAGCGGGCTATCGTTCATTGGGGCCGTACAAAATACCCTACGCCAAAGTCGAAGCCCATGGCGTCTACACCAATACCGTTCCAGCCGGGGCCTTCCGGGGTTTTGGCGCGTTGCAAGTGACCTGGGCCTATGAATCGCAAATGGACATGATTGCCGAACGGCTCGGTATCGACCCTCTCGACCTCCGTCTCAAGAATCTGCTCAAGAAGGGTGATCTTTATACGGCCGGGGACACGCCGGTGGATTGCGATCTGGCGGAAGGCCTGCTGAAAGTCGCCGACGCCATCCAATGGCGCGAGAAGAGCACGAAGCCGAATAGCGCCAAGGGTCTAAGCTGTTGCATAAAGGATGCCGGCGGTACCTATAAGGTTGCCGGCGCCACGGTGAAGATGTCTTCGGATGGCAGCGTGATACTTTTAACCGGTACGGTTGAAATAGGGCAGGGGCCCCGTACCGCGCTCAGTCAGGTTGTGGCGGAAGAACTCGCCATGAGCATGGATGAGATCAACGTGGCGCAACTCGATACCGACGTGACGCCCTACGATATTTCCACCAGCGCCAGCAGCTCAATGGTCGTCATGGGAACGGCGGTGCAACGGGCGGCACAGGACGCAAGAAAGCAATTGCTGCAGTGCGCCGCGAAAGTGCTGAAACAAAAAGTTGATCACCTCGTCCTCCACGAAGGGAAAGTTCATTTGGGCGAAGGCGAAGGCATACCTTATGGTAAAGTAATTGTCGATTTTTTTGGCAGTAAAGCCGGAGAAATTATCGGTAAAGGGCTTTACAAGGATAAGCGAAGCACAAAGGCAATCTTGGGGTCGACGACGACTTTTTGGGAGGTGGGTTGGGGAGCCGTAGAGGTCGAAGTCGATCCAGAAACGGGAGTGATTCGCTTGCTCAACTATATTTCCGCGGCGGATGCCGGAAAGGCGATCAATCCGAAACAATGCGTCGGTCAGGACGAAGGCGCCTTAATGTTCGGCATCGGCCATACCTTAATGGAAGAAATGGTCTACGAGGATGGCCAATTATTAAATCCCAATCTGGTTGATTATCGGGTACCTACATTCAAAGACCTGCCGCAACACATGCATACGATATTGATCGAGAACGGCAATGGCCCGGGGCCCTTCGGTTCGAAAGGGCTCGGCGAAGGCGGGTTGCTTCCGGTGGCATCGGCGGTGGCCAATGCCGTGTCGAGAGCCGTTGGAGTAAGAATTCAGAATTTGCCTTTGACTCCACCCAATGTTTGGCGGGCCCTCCAAGCAAAGCAGCAGGGTGGTTAGTTCACGGATGTTAGCCTAAAAACAAGATTGTAGTCTCAGACTTCTCTATTTTCCGGAAAAACGGCAAGCTGCGAGCAGTTTAAGAGCGCGGTTCGAATGGTGAGCCGTGGAGGGGCGATGGCATAGAGCGCAAGGTTACGATGACTTGCGCCGGTACTTGGGTCGCTGTTTGGGTGTCGGTTGTGCCATTCGTCACCCACAGCGGCTTGAAGGTGGCCTCAAGGCAGAGGCCCATTGCCATCGACCCTTACCGTTCGAACCCTCTGTCACAGCCCTTACAACGCCAAAATCTCACCGCACCGGCTGCAGGTGGCGAGCTTTGGGTCGGCCTTCATGGCCGCGGTGGCTTGGGCGACGGCGTCTGAAGGTTCGTCGAAGCGCACGGTGGTTTCGTGCAAGGTGTGGCGGCATGCCTCGCAAACCCAGATGAATCGGTCCTGTTCCTCGGTACGCCGAACCCGTTCAACCACCAAAGTCCACGACCCATCGGCGCGTCGCGGCGAGTGAGGAACATGTGCGGGCAGCAGAAATAGCTCACCCGCTTGGAGCAGAGCCAGCTCGGGCTTAAAGTCTTTGCCGAGATAATGGAGATTGAGTTCGCCTTCGAGTTGGTAGAAGATCTCATCGCCGGGGTTGATGTGAAAATCCTTGCGACGATTGGGACCGCGCGTGACGAAAGCGATGAAGTCCGAATTTTCCCAGATGACTCGGCGTTGCCCCCAGTTGCCGCGATTCTCATCGATCCACTGCTGAAGATTGAAACCCTTCAAGTGAGGAAACATAGGACCTCCTTGCTTGTGCCGGCAGTATAGAATCACTGCAAACGGCAAATCAAGGCAAGGCGTTTTTCAAGATCGAGCGTCTCCATGCCGTCTCCTGAGCGAACGAAGAAAAAAGCCGGGCTCCATGTGATCGGCCTCATCTCCGATACCCACGGCCTGATTAGGCCCCAGGCCCTCGAGGCACTTGAGGGCGTCGAGCTGATCGTACACGCCGGCGATATCGGCAAGCCGGAGGTTGTCGCTGCTTTGAAAGCAATCAGTCCGGTTTGTGTGATCAAGGGTAACAACGATACCGGAGCTTGGGCCAAGCCCTTGCCCGAGACCCAATTGATCAAGACCGGTGAAGCGAGTTTATTCATCATCCACAACGTAAAGGAGTTGGACTGTGATCCCGTTAGCCGCGGGTTTGAAGTCGTCATCAGCGGCCATTCCCACAAACCTTCCGTAGCCAGGCGTGACGGAGTGCTCTTTGTGAATCCCGGCAGCGCCGGACCGCGACGATTCAAACTGCCCGTGGCGGTGGGGAAGCTCTTCATCAAAGGCTCTCAAGTTACTGCCGAGATTATCGAACTAACCGTGTGACGCGAAACTCCATTGACTTTCACCCAGGGTCGCGCTACAAAAAATTATTCCTTTTAACTCGATCCTGTGAGATCGGAAAAGGTTGCATGATCAAAACAATCACTAACAGAAACTACCGGATTGGACCCTCGCGGATCGCCGTGGGGGTCTTTTTTTGTTTATGACACAGGAAAAGCAGATCCGGTTGGGGCAAGAAGATCTCGCTAGAACCCTCAGCCGCATGGCCCATGAGGTTGTCGAGAAAACCGCGAGCCCCGGCGATTTGGTGCTCATCGGCATTCGTTCCCGCGGTGTGCATCTGGCCCGGCGAATCGCGCGAAAGATCGATGCGCTGACAAAAGCATTGCCGCCGGTGGGCGTCATCGACATCAGTCAATATCGAGATGACCGAGGGAATAGCGGAGACTCCACGGCCGGTGTTCCTTTTGAAGTGCCGGTGTCCGTCGACGATAAAACTGTGGTGCTGGTGGACGATGTGATCTTTCGCGGCCGCACAATTCGCGCCGCCATGGAAGCCGTCGGCCGGCTGGGGCAACCGCGGCGTATCCTGGTGGCTGTTCTGATCGATCGCGGGGCGCGGGAGCTGCCGATACGGGCGGACATCGTCGGCAAAAATATCGAGGCCGGGGAGGGCGAAAGAATTAATGTGATGCTTGAAGAATCCGACGGCATCGACCAAGTTGCGGTGGTCCGCTGGACGACCAAAGGTCCGCAATGAGAGGTGAAGCAGGTGCCCGGGCGTAACCTTATATCGATCGCCGATCTGAGCAACGACGAGATCGAACAGATCTTCGAGTTGGCGGACTCTGCTCCAAAGCTCCGAAGCGATAAAGCGGCGGACGGCCGGATCATGGCCACCCTCTTTTATGAGCCGAGCACCCGCACGCGGCTGTCCTTCGAGTCTGCCATGCAACGCCTTGGCGGCTCGGTCATCAGTTGTTCGGATATGAAGGCGTCGTCGACGGCCAAAGGTGAAACGGTGGCCGATACCGCTAAGGTCGTTTCCAGCTATGCCGATGTGCTGGTGGTACGCCACTACTGGGACGGCGCAGTTCAGGCGATGGCGGAATATGCCGACGTTCCCGTGATCAACGCCGGCGACGGCGGTCATGAGCACCCGAGCCAGACCCTCTGCGATCTCTACACTTTGAAAAAGGAAAAAGGCGGGCTGAAAGGCCTCACGGTTGTCATCTGCGGCGATCTCAAAAACGGCAGAACCATTCATTCTCTGGTCTGGGCGTTGGCTCGCTTCGAAGCCAACATCGTGACCCTGGCAGCCAACGGCATGGAGCTGCCGCAATACGTCTTGGAGCGGCTAGAGCGAGACTACGGTTACTCGCTAGCGCCGGTTGCCTCCGGTGATCTGAGCGCGGTAGTCACCGAGACAGATGCGCTTTATTTGACCCCCAAACAGCCCCATCAACTGGCGCTTTTCACCGAAGTCGATTCAGTGGTTCAAAGCCGCTTGAACTCGATGGTTTCGGGGCTGCGCTACGATGCTTTCTACATGACGCGAAAGCAAAAAGAGCGCATGAAGGAGGGAACAACCGGCAGCAGCTATCCGACCATTGGCGCGGGATTTCTCCGGGAGCAGCGGTTTAAGGACACCGTGGTCATGCATCCGCTGCCTAGGGTCGATGAGCTTTCGCCGGAGGTCGACAAGGACCGCAGAGGGATCTATTTCAAGCAGGCGGCCTATGGCGTGCCGATCCGTATGGCGCTGCTGAAATTTCTGTTTGACCAGGGCGAAAGAAAACCCCTGTCGGGAAAACAACGGCCAACCCGCTACGAGAGCCCGGAACGTTTGGCTCCGCAATGTCCCAACGCCAACTGCATTACGCTTAAGGAGCCCAGCTCCACGCGCAGGAGATTCGATTTGCTGTTTACCGGCGCGGGAGGCGCGCTGATCCTGCGCTGCATCTATTGCGATCACCGTTTCAAAGTGCAACTGGTCGGCCACGCCAAATCGAAGCGTTATTGCGCCTACGACATCGCGTTGGCGGACACCGTCAAGGGATGGTTGAGGAAAAAGGAGCTGGCGATCTTCAATTCCATCAAGGAAGCGGAAGAATTGGGCTACGAGCCTTATAAGAGCGGCCCCCAGAGAACGGTGATGGACGAAGCCGAGATCCATTCGGCGGTGGAAGCAATGACCCGTCAGATCCTGGGTGACTGCAGCGATCTCGAGCGGCTGCTGATACTGGGTATTCGCACCAAGGGTTCCTTGCTGGCGCAGCGCATCGGCGCGGAGATGGAGCGCCAACAAGAGCGTAAACCGGAAGTGGGCGAAATTGAGATTTACAGTTCCGGTGACGAACTGCGCAGAGTTTCCCCCGCCGATCCGGAGGCGGGTCCGATGAATCTCAAAGATCGGACAATCATCCTGGTCGACGACGTCATCTATACCGGTAGAACCGTCAAAAGCGCTCTGACGATTATTTTCCAGTCGGGCCGCCCGCAATCGGTGCGCCTAGCCGTCTTGATCGACCGCGGGCATCGCGAGGTGCCGGTGAAGCCGAATTATGTCGGCAAGAACATTCCAAGTTCGGAACGGGAGCGGGTCCGGGTGAAACTACGGGAAGCGGAGCACGACGAAAGGGACAAGGTGGTGATCTATTCGATCATCAGTCCAGCCGAGGCGTAGAAGAAAAATCCCGATGACAAAGAAAAAGGCCACACTCGCACTCGCCGATGGTCGTCATTACGAAGGCGTTTCCTTCGGTGCCGAAGGAGAAGCGGTGGGCGAGGTGGTGTTCAACACCAGCATGACCGGCTACCAGGAGATTC
>DAIRFP010000343.1:475-4444 GCA_036794995.1 Thermodesulfobacteriota bacterium | reverse complement strand
CTCAATGATCCTTCATGGTTCGCCGCTCGATCTGCAAGAGACGCTCCAGACCGGTGGTCGTCTGCGCGGCTTTCATCTCGGTGTCGGCCCCGCCTGGACCCAGGAAAGGGTCCATTTTTCCCTGCGCCAAACATTCATAGGACTGGCGTACGGCTTTGACCATGGCCGCGAAAGCCGTGCCGGAGGAGGCCGCGAGGCGGTAGCCAAGACCAGCCAGATCGCGGGGCGAGTAGAGAAATCCGGAAAAGCCGTCGGGCGGCGCAAACGTCATGAGCGGCGGCGGCAGGCGCTCGCCGACGATGCGCATCTCCTCGGCATTGCGCGTGTGGACGAACAGCATGTCCGCGCCCGCTTTGTGAAAGGCTTCCGCGCGGCGCAAGGCCTCGTCGAGGTCGTAGACCCGTCTAGCGTTGGTTCGGGCGATGATTACGAAATCGGGGTCGGAGCGGGCCGCGATCGCCTCGGTAACTTTCTTCAGCATCAACTCGGTCGGAATCAGATGATCGACTCCGGCGTGATGCTCGACACGGCGAGGCAACAGCTGGTCTTCGATCTCGATGGCGGCGAAGCCCGCCGCTTCGGCGAGGGCCATCGTGTGGTGCACGTGCACGGGATCGCCCCAACCGCCGCCCGCATCCAGAATAATCGGTAATTGACACACGGCGCGCATGTCGAGCGCCACCGCAGCGAGCTCCGGAAGGGTCAGATTGGCCTCGGTGACGCATTTCAACCAGCCGAGGGACCCGCCGCTAAGATAGACCGCCTTGAACCCGGCCTCCTCGGCGAGCCGCGCCATGATCGGATTGAGCGCTACCGGCGCGACGATGAGTTCGTTCCCCCGCATCAGCTCGCTGAACTTTTGCACATTACCTCCGTAACTTGATCGCCGCGATGCTCTTGACCCTGCTTCTTCCCAATTGATTTAGCTCGGGGCGGAGAATATGTCCAGGCCTGTGTGAAAGCGTAAGCTCGTAGAGCTTTAGCACGCCCTTTATCCTGCCTCCAGGTACGCCGAGGGATCGGGTAGAAATCCTAAAGGAAGCGTTCCGCAAAACCTACCGTAACGCCGAATTTCACAAGGAACACAAAAACCTCACCGGCGAAGAGCCGACGCCGCTGATGCCGGAAGATCACGAAAAAGCGATCAGAGATATTTTCCACGAGCCTGAAGTGATCGAGTTGTTCAAGAAGCTCGTCGGTGCCGGCCCGCTTCCGCACAGTGAGACCCGGGCGGACGAATCCTGAGGGCAAGCGACGTCCCCACGACCTGCTTCGATCGCCCTCTTAAGCAAGCGAAGGATTTACGGCGCAGATATGATCGAAAATGCGTTTTTACTGGGCCCGGATTATTGGACGTGGGAGGTGATCTTAGGCAACAGAGTTGCACGCACCAATTCACGGGGCAGCGCGCGTTCGTCGCTGTCTAACCTATGCGTCGGTTCGCAAGTCTAGAAAGACCGGCGCCGGATCCTAGTCAACGGTTGTTAAGCGTGACGGCCCGTCAAAGGTCACCTTCATTTGGTTGAGAACGTCGCGTCCGACGAGTCACTCACGTTCCGTGACAGGTTCCAATATGGCATTATAGACTTTACCGTCGACCTCGACTCTTGCTCCATAAAATGTCACCGAGCGCCTCACTCCGGAAAAAGGATGGGAGACGCCCGTGTAAAAAGGAAAGAGAAAAAGATCGAGGTCTTGGCAATCGTCCATTGGAAGACAGGTCACATCGGCGCCTGTGTCGGGGATTGCATCCGTAACGGTTTTGCTCTTCGTTTGCGAAAAGTTACGGAGCACGGCTGCCACGCGCGGAAGGGGCGTAGGTGAATAACTATCGTCATAACGGAACGATACCCGTCGTTGCCGAATCACGATCTTGTCCTCCTCACCCACTTTATTCGTATACGCGTAGCCGTCTTCGGCTAATGCCTGTTCCATAATGGACAATGGCTCGTCCGCTACGGCTGTGACTCGGCCTTTGTGCACGGCCACCCACTTGCCCGCATATTTGGCGAGCAATTCATCTCGCATCGCCCAATAATCCAGGCGATCCTGTTCGAACCCCTTTTCAACAATATCTCGTTCATGACCCATTGTAAGAGTTAGAATACACCATATGCGAGAGAGAGTAAAAAGTGGTGAGAGCGATCTCGACGGGCAACCGAGTCTTATTGGCTGCGTAGAGGATGCCGAGTTCACATGGATTCGACCGTTCGACAAGTCTCAAGGCAGGCTTGTTCGCCGCTCTCGGCCCTATGCCATGGCGCCTGGCGTGCCGCGTGACCGCGTGCGGGCGGTGGAAGCGGCTTTTCTGAAAACGCTGAAGGATCCGGAGTTCGTCGCCGAAGCTGATAAAACGCGCATGATCTTGAACCCGATCCCCGGGACCACCCTGTACAACATGATCGTCGAAGGCCTGTCCATGCCCGCTGCTCTCAAAGAAAAGCTCAAGCCGATCCTCGCGCCGAAGGGTTAGCAGGAAAACCGGTCGCCATTTCGGAATCCGTAGCATCTTGTGATTATCGGCGGTGAGTTCTCTTTCCTGGATCGAGAAATTCCGCGCGAGCCCGAAGTGATTTGAGCTGTTCAAGAAACTCGTCGGCCCCGGTCCGCCTCCGCCGCACTCAGGGGGGTTGGATTGACAGGCGTACGGTGGTGCCGTACAATCCGTCATGGTTATCGGAAAGTTCCGCCACAAAGGCCTTAGACGCCTTTACGAAGATGACGACGTGAGCGGAGTTCCTAGTCATTTTGTCAGGAAAATAAAGGCTGTCCTCGCCGGCCTGGAGTTTGCCGATGACCTGTCCCAAGTGGCGACCATGCCAGGCTGGAAGCTTCATCCGCTTAGAGGCGACCGGAAAGGCAAATACAGCATCACAATAACAGGCAACTGGCGGATTACTTTCAGGCTTCGAGCCAATGTCGTCACCGACGTAAACTTTGAGGATTATCACTAGGAGGAATAAACCATGGTCATGAAGAATCCGCCCCATCCGGGCGAAATTATCCGGGAGGAGATTATCGAAGCTCTTGGTTTGACTGTAACTAGCGCGGCTGAGCTCCTTGGCGTTCGCCGTGCAACGCTGTCCGATGTCACCAACGGCAAGGCGTCTCTTTCCGCTGAGATGGCGCTGCGCCTGGAAAAGGCATTTGGTGTCAGTATGGATCTACTGTTGAAAATGCAAGCCGGTTACGATGCCGCCCAAGCCCGCATGCGCGGCGACCAGATCAAGGTCAAGCGTTTCAAGCCCGCTGGCGCTCGGCCATAAAGTGGCAACATCGGCTGAAAGGGCAGCGCGGGCGTGTTTTGCCCCAAAACCGCGCCAACTATCATGGCCACATGCATGTAATTACTCGGAAACGACTCAATGAATTTGCTGAGAAATTTCCCGAGACCAGATCGGCCCTGGCTCATTGGTATGTGGCTGTGAAGAAAGGTGGAAGGAGTAACCGATGCAAAATCTCGACGTAAGCAAAACCGTAGATGCGTGGTCGTCTTTGGCTGACACCGTATTCGTCCCCCATACGGAAGCCGAATATCAAAGGCTGGTTACATTGCTTGACCGCTTGGTCGATGAAGTCGGAGAAAACGAGTCGCACCCGCTCGCTTCGCTCATGGAAATTGTCGGCGTACTGATTGAAAAGTACGAAGACGAGCATGTCCCGGAATTACCTATTGAATAGGTGCGTGCTCCTAATGAGTGCCTCCCAATTATATTGATTTGACCATACCACCGCGTCATGCTGAACGGCGAGCCATTACCGACGAGTTTCGTCGCGAAGGGCGGAATGATAGCTTTAAGCGCGTCCGCGCCGTGGAAGCGGCTTTCCTGAAAACGCTGAAGGATCCGGAGTTCGTCGCCGAAGCCGAGAAAACGCGCATGATCTTGAACCCGATCCCCGGGACCACCCTGCACAACACGATCGTCGAAGGCCTGTCCATGCCCGCCGCTCTCAAAGAAAAGCTCAAGC
>DAIRFP010000343.1:0-465 GCA_036794995.1 Thermodesulfobacteriota bacterium | reverse complement strand
AGAATCCAGACTCAGGCCTGAACACCCCAAGCCTCCGATCAGCCGGAGTTTGCCGCCTTCGCCGAACCTGCACCGGAAGGGCAAGGGTACTGCCGAACTTTCTGCGGCACCTGAGACGCACATTGTCACCAGCTTCGGAAGGACGCTTCGGCACCAAGGGAAACATGATTCTCTCGACGACGCCACCCAATGCGACCCTGTATTCTATTGTGAATGTCATAGGTAAAGATTTGACGCCCAGAGCCCTTTTGTCCAGTTAGTCAACAGCGTTGTCCCACGTCCCCGCCCTCTCATGTCATGGTTGCTGCGACACTCTCGATAAACTGTAGATACTCTCGTAGATAGTACGTGTTCATCAAACGCCTGCTGGGCAGTAGGAGAAACTCTCCAGGACGAGGAATTCTGAGTGGCACTGTTGCAAAGTGGGTCTTCACAACTTTCTTGTATTCTTGAAGTGATTCTGGA
>DAIRFP010000002.1:2743-57817 GCA_036794995.1 Thermodesulfobacteriota bacterium | reverse complement strand
CGATGGTGCCTTGGCCGATTGACAGTAGAGTGTTAAACTTTATATACGAGAAACCAGCAGGGGAATATTTATGATGAGCGCCGAAGAAAGAGTCCGCATTTTGAGAGAAGCAAAGCCAAATAGCTGGGTGGCCTTTTCGGAGGATGAATCGAAGGTTGTGGCCTATGGTGATAGTTACTCCGAGGTCGTTAGAGCTGCCGAAAGCCTTGGCGAAATGGACCCTGTCATCGTAAAAATTCCCGAAACTTGGGCCAGCAAAGTTCTTCGTTACGCCTCGTGAAATATCCCTATAGGCCGTTCCCGCTGAATCATCTAGACCCTGTCACCAAGCTGGACTATGCCTGGCGTGCAGCGCTTAAAGTTCTTCTCTGGTATCAACACAAGAAAAGCGCGCCCATCGAGTCGATCCTTGATACGGGTGCCGACCATTCCGTTTTTGACGCCCAGATCGGAGACGAGCTAGGAATCCCAGTTATACAAGGGTGCCAGTGGCATTCACAGGCATTGGCAGCGGGGAAACCGCAGGGTTCCTGCACTACGTTACCCTCACAATAGCTGCGCAGACCTTTCAATCTCCGGTTGTGTTCGCTTACGGTATTTCAACGACCGGCATACTTGGTCAGAGCGGCTTTTTTGATCATTTCGTGGCGACATTCGATTGGACGCCCAACCCACCTTGTTTCGATCTTCAGAGAATCCCACTCAAGAGTATTGGAGCCGGACTCCATGAATATCGCATGGACTTCGGGCCTGGCTATCGTATCTATTTCGGCAGGGATGGCCTCCAGCTTATTATTCTGCTGGGAAGCGGAACAAAAAAGCGGCAACAAAAGGACATCAAGAGCGCATTGGAGCTTTGGGCGGAGTACAAAAAGCGCAAGAAGGAGATTTGAACATGCCACTGACAAGAGACTTTAAAGAAACCATTCAAGCTCGGGTAAAAAATGATCCTGCGTTCCGCGAAAGACTTCTCAGTGAAGCCCTGGACTCTTTCATTTCAGGCGATGTGGAAACCGGTAAGATCGTGCTCCGTGACTATATCAACGCTACACTGGGCTTCGATGAGCTAGCTAAAGTTACGAAGAAATCACCCAAAAGCCTTATGCGTATGTTCAGTCACCAGGGCAACCCGCAGGCTCGCAACCTCTTTAGCATCGTTGCATATCTTCAAAAGAAAGAACGCTTTCGCTTGAAGGTCAGCCCCGCATGAATCTGCAGCGGTTCGAATCCGCTCGCCGCCTCCAAACTTGCCAGGGACCTAGCCCTTGAATCTCAGCTAGTTTCCACTGGTTTTCCCAGCAAACGATCCAATTCCCCGGTCGCGTCAAGGCGCCGGGCATCGTCGAATCCGCCGATAGGTTGGGCATCGATAAAGATCTGCGGCACGGTCCTCTGGGCGGAGAGTTGCTCCATTTCAGCTCTCCGAGCTGGGTCATCGCTAACGTCGATTTCTTCAAACTCAACGTTCTTCGAACGCAGCAGCGCTTTGGCGCGAAAACAAAAAGGGCAATAATTGGTTGTGTAAATAACGACTTTGGCCATCCTGGTTAACACTCCGTCAATTCAGTAATCGGCCATGTCCTTCATCGGCTTTAAGCTCTTTCTTGAAACTGCAGGGTTTTTTTGCCATTAGTGAGCCGTGAAATTAGTTGGCCTAACCGGCGGCATCGCATCCGGCAAGAGCAGCGTCGCGGCAATCCTGCGCCGTCTCGGCGCGGCCATTATCAATGCCGATGAATTATCCCGCGAGGTCGTCCAACCGGAACAAGAAGCGTGGAAGGAAATCATTGAGACGTTTGGTCCTGATATGCTGCAGGAAGATAAAACTCTAGACCGGAAAAAACTGCGAACGCTGGTCTTTGACCACCCCGAAGCAAGAAAACAACTCGAAGCCATCATCCATCCAAGGGTGCGGGCTCTGGCGGAGAGAAGAATCGGCGAACTAACGGCGGCCGGCAGTTCGGTGATTGTCTACGAAGTCCCTCTGCTCTTCGAAGGTCAAATTCATCTTTGGCTTCGCCCCGTAATCTTAGTCGCCTGCGACATCAAGACACAAAAGCAAAGGTTGCTCGAACGAGACCAATTGACGGAACTCGAGGCTCAAAAGCACATCGACGCACAGATGAGCTTAGCAGAAAAACGCAAGCTCGCGGACTATGTCATCGAGAACGACGGAAGCCTGGCCGAACTTGAACAACAGGTCCACTCGGTGTTGCAGAAGATTCAGGCTACTTGACCCTTCTCGGCTACCTGAAAGAAGATTCAGCTATTTCACTCGTTCCAGATACGTCCCTTCGGAGGGATCCACCCTCACCCGATCTCCCACCTGAATGAATGGCGGGACTTGAATGGTCACTCCGGTTTCCAACTTCGCCGGTTTATAAGAAGCGCTCGCTGTCGCCCCTTTCATGGACGGCTCGGTATCGACAACCTTGAGGTCAACCGTAGAGGGTGGGCTAACACCGATGGGTTTGCTGTCATAAAATTCAACCTCGACGACCTCGTTAGGCAACAGGAAAGCCAACAGCTCACCGATATCTCCGGCGCTCAAGGCCATTTGTTCGAAGTTCTCCGTGTCCATAAAGGTGTGGAGATCGCCTTCAGCGTACAGATACTGCATCTTGCGTGTCTCCAGGGACGCCTGCTCAACACGGTCTTCCGAACGGAACTTATACTCGGTCCCGACTCCGGTCTTGAGACTTTTCATTTTGGTCTGCATGAAGCCGCGCTTATTGCCTGGGGTTAAATGGTGAACTGCAAATACCCGGTAAAGTTGACTTTCATGAATGATAATCATTCCCGGTCTGAGTTGTGTCGCTTGGATCAACATCCAAAATTCCTTCCTTTTCCTCTTGTTAACAGTTTATTTCGGCAGCTTCAACGCGTCTTTAGGCAGCCGCCATCGGCCTTCACGCTGCTCACTCTAGTCCAGCAGGCTGCTGAAAAACTCTGTTTGCCGGCCGCTGAAAAAGACTCAGAGGCGAGGCGATTGCATTCGCGACAATCGAGGATTGAGAATTGAGGATCGATGATCGCCATCTTCTATCCTCCATCTTCGATCCTCAATTATTTCTATGAGGCTTTTTCAGCGGCCTGCTAGGCATAAAGACCGCGCCAGAGCATAGCCCGGGCGACCCGATCAATCCCGATCATCAAGGCAGCCAGGCGCATGTCAACCTTTTGCTTTTGACTCATGTCGAGCACTTCGTGAAAGGCTTTAACCAGGATGTCCCGCAGTTTTTTGTTCACTTCTTCTTCGTTCCAGAAGAAATTCTGCAGATCCTGCACCCATTCGAAATAAGAAACCACTACGCCACCTGCATTCGCCAAGACATCAGGGATCACGAAGACGCCTTTCTCCTTAAGAATAGCGTCGGCCTCCGGAGTGGTCGGACCATTGGCCCCTTCGGCCAGAATCCGGCACTGGAGCCGCCCGGCGTTTTCCTTCGTGATCTGCATCTCCAGCGCCGCCGGGACCAAAATATCGCACTTCAACTCCAGCAGCTGCTCGTTACTAATCTTTTCGCCGTAGGGACAGCCCTCCAAGCTGTGATTCTTGTCGGCCACCTCGAGTAACTTTGCCACCGGCAAGCCCTTGGCGTCGAAAAAGCCGCCCGTTCGATCGGAAACGCCGATGACTTTCACGCCGATGTTGGCGAGTTCTTTCACAACTACAGAGCCGACGTTGCCAAAGCCCTGGACCACCGCGGTGCATTGAATCAGATCGATCCCCAAGTGTTTTGCCGCTTCGATGATCGTGTAAACGAGGCCTCGACCCGTTGCGTCGCGGCGCCCCAATGTGCCGCCAATGGCCACCGGCTTTCCGGTGACAACCTCAGGCACCGCGTGCCCTTTATGCTGGGAATAGGTATCCATGATCCACGCCATCACCTGTTCATTCGTTCCCATGTCCGGCGCGGGCACATCGACCTCGGGTCCGATGAAATTAAGAATCTCCGCCGTGTAACGCCGTGTCATCCCCTGCAGTTCGTGACGCGAAAGTTCGGCAGGATCGCAGGCAATACCTCCTTTCGCTCCGCCCAAGGGCAAACCCACCAGTGAGCACTTCCACGTCATCCACATAGCCAGCGCGGACACTTCTCCCAGGTTCACCTCTTGATGGTAACGAATCCCTCCTTTAAAGGGTCCCAAGACGTCATTGTGTTGAACGCGGTATCCTGTAAAAACGTGGACCCGGGCGTCATCCATCCGTGTCGGAACGCTGACGATCATCGCTCGCTCCGGCCGTCGCAATCGGGCAGCCACGTTCGCATCGAGATTTAATTTGGCGGCAGCGATATCGAACTGCTGGATAGCCATTTCATTGGCTGGACTGCGCCACTCAACGGTTGCCATAGAGCCCTCCGAGGATAATTTCGACGTGAATCCTGCTCCGACTCTAGCCGGGCGGCCAACCCAACGAACGCCCGCCCAGCAAATGATAGTGGAGATGGAAAACCGACTGGCCGGCATCGGCGCCATGGTTGACGACGACGCGGAAACCCTTATCTGCAATGCCGTGTTGCCGGGCAAGCTCCGCAGCCAGTTGGAAAATCTGACCGATAACCGGTCCGTCGTCCGGCGCCAGATCCATAAGGTTAGCGATGTGCTTGCGGGGAATGATCAGAAGGTGAACCGGCGCCTTCGGATTAATGTCTCTGAAGGCCACCAACGATTCGTCTTGGTAAACAATATCGCCTTTGATCTTACCTTCGACAATGCCACAAAAAAGACAATCACTCATCCGTTGCTCCACTCGTGACTCTACCGAACCGATCAATCTTTGGCGTCCCCATTCCGGGAACCGGCAAATATGTTTTCTCCGTCGATCTCAAGTGGCACCTTCTGGAGCGCCGCACCCACGCAGGGACCCCAGATACACTCCCCTGTCGCCGGCTCGAAGGTCGCCCCATGGTTAGCACACATAACGTAGCGGCTATCTACGGTAAAAAACTGGTTGTCGACCCAATCCAGCGATATGCCGATGTGGGGACAACGATTAACGTAAGCGAAGAAATTTCCCTGGTAGTTGACGAGCATGGCTTCGACAGCACGTCCGTTGCTGTTAAAGGTAAATTTTTTGCTCATGCCGTGCGCGAGTTCGCCGATTTTGCCGACGAGTTTTCGCCGCGTTGGTCTGTTGTCTTTGTCGGAACTCATGGTGAAGCACTCAGTCTGCTAAATCCGCAATGTTGCCTTCGGGACAACCGACCAGAACGTCTCCGCGATCTATCCTCACCGGGAGTCGATAGAGCATTTCCCCTTTGCAAGGGCCGGAAACACACAAGCCCGTGGCCGGCTCATAGAGCGCCCCATGCGTGTAGCACATCAGATAACGTCCATCTTCGCTGACAAACTGATCACGGACAAAATCCAACGGCGTTGGCATATGCCGGCAGCGGTTAACGTAGGCATAAAAATCCCCCCGCTCGTTAACCAGCAGCGCATCCAAGCGGTATTTCTGACAAATAATCCAGAACTTCTTCACCGCCCCGGGCTGCACTTCAGCCACCCGGGCAACCACCCTCGCGCCCAATCGGCTCTCTGCCTGCATCCGCCGCTGGTCGCGCCTAAAGATCCTCCGGTGAATCGCCAGAGCGACAAGATAGGCGAGGAGAAAAAATAGCGAAAGGTAAATGGTGATTGCCATGACCGCCGAAAGCTTGACACCTATTTCGGATCCTTGACGACTGTCTTCCGAATCCGCTTGACCTCTTCCGGTGTTTGCCGCCCCTGCATTCCCATCACTTGCATTAGCTCGGTCGTCATTTCAGCCGTCACCCAATCCTGCACGCTGCCGTTCCCATCGGGGTCGGCCTTAAGAAAGATCATAATCTTTTCTTTGGCAACCCCGGTACGCTCCAAACCATCCAAGAACTCGCCGTAACCAACCTTACCCCGCAATTCCTCAACGCGCGCCATAAGGTTCTTGCAATCCCCGCACATCCGCGACCAAAAACCAGCGTTTTCCCCACAATACGCGCAACGAGACATATCGCGACTCTCTCACTATCACTATTTCTGGGTTAGAACTTGCGCCACCAATCCCTGTATGCCGTCGGCCAACGTTTTGTTGGCAGCAACGATGCCGTGATGCCTGGGATCCTGCTGGTTGAACTTTAACTGTTTGCCATGGCTATCCAGAACCTTACCGCCGGCCTCTTCGACCATGAACACGCCGGCGCAGACATCCCACTCATGAATAGAGCGGAAGGTTAAAGTCCCGTCGCCGTCTCCGCCGGCCACCTTGGCCAAGCGAAATGCGATGCTCCCCACCGGCTTTACCTCACAAAGGTTGGCGAAGACTTGAAACTTCCGCTGTGGTTCCGACCGGCTGACCAACAAAGACGCGCCCGGTAATTCTTGTCGAGGAGTTACGCGAATTCGTTCCCCATTGAGATCCGCCCCTCGCCCGGCAGCAGCCCGGTAAAGGCGGTCCTCCACCGGGTTGTAGACCACCGCCACTTTCGGTCGCCCCTCGACAACGAAGCCGATCGAAACGGCAAACTCCGGCACGCCCTCGATAAACTCCTTGGTGCCATCGATGGGGTCAATGATCCAGACCCGTGAGGCTTTCAGTCTGCGCGCATCGTCTATGTCTTCTTCGGACAGCCAACCGTCGTCCGGGAATCGCCCGTGGATGATCCCCCGGATCTTGTGGTTGGCTTCGATATCCGCCGTCGTTACAGGGTTGTTTTTACTTTTCTCGTGGACGTCATATTTTCCTTTGAACAGTTTACGGATGGCCCATCCCGCTTCCCGAGCGGCGCGCTCGGCGATCATCAACTCTTCATCATAATGGGAATCCAGGTCCATAGTTGCACCTTGCTTTCGTCTGTCAGATCAACGGGGCCATTTAATAATCAGCTAAGCTATTTCGACAATCTGCCTTAGCAAGAGTTGGGCGAGGGACGAAACTAACTTCGACCGGCATGCCCATGCGTTTAAACCGCAGGCTACTCGGGGATTTGCTGTAGGTCAGCCGCAATCTCGGCACCCGCATGAAGCATTTCTTCTATGGCGCATGCCGAGTCGTCGGGCTTCAAATTCACGCCACGAACGGAGTCCGTAAGCAAAACCACTTTGAAACCCTCTTTGAGACCGTCGAGAACGGTGTGCTTCACGCAATAGTCCGTTGCCAAACCTCCGACAAAAATGCGCTCGACACCTTGTTGCCGCAGTAGGTCAATCAGCTTTGTGCCGCGCTCATCTTTTCCGAGGAAGCCGGAATAGCCATCTTCATCCGAACCCATTCCGGCAGATACGATGACGGTCTCTGGCGGTAGTGTCAAGGCCGGATGAAACTGAGATCCCTGGCTCCCTTGGATACAGTGAGGCGGCCAGGGACCGCCACTGGTGTTAAAATGACTCGTCTTTGCCGGGTGCCAGTCGCGGGTAGCAAAGATCGGTGCGCCGGCTTCCTTAAATTTAGCAATGTAAAGGTTTAGCGGAGGAACCACCTGATCCCCATCCTTCACCGCTAACGCACCCCCGGGACAGAAGTCGTTTTGGACGTCGACCACAACTAACGCGTTTTTACTTTGCATCGATTTCCATTATAGAGAATGATAGCTTAGTTGCAATGGAACCCTTGGACCTAGGGGTCGACGCAAGCGATGGCGATCAGAGCAATCTTTTTTGACGCCGCAGGGACGCTTATCGAACCCGCCCGACGGGTTGGCGAAAGCTACGCGCTCCTGGCAAAGAAGCATGGCGTTGAAATTTCAGCAGCGGAAATTGCCGCAAGATTCCGCATCTGCTTTCATGCGGCGCCTCCCCTCGCTTTTCCAGGCGCGCCCGACGCGAGTATCGATACCCTAGAGCGTGCGTGGTGGAAGGATCTGGTTCGGCGCATTTTTGAACCCCAGGGTCGATTCCAGGGATTCGACGATTATTTTGCCGAACTCTTTGCTTATTTCGCCCAACCCGAAGCCTGGATGCTCTATCCGGAGGTGGCCGAGACGCTGCCGATTCTCAAAAACCGTGGCCTCACCCTTGACGTAATTTCAAATTTTGACTCCCGCCTGCTGGGTATTCTGGAAGGCCTTGGCGCAGCCCCATGGTTCGATCATATTTTTATTTCAAGCCGCGTTGGTTACGCCAAACCCGCCCGCCAGATTTTTGACACGGCCTTGGAACGCCACGGTCTAAAAGCAGGCGACGCGCTGCACGTCGGCGACAGCCGGGAGAATGATTTTCACGGCGCCATCAACGCCGGACTGAAAAGCGTGTTAGTCGAGCGCAGCGGTGACGACAATTCGAACCTTGCGCCGCGAATCACCAGCTTGACAGGCATCCCTCGCCTGCTGGACGACTTGGATCATCGCTAAAAAGTAACTTGACAGCTTCAGACAGCTGCGGTACACGGCGGCTAAGCCGAGGACATTCAATGATAGCATCAAGCTGGCAAGAGGTTGCGGTGGCGGGCAGCACGATGCGCATGCACGTGAGCGCCCCCTCAGACTCAGGCCCCTTTGCGGCAGTGGTGGTCATCCAACATCAGGGCGGTGTCGACGAATTTGTCCAACACACGACGCGTCGGTTGGCGGCGGCCGGTTATGTGGCCGCGGCGCCGGATCTCTATCACCGCGACGGTCCCGACTGCAAAGATGACATTGTCACTCGAAGATCTCGTCTGAGCGACCGAAGAGTGATCAGCGACGTCGACGCTACCGTTGGTTTTCTGCGAGGTCACGACGCCGTCGAAGGGCATCGCGTGGGAATCATCGGTTTTTGCATGGGCGGTCGCCTCGTCTACCTCATGGCCGCCGTCAATCCGGTCTTCCAAGCGGCTGTGGCCTATTACCCGGGTAACGCCTTTCGCGCCTGGGGCAGAGACATTCCGTCACCCTTCGAGCGCAGTTCGGAAATTCATTGTCCGCTGCTTGGACACTTCGGGGAAGAAGACCAGAATCCGACCCTCGAAGATATGCAGAAGCTGGATGCCGAGTTGAGAAAATATAACAAGGCGCACGAGTTCTATTCCTACCCGAGCGCCGGCCACGCTTTCATGGATCACACCAAGGAGAGCTATCGCCGTCACGCCGATGAAGCTTCCTGGCCGCGAACGTTGGAATTCCTTGACCGGCATCTCGCGCAACGGACGGCACCGTTACCCTAGCCAGTCCACCGAAAGACAGAGGACCACGATGGCACAACATCGCATCACCCTGGGCCTTCCGTATCATCCACGCACGCGGGCGCTGATCGATGGGGAGATCAGCATCGACGGCTACGACCTCGATATTACCCATGACCCAAGCCCCGGCGAGCGCCACTATCGCTTCGCGAAAGGGGAGTGGGATATCGGCGAATATTCGGCGGCGACCTTTCTAAGAACGCGGGAACAGGGCTACCGCTATATTGCGCTGCCGATTTTTTTCGAGCGCGGCCCGCGCCAGCGCAATATTTTCTACTGCGAGGGGAAACTCAACCATCCGAGCGAACTCAAAGGAAAGAAGATCGGCTGCTTTCGCTACGGGGCCACCGCGGTGGTCTGGGCCCGCGGTTTTTTGCTCGATGAGTACGACCTCAAAACCACGGACATGCAATGGTTCGTATCGGGCCGGGAAGTCCACATCGGCAGGGACCTACCCGTTAAAGTAGAGCGACTCGACCCGCCTCCGCCCTTTGGACAAGAGAAACCGTACTTGTCTAAACTTCTGAGCGCGGGAGAACTGCAGGCGGCCCTCGTGGCCGGCGATTCGGGTTACCCGGGACTTTTCGGCGGCGGCGTGCTGCCCAAGGCCATGGGTGAATTTCCGGGGGTCAAGCCGCTCTTCGATGATACGGAAGCGATCATTCGTTGGGTTCGCGAGAAACGCATCTATCCGATCATTCATCTCATTGCAATGAAAGAAGAGGCGGTCGAAAAGTATCCCGATCTACCGGCAAAGTTGCTCGAAGCATTTCGCGAGGCGAAAAAACTGGCAACCAAACATTTGACTCCGGAGCAAATCGAGGGGCAGGAACGGGAAAAGGCGGCCCTCGGCGAAGACCCCTACGCCTATATTCTCGGCGAGACCGAGAAGCGTACCCTGGCGGCTTTGGCGCGGTATCAGATCGAGCAAGGCCTTTTGAAACAGCCCCCGGATTTGGAGAGCCTGTTTGTCCGCTTCCCGTCGGGTTCGTGAATTGATGTGGTATAAAAACTTTGGCGTTGCGAATCGCCGAACGCAAATTTTCTTGAGTGGCCGCGAGCCGGAGTTCATTCGTTTCATATTGGGGGCGCCAGAGTATGTCCATCGAGCGGACTATTTTTGCGGTTGACGCACGTGGATCCCGGCATTAGTTACAATTGAAAACCAAACGGAATAACAAGACCGGCCTCCGGAACGCAGGTGCGGCGGCAGCGGTTGAGGAAGAGCGGCGACGCATCTCCCGGGAGTTGCACGATCGCGTGCTGCAGTTACTGACCACTATTCAGTTGCGTTCCGAGCTTTGTTATACCGAACTGATGCGCAAGCCTGAGGAGCTCGAACGGGAACTTAAGACGATCGCGGAAACCGCCCATAAAGCCGCCACTGAGATTCGGAGCCTTCTGCTGGAGAAACGACCGGCTGCGCATCTAGCTGCCGGCACTCTGGAACGACGACTCAAGGAAGAAATGGATATCTTCCGGTCCCGCACCGGATTGAAGTTAGACCTTGAGTGCGCTATCGGCGCGCACGATCTTCCCTATGAAACAGAGCAACAGCTTTACTTTGCCTTACGAGAAGGCCTTATCAACGCCATACGGCATTCTCGCGCGACAGAATTGAATTTATCCTTGATTCAGGACGAAACTACCTGCCAGGTAAGTCTGATCGATAATGGAGTCGGGTTTAACATAAGTACAGCCGAAGGCAGCGGCGGTTTCGGCCTTAAGGGAATGAGGGAAAGAATCGAGAAAGTCGGCGGACAGCTCTCCATTGAAACGGCTCCAGGCAAAGGAACTCGTCTCTCCATGGCGGTACCGCTCCGGACCAAAGCCCATAGAAACTGACCGAACCGCTGCAAATCCGCCGTGCAGCTGCCCGACTCTTACGCGCTGGACAACTCGTCCAGGCTCTTACCCGTGACTCGAAAAACCGTCCAATCGCTCATAGGTACGGCGCCCAGTTTCTTATAGAAATTGATCGCCGGCTCATTCCAGTCGAGTACCGACCACTCGAGGCGTCCGCAACCGCGTTCTTTCGCCAATCGCGCGACATGGAGCAGCAACCTACGGCCATAGCCGCGTCGGCGGTAGACCTCATCGACGAACAGATCTTCGATGTAAAGGCCTGGTCTTCCGAGGAACGTCGAATAGTTATGGAAGAACAAAACAAAGCCGATGGGCTTGGTTTCAAGATAACCGATGGCAACCTCTGCTGTCCGCCGGTTACCGAATAAGGTCTCCCGGAGCAGTTCTTCCGTGGCCACCACCTCCTGGGAAAGCCGCTCGTAATCGGCGAGCTTCCGAATGAAGGCTAGAATAGCGGTGAGATCGGCTTCAGTAGCGGGTCTGATTTCGAAGCTTGGGTTGTTCGGTGCATTCACTGTAGTCTCCAGGATTCGACCGTTAGCGCCGGACCTTCATCGCAAAGAGGATTTCCTTAGTCGGACGCTCTTGATTTTTGTTGCTTTAACGCTCGCCATACCCGCTCGGGAGTCAAGGGTAAGTCCTTGAGGCGTATACCGGTAAAGCGGGCAAACGCGTTGGTGACCGAGGGGGCAACGGATAACAGCCCCCCTTCACCCATTCCGCGAACACCATACGGTCCGGGACCATCTTCGTTTTCCACCAACACCGTGTGAAACTCTTCAGGCACGTCGTTAAAGCTGGGCACGCGATAATCGACCAGATTCGGATTGAGCAGCTGGCCATTGGCATCGTATATCATCTGTTCGAAAAGGGTATGACCGATTCCCATCATGGCCGCTCCTTCTTCCTGGCCGATACAGCCTTCGGGGTGAATCGCTTTCCCGACATCCGCCACCGAGATGAGCCGCTTGATCCGAACTTGCCCAGTCTCTTCATCGATATCCAGTTCAACCATCCCCATTCCCACTTCCCAGAAGACCGGCAGCTGGTTGTCCGTGAGCGACGGAGTCGTATCGCCTCGGCCGATGAGCTCGCCGCCGGAACCTTTGCCGAAGCGCCGCTCCAAAGCCTCCTTGAAATTAAGACGCGCCTCGCCGCAGACAAGCGTGCCGTCTTGGAGTTTCACCTGGCTTTGCGGCACCCGAAATGTCTCGGCGGCGATCTTAATCAATTGCTGCTTTAGATCCCGCGCCGCCGCCTGCACCGCGTTTCCCATGCAAGTCGTGGAGCGGCTGGAACCGGTGGAGCTGTCGTAGGGTGTGACTTTCGTGTCGGCACCGCCGATAACAATCTGATCCAAGGGGATAGTCAGTTCTTCTCCGGCAATCTGCGCTAAGACCGTCCGGACCCCCTGCCCCATTTCCGTGCTGGCGGCGAGAATGTTGACGATACCATCGGACTGCAATCGAGCCATCGCTACGGAAACCGGTGTCGCTCCGGCGTTGGTCACGGCACAGGCCAGGCCCACCGGCGTCGCCGTTTTGGCGACCGACTTTTTCCATTGGCATGCCTTAATAAGCTTCTTTAAACCGGCAGCTAAATTGGCATCGATGCCTTTCAATCCCGGACGAAGCTCTTCACCTTTTTTTAGTAGATTCTTTAATCTCAGCTCAGCCGGGTCCATTCCCAAACGGACCGCCGCAATGTCGATCTGAGATTCTCCGGCGAATATTACCTGAGGCGCACCGATGGCGCGAAAAGAACCCGCCGAGCCTGCGTTCGTATAGACGGAATACGCGTTGGTGAGGATGTTCGGAATCCGATAGGGACCCAAGACTCGGGTCGCTGCGCGGATCGTCACCTGGGGCCCGTTGTCGTCATAAGCTCCGGTATCCAAGTAAATTTCCGCCTCCCGGGCCATCAGCGTGCCGTCTTGCTTGAAACCGGTTTTAACTCTGACCTCGGCCGCATGGCGTCGCACGGTAAGCATCGAGTCGGAAACGGAATTGCACACCCGCACCGGGGCGTTGGCTTTGCGCGCCAGCGCCACCACCAGCGGTTCAAACTTCGTGTAAGACTTGCTACCGTAACCGCCGCCCAAATACGAAATCACTATCCGAACTCGCGACGGAGGAATACGAAACACTTTCGCAATGTCGCCGCGCACCTGAAACGGATGCTGCGCCGAGGACCAGACCGTCAAGCCCTCGTCGTTCCAATGGGCGATTACGGCGTGAGGCTCCATCGCGTAGTGATAAACCATAGGAAAGGTAAATCGGTCTTCGACGACGACGTCCGATTGAGCAAAGCCCGCTTTAATGTTGCCCCGTTCGACCCGCTCGTGGCTGCAGATATTGTCACTACGATCTTCGTGTATCAGCGGCGCGCCGGCGGCGCGGGCCGCTGCGATGCCAATCACCGTGGGTAGTTCTTCGTATTGAACGTCGACAAGCGAGATCGCCTCCTCCGCCGTTTCCGGGTCCGCCGCCGCCACGGCCGCCACCGGTTCGCCGACGTAACGAACCTTGTTCGCGGCAATCACCGGACGACCATTATAGATAGGCACGAGATCGCCGAGATCCGCCGCGGTGAGCACGGCAGCGATCCCGGGCAATGCTTCTGCTCTTGAAGTGTCGATGGCAAGAATTCGCGCATGGGGATAGACGCTGCGCAGGATCTTGCCGTGAAGCATCCCCGGAATCATCAAGTCCCCGAGGAATTTGGCCTTGCCCGTAACCTTTTCAATCCCGTCGACTCGCGGAACACTATGACCAACGACCTTCAATTGTTGGCTTGACATTAAGGCTCCAATTCTGAATATTCACTCGTCGAAACTAACAAAGCGGCATTGCCACTGCAACAAAACCCGCAAAAGTGCGCTGAATCATATTTCCAGACCATGCGCTTTCCTTCACGCCTGATCCGCGGCACCCTGATCCAACGCTACCAACGCTTTCTCGCCGACGTACAGCTCGCTAGCGGCGAGGTCGTCACTGCTCATTGTACCAATACCGGCAGTATGATGGGCTGTAAAGAAGCCGGTAGCGTAGTGTATATCTCGCGTTGCGACAGGGAGGGAAGGCGTCTTCTTTACACCTGGGAAATGATTCGAGTCGGCCGAACTTGGGTCGGCATCAACACGATGCACCCGAATCATCTGGTGGCCGAAGCCATTGCCAGCGGCGCGATTCCTGAGCTGCAAGGCTATGCTAGCGTCCGGCGTGAAGTCGTTACCCGTCAAGGAACGCGGCTCGATCTCTGCCTGCAAGGAAGCATCGGGTCTTGCTTCGTAGAGGTTAAGAACGTCACCCTTGCCGTCGGCGGCGCAGCCGCGTTTCCCGATTCGGTCAGCGAGCGCGGCACCAAGCATCTTAAAGAACTGATCTGGCTTCGGCGCCAAGGACATCGCGCCGCCCTGGTTTTCGTAATTCAGCGGAACGATTGCAGTAGCTTTAGACCCGCCGACGAAATCGACCAGGAATATGGCCGCTGGTTACGCCGGGCCGTTAAAGCCGGTGTCGAAGCCCTGCCCTACGCTGCCTACGTCACCCCTCAAGCAATTGCTCTTACCGAACGTCTTCCTCTAATATTGTAGTTTGGCAAAATAGAAAGGGGTAGCCGTCGGAATTAGCTACCCCTTTCTAAGGCACAGACTTAGACTTCGGTTTAGCCGTCGATCACTTTCTTCCACTTCGCGCGAATCTTCTCCTTCAGTTCCGGTGTCGATTCCGCCACCGGCGGGAAATCTTTCATCCACTCGAACGGACGGCAGGCATCGATAACGGCGCGAGAATTGAAGCCCTTTTTGCCTGGTTGAATTCTCGGATCCAGCGGACCACTCCAGCAGCGGCGCAGGATCTCAATGGACTCCACGGGATCAGAGCGGCTGGACAACGCCCAGATGACATCGAACGTGTTGGTCGGATCGATATCCTCATCGACGACGATCACATAGCGGCCAAGATAAGCCCCGGCGTGGACCTGCGAAGCAGCCAGCATCGCCTGGCGCGCATGGCCGGGGTAGCGCTGTTTGATGGAAATGATGTTGAACAAGCGGCCTCCACCGGCCTCGTGGCACCATACGCCCTTCACATCGGGCACGCCGCATTTTTCGACCTGCTCCCAGATGAGCGCCGATTTCACCATGCATTTGGCGATGGAGTAGTCGGAAGGCGGACGGCCGGGACGCGCGCAGGTCAAGATCGGGTCGTTACGGTAATAGATATTTTGCACGCGAACCACCGGTTCCGGACGGCTGGAGCTGGCATAGTAGCCGGTCCACTCGCCGAAAGGTCCCTCGGTCTTGCGATCATTAGGATCCATGAAACCTTCGATGACGATCTCGGCATGGGCCGGAAATGGCAGCCCGGTGGCTTTGCCTTCAATGACCTCAATGGGCGCGCCCTTCAGCCCGCCGGCATAATCGAATTCCGACACGCCATAGTCGATCTCGTTACCTGAGACCATGAATAGCACCGGGTCCTGACCGACACAGATGATCACGGGGCAAGGCTTGCCTTTCTCGAAATACTTCGAGCGTTGGATGGTACCGTGCTTCCCCGGCGAGATATAGCAACTCATGCTCTTTTCATCTTGCACCATCCCTCGGTAGGCACCGAAATTGACCCAACCTTCGTCGGGATCGCGGGTGATCACGAGGCACGCCGTGCCGATAAATCGGCCTCCGTCCAGTTCGTGGATCAAAGGCACCGGGAATTTGAGAAGATTGACATCGTTGCCCGACATCACGTTTTCCAGGATCGGACCTTTGGTAACAGTCTTGGCCGGAATCGGTTGATGGGTTGTCAGCTTCTGGCGCAAGGCCCGAACCAAGTCCAAATTCGCAAGATCCATCGGCAAACCTAGATTCAATGCCATCCGCTTAAACGAAGCGTTCTGAGCGAACAGCACCCGATAACCCTTGGGATAATCCTTAACGTTGTCGAACAAAACCGCCGGTACAGCCCCTTTGCTTTCCCGGGCGATCAGCTCGGACAACGTCCCCATTTCTAGATTCCAATCGACACCGTCCACCTTTTTGAGTTCACCAAAGCTGTCAACGATCTCCAACCATTCGCGCAGATCCGTGTAGCTCGGAGTTTTTCCGGCCCTTAGATCTTCCTCAGCGAGCTTTCGCGCTTCCAATGCAGTCATAGGCTTGACTCTCCTTTCATCTCACCAAAACCCAAAGTCTATCTTAATCGCCTAACATACTTTCATCAACACCTTCCGTATCATCCGCAGGCAGGCCATTGCAACTCCGCGGATCCAAATGCAGATAGACCTTCTCCCCGGGACTGATATGGTTGAATGGATGAGTATGCACAGCCAACAGATCATCGCCCACCGCGATTTTACAGTGATAGGCGTCGCCCATGAAAATCGCCTCTTTGACCGTTCCTTCGACGACGTTTTCTAAAGAGTGCGGCTTTTCTTTATGCACCGGGATATTTTCCGGCCGGATCGAAATGACCGCGGCTTGGTCTTTTTTCAGTCCCGGTGCCGGAATGAAGCTTAGAACGCCTCTTTTGGTCTCCATTTTACCGGGCCTCGAATCGCCGTCCACCTCCAGTACTTTCCCTGCAATCAAATTCGTAAGTCCCAAAAAGGTTGCCGTAAACCTTCGCTTCGGACGGCTATAAAGCTGATGAGGCGAGCCTATTTCGATAAGCTTGCCGCCGTGCATAACCGCAATCTGATCCGATATGGCCAGGGCTTCGGCCTGATCGTGAGTCACAAAAATGGTCGTGATACTTGTCCGGCGTTGTAGAGCCTTGATCTCGGATCTCATCTGGACACGCAGCTTCGCGTCGAGGTTACTCAACGGTTCATCCAACAGCATGACCTTGGGCTCGTTTATGAGAGCTCGGGCAAAGGCGACGCGCTGCTGCTGCCCCCCGGAAAGTTTCGGGGCAGGCCGATCCTCCAGACCGTCAAGACCAACGATCTTCAGCACATCCAGCACTCTCTGCTTGATCTCAGCCTTTGGGCGGCGTTGTATCGTGAGAGGATAGGCGACGTTTTCCGCCACCGTCATGTGCGGCCAGATTGCATAAGATTGGAAGACCATGCCGATGGGCCGTTTGTTGGTGGGAATGTAAACGCGCTCACCGGAGGCAAAAACGGTTTGACTCCCGATGCTGATTTTGCCCCCGTCCGGTCTTTCCAGACCGGCGACACAGCGAAGCGTCGTCGTTTTGCCGCATCCACTCGGACCTAAAAACGTATAGAGCGAACCTTCGGGGATGTTGAGGGAAACCCCCTTGAGGACATGAACGCGCTCTTTGTCCTCACCAAAGTATTTCTCCAGCGACTCGATTTGGACCATTTCTCTTTTTTCTGCCATTGAGCCTCCCGAATTCGTCGAGCCTAACTTGTTTCAGAAGAGGTTAAGTGAAATGTCGAAACTATTAGCTATTCGGCTATGCCTATCTTTGCACCCAGTTTTCGTGCGGTGAAAGCCATCGCGACCAGCAATAAAACCATCATCACTCCCAATGCACAAACGTAGGTGTACTGCCCGCCTTCCCAAAGGTCAAAGGCCATAATGGAAAGAACAGTGCTGTTATAGGAATAGAGCAAGATTGAGGTAGACAACTCGCGCAGCGCGATGATGCTGATATAGATCCAGCCTGCGGTAAAACCCGGCATCAACAACGGCAGAATAACCTTCCGGAAGGTCTGAAACCAGGTGCCGCCGGCTGTAAAGGACGCCTCTTCGAGCTCCTTATTGATCTGGATCATCGAGGCTGAGGCCGCCCGAATACCATAGGGCATGAACTTGGTAATGTAGGCAAGGAGTAAGACCCAAATCGTCCCGTAAATCGGGATCGGCAGCGTTAGGTAAACCCAAATCAAACTCACGCCCAGAACGATACCCGGCATCGCGATGGGGACAAACGTCATATTGTCGAGCAGCGCCCGCCCGGGCAACTTGGTCTTCACCGTAATCCAGGCAATCACCGACGTTAAGAGCATAACGAAAGTGGCCGAACCTACGGAGAGGTAAAAGCTGTTTTTGAAAGCCGTCAAAGCCAGCGGATAATTTAGAATGTATTGATAGTTTCCCCAAGTCATTTTCGCCATGAGCTCGCGGGAAGGAACCCCGTAGTAGGGAATAAAAGAAGACCAAAGTAAAACGAAAACTGGAAGAATCACGGCGAGCAAGAAAATAAAAAACGAGATCGCGCAAGTAACATATTTCCAGCCGCCAAGGTCAATGACCCGGGGACGGTATCCTTTACCCGTGACCGTCGCATAACGCTCTTCGCGCCGAGTGATCCTGCCGTAGATAAGCACGCCGGTCGTACTGATCGCCAGCAGCGTCACCGCGTAGGCCCCCGCCAAACCAAAATCCGACGGAAACTGGTGGATGGCAAGAAAGATCTTCGTGGTAAAAACCGAGATCTTTGCGGGGACCCCGATCAACGCCGGCACTTCAAAAGCCTCAATGCCACGAATGAAGACAATCAAAAGCACGCTGAACATGGCGGGGCGCATCAGCGGAAGGGTGACTCGTCGGAAGGTCGTAAAGGTGCTCGATCCGGCGGTCAGCGCGGCCTCCTCTAACGAGGTATCCATGTTGCGAAACGCCGCGGACATAAGGAGAAATACCAGAGGATAGAGATGAATCGCCTCGGCCCAAACCATTCCCCACATGGAGTAAACGTTGAATGGGGCCGATTCCAATCCTAGGGCTCCTTTTAAGACTAGATTGATCAGGCCGATTTTGGGGCTCAGGAGCAATATCCATGCGATGGTGCTGAGGATTCCGGGAATAATGAACGGAATCAGCGCCATCACCACGAACAACTTCTTGAATGGAGTATTGGTTCGCTCGCTGACCCAGGCAAGATAGGTGCCCAAAAGAAAAGTAACGACACATGTGCCCAAGCCGTAATAGATGGAGTTCAGGAAAAGGAGGTAGAACTCTTTATCGACATAGGCCTTGATGTAGTTCTGAATGGTGAAGGTAGCTCCAGGTTCTCCGATGGGCGCGCTGCGGATGCTTCCATAAAGAAGCATGACGAGAGGCACGCCTGCCAGATACAGAACAAAAAGCGTCGCCCCTATTAGAATAAGGGTCTGGGAGTTGAACCTCCGCACCCTGCAAAACTCCTATGCCGGTTTAGGCGTCGATATTGTGGACGACCTGGTCTTGAACCATGGTCTTTTTGACCTCTTCTTCAATCAGGTTCCAGAGATGATCTTCATACTCTAAAAACTTTTTCTCCCGCTTCGTTGAAAGGGGCCGAGGGCGCGGGATATCGATCTTTATCATTTCCTTCACTTTGCCGGGGCGCGCGCCGAAAACGATAACACGGTCTGCCAGGTAAATCGCCTCGTTGATCTGGTGGGTAATAAACAGAACGGTCTTGCCTGCCTCGCGCCAGATACGCAGCAATTCCAATTGCATGATCTCACGGGTCTGCGCGTCAAGGGCGGCAAACGGCTCATCCATAATCAAAATCTGCGGATCTATGGTTAGCGCTCTGGCTAGGTTACAGCGCTGTTGCATACCGCCGGATAACTCGTGGGGGTAGTGATCTTCGAAACCCTGAAGTCCCACTAGGTTGATGAACTTTTTTGCGCGTTCTTGACCCTCACCGTTGTCCAACCCCTGGCACTCCAATCCAAAGATGACGTTCTTAAAGACGGTCCGCCACGGCAACAGACAGGAATCCTGAAAAACCATCCCTCGGTCCGTGCCGGGTCCGGTCACGACCTGCCCATCGATAGCAATCTGGCCTGCCGTGGGTTTGAGCAATCCGTCGCAGAGGTTGATGAAAGTGGTCTTGCCGCAGCCGCTGGGACCCACGATGGTGACGAATTCACCGTCGTCGACTTGCAGGTTGATGTTATCCAGGGCCAAGAGCCTTCCGCCCGTTCGCGGCTGATAATACTCGTGCCGCAATCCTGTCGCCTGTAACTTGGTTTGTGCCACATTGCCTCCTTAAAGTTCGATTGAGCGGCCGGCTTCGGGCCAAGAAACAAGTGCCTTATTTCTTATGGCCGCCACTAAATAACGCACTAGCCATTATCATTTTTAGATCTTTTTTCAAGCTTGCTTGACGCTTCATTGACAACCCAGGGTGGATTCGATAGGTTCGCCACTAATAATTGCATAAACTTTTTTATGCAAACTGCTTTTCATGGCCCATAAGCTGATAAAAATTAAACCGCGAGCGAAGCGCACCGAGAATCTATCGGCGCAAGTTTATAGTCAAATCAAAAATCTGATTCTTTGCAATGAAATCTTGCCCGGTCAAAAACTTCATCACCAAGAACTCAGTGAGCGCCTCGGTGTCAGTCGAACTCCGGTGCGCGAAGCGTTGACCCGCTTGGTTCAGGAAGGATACGTCTCCCTCCTGCCGAATCGCGGTTTTACCTGTAAAGAAATTAGATTGCAAGAGGCAAATGAGCTTTACGAACTGCGCGAAGCTTTGGAAGCTTTCATCGTGGAAAAAGCCATCGCGAATCTCACCGATGCGACGTTGACGGAACTGTCGGGAAGGATGAATCTGTACGGACAGGATGTGCAAAAACGCTTTACGCGGGACCGGTTGGTGTACGATCAAGACGTGCATCTTGAAATTGCCCGCCTTTCCGGCAACGAGACGCTGATTAGGACATTGACCCAGGTTTTTGAGCGCATTATCTTGAAGCGCAGAACCGACGGACTCTATGATCCAGCGCGCGGTATCACGGCCCATCAAGAACATCTAAAACTCTTGCAGGCCATGAAGCGACGCAACACTCAAGATGCCGTGAAAATCGTTCGCGCGCATATTCAAGCGGGCAAAGACAACGTGCTATCCGATCTTAAGCAGAGACAGGAGATTCGCGAATTTCGTTACACCGGAACCGTGAGCTAATTCAAAAATCGATCAAGGGAAAGGAAAACAAATGGCAGCAGATCTGGTTATTAAGAATGGCTGGGTGGTGACACCCACGGAAACGTTTCAGGGCGGCGTCGCTATCAGCAATGAAAAAATCGTCGCTATCGGTTCAAACGATCAATTGCCCCAGGGCAAAGAGGAAGTCGACGCCAAAGGCAAGCACATCCTCCCGGGTATTATTGATGGGCACGTTCACTTCAGAGAGCCCGGCATGACCCACAAGGAAGACTTCACGACGGGTTCCACCGCGGCTGTCTGCGGCGGCATTACCAGTGTCGTCGACATGCCCAATACCGTGCCCCCGACCGCGGATGCCGAACAAGTAAAGGTCAAACAGCAACTGGGAGAGGCAAAATCGCTCGTCGACTTCGGCATTACGGGCGTGGTTGTGCAGACCAACACCAAAGATATCTTGCCCATGGCCGGCGCCGGCGCAATCGGCTTCAAGATCTTCTTCGGCGAGACCATCGGCAACCTACCCTTCCCCGACGACGGCATGTGCATGGAAGCCTTTGATTACATCGCGCAGTCGAAGTTGCCTTTAGGCATTCACGCGGAAAATCGTCAGATCATGGCTTACTGTACCAACAAGCTGAAGACCGAGGGGAAAAACGACGCCCGCTATTGGGAAGCCTCTCGTCCAGACATCTGTGAGGCTGAATCGGTCCACCACGCGCTTTTCTTTGCCGAGACCTTTGGCACCAAGCTCCATGTGTTTCACATGAGCTCCAAGCAGGCGGCTTACATGGTGCGCGATGCCAAGGCCCGGGGCTTGAGAGTTACGGCCGAAACCGGACCGCACTATCTCCTGCGCGAACCCAATGATATGGACAAGGTCGGTTCCCTCCTGAAGATGAACCCGCCGGTTCGCACCCAGGATCACGCCGAAGTGCTGTGGCAAGGGCTCCGCGAAGGGTTTGTCGATACCTTGGCCACCGACCATTCACCGCATACATTGGATGAAAAAGGCTCGGACATCTACGGCAAATTGACGAAGCCGGCGATCTGGGATTGCATCTCCGGCTTCTGCGGTGTCGAGACCGGGGTTCCACTGATTCTCACCGAGGTCAACAAAGGCAGGTTGACTCTCAATCAATACGTTAAGGTCGCCTGCGAAAATCCGGCGAAGGTGTGGCAGATTTATCCGAAGAAGGGCGCCATCCGACTCGGCTCCGACGGCGACATCACGGTCGTCGATATGGACAAGGAGGGCACCATCGACGTGAATAAATTACACAGCAAGAACAAACCGTCGCCGTGGCATGGCTGGAAAGTCAAAGGCATGCCGGTGCTCACCGTTGTGCGCGGCCATGTGCAGATGAGAGACGGCGAACCCTGCGGCAAGCCGATCGGCAAAGCCCTCAAGCCCTTAGTCTAGTGAAGGACTGCGTAGCGGCTCCTGAGAACTGACTATGCCTCAGTTCTCAGCGCCGCTATTCTGCGCTGTTTTATGAAACGCACAGAGCCATTTGATTTTTACCAGCCGGCGACCCTGGCGGAAGCGAGCCGGTTGCTTAAGGACAACGGCCCCGGCGGCCGTTTTCTCGCCGGCGGCACCGATTTGGTCATCGCGATGAAGGAAAAGGGCCTGCTGCCGAAATACATCGTCGATCTGAAACGGCTGCCCGGACTAAACAGCATCCGCGTGAATGGCGACGGTTCACTCGGTATCGGTGCGCTAACGACCATGTACACCATCGAGACGTCGCCGGTCGTCAAGCAGAAGTATCCTTTTCTTGCCCAAAGCGCCGCGGAGGTCGGCTCGATCCAGATCCGAAACCGCGCGACCGTCGGCGGCAACATGGCCAACGCCACGCCATCCGCGGACGTGGCGCCAAGCCTGATCGCGCTCAACGCCACGGCGAAAATCGCCAGCGCTGGCGGTGAAAGAACCATGCCTATGGAAGATTTCTTCCGCGGCCCGGGACAAAATGCCATGGACGCGGACGAGATCTTAACTGAAATCACGATTCCCAAGACCGGTCCGCAGTTGGTCGGCGAATACATCAAGTTTTCACCGCGCGACATGATGGACCTCGCCTACATCGGCGTTTCGGTTGCATATGATTTCGCCGGCGACAAGAAGTGTAGCGGAGTTAGGATCGTCCTCGGCGCCGTGGCGCCGACGCCGATCCGCGCAAGAAATTCCGAAGCGCTGCTCGAAGGTAAGATCTTGACCGAAGAGCTCGCCGCGCAAGTCGGCGATGAAGCGGCGCGCGAAAGCAAGCCGATCAGCGACGTGCGCTCGTCGGCGGACTATCGCCGGGCCATGGTCGGCGTCATGACCAAGCGCGCGATTCTCAACGCCGCGGTGGGACCGGCAAAGTCCTGGGTAGATCGGCGTGACAGAAGGTACTAAAAGAATGGACTGATGGAGTATTGGCGTACTGAAATAATGGGTTTCGGAATCCGGATTCAACACGCCAGCACTCCAATTTGATCCGAGGTTGCCATGAACAAACAGATTCAATTTACTCTCAACGGCGCTCGCGTTGGCCGCGACGTCCCGAACCACCGTCTTTTGCTCGACCTGTTGCGCGATGAAATCGGAGTTACCGGCACCAAAGAAGGCTGCGGCACCGGCGATTGCGGCGCCTGCACGGTTTTTCTCAACGGCAAACCGGTCAACTCCTGTCTGATTCTTTCCGCCGAGCTCGACGGCGTGGATATCGTCACCATCGAAGGGCTGAAAATCGGCCCCGAGCTGCACCCGATTCAGAAGGCATTCATCCAAGACGGCGGCGCCCAATGCGGCTACTGCACCCCGGGGATGCTGATGATGTCCAAGGCGCTGCTCGATGAAAACCTGAACCCTACGGAAGAAGAGATACGCTACGCACTCTCGGGTAATCTCTGTCGCTGCACCGGCTACGCCAAGATCATCCAGGCCGTCCAGGACGCCGCGGCGATGCTCCGAAAATAAACATGTTCAAATCGTTCAACCGCTGCGCTCCGTTCAAAAGGCTTGAACGCATCGACAACGAATCCAACCTCCGAAACGGTTTGAACGTTTTGAGCGGCTTGAACGATTTGAACCTCCCAAGGAGTTAAGAATGGCGGAACTCACAGTCGTCGGAAAACCGGTCACCCGCGTCGATGCCAACGAAAAAGTCACGGGGCAAATCGTCTACGGCTACGATCTAGTTCTACCTAACATGCTCTACGGCAAGACGCTGTTCAGCACAAAGGCACACGCCAAAATAAAAAAGATCGATACGGGAAAAGCCAAGCAGTTGCCCGGTGTCGTCGCGGTGGTCACAGGCGAAGACGCCCCCTGGACGCACGGCGAATCGATCAAAGATAAGCCGTTTCTCGCCCAGGGCAAAGTGCGCTACATCGGCGAGCCGGTGGCGGCGGTGGCGGCGGAAGACGAAGACACGGCGCAAGCCGCGGTCAAGCTGATCGAAGTCGAATACGAAGACTTGCCGGTCTATACCGACCCGGAAGAGGCCTGTAAGCCGAGCGCGGTAGCGATCCACGAGGACTTTCCCAAGTACCGCAAGGTCGACTTCATCGTACCCGGGCCGCACGCCAACATCGCCGAGCATTTCAAGCTCCGCACCGGCAACGTTGACAAAGGCTTTAAAGACTCCGACCTCGTCGTCGAGGAAAAATATTTCGTGCCGATGATTCAGCACGCCGCCATGGAACCCCATTCGGCCCATGCACAGTGGGACAAAGAGAGCGGTCGCCTGACCCTCTGGGTCGCCAACGACGCGCCCTTTCGTGCCCTGCATGAGATCACCGAAGCCTTGAACATGCCGAAGGACAAAATCCGCTTCATCAATCCAGCCCAGGGCGGCGGCTTCGGCTCCAAGGGCGGTTTGAAAGTCGAGCCCATTGCGGTTGCCCTCGCCTTCCATACCAACGGCCGGCCGGTGCGCGTGAAATTCAACCGCGAAGAAACTTTCATCTCGACCTTGACGCGCCACGAAGCGGTGGTTTATTCGAAGACCGGCGTGAAGAAAGACGGCACTCTAATAGCGCGCGAAATGACGATCTACTGGGGCGCCGGCGCCTATGCCGAGAAAAGCCCGACGGTATGCATCCGCGGCAGCCTGCCCGCACCAGGACCGTACCGAATTCCCCACGTCAAGGTCGACGGCTACGCAGTTTACACCAACAAGCCCGTCGCCGGTTCTTACCGCGGCTATGGTATACCCCAGGGAGCGTGGGCCGGCGAGCAGCAGTTGGATGAGATTGCTAAGCAACTCGGCATGGATCCCCTGGCGATTCGCATGAAAAATATCTTCGTCGAAGGCGATGTCTCCTACTGGGGCGAGCGGCTTCACGCTGTCGGCCTCAAGGAAACCCTGCTGAAAGCAACAGAAGCGATCGATTGGGGCACGCCGCCGCCCCCGACTCAGCCGGGCGTCAAGATTGGCAAAGGCTTCGCCTGCATCCAGAAGCCGACGCGCTCGCCGACGACATCGAACGCCGGCGTGACGGTGAACGCCCAGGGCGAAGTGACCGTGTTTGCGGGGACCGTTGAGATCGGCCAGGGCTGCAACACGATTCTTTCTCAAGTCGCCGCCGAAGAGCTCAAGGTACCGATGGAAAAAGTCCGCATGCACCCGCTCGACACCGATGTGATCCCCTACGACGCGTCCACGACGTCGAGCCGCAGCACCTATCACATGGGCAACGCCGTGCGTGGCGCGGCGATCCACGCGCGTGAACAGATCATGGAAGCGGCGAGCCCGATGCTCGAAGCCAAGGTGCAGGATCTCGCCTGCGCCGACGGCAAGATTCGTCTCAAAGACCAGCCGCAACAGGCGTTACCCATCGGCGAAGTGGTAAAGCGCAAGCTCGGCATCCACGGCATCGTGCGCGGCGACGCCTCATACACCTACGAGATCGGCAAGGACTTGGATCTGGAAACCGGACACAGCGATCACGCGTCGGCCTTTTATATGTACGCCACCCAAGCCGCCGAAGTCATGGTCGACGAAGAGAGCGGCAGGGTACGCTTGCTGCGCATGTCGGCGGCGCACGACGTCGGCAAGGCGATCAACCCATTGAACTGCGTGGCGCAAATCGAAGGCGGCGTCGCCATGGGTATCGGTTCCGCCCTGCACGAAGAAATGATCATCGATAAGACCGGCAAGGTGCGCAATCCGTCGTTCCTGGACTACCACTTGGTAACCTCCCTGGACGTGCCGCCCATGATCCCTATTATCGTTGAGTGCGCGGAACCGCAGGGCCCATACGGGGCCAAAGGGTTAGGCGAGCCCGGCTTGGCGCCAACACCGGCCGCCATTGGCAATGCGGTGGCCGATGCCCTGGGCGTGCGCGTGTACGACCTGCCTCTCAAGCCGGAAAACGTTTACTGGGCCATCCAGAACAAGAAGAAAAAAGACGCCGCATAGCCCGCCAATTCGAAATTTCCGGCTTTTTCGTTTACCATTGTAAAAATCCAAACACCGGGATCGGGTTAGTTCCCGTTGTGGTCACTAGATCGGTCGGAGGTGATAATGATCATTCAGCGCGTAGGGGGGCTTTTTGCGTTCCTTTCAGCCATCGCCGTCGTTCTGATCTTACCGAGGCTGTCTAACGCCGCTGACCCTTCCATCGGTAGTGCACCCCGACCCATTCAGACCCCACCGGGCATGCCATCGGTGGTAGATCCCAACAATCTCTACAGCGAGACGAAACCCGACAAGCTTAGCCCGGTAGTCGCGAATCATCTATCGCGCGTCTACGTGCCCAATCGCAGCTCCAACGACGTCTGGGTAATCGACCCGGCGACGTTCAAGGTCGTCAGCAAATTTCGCGTCGGCGTGCACCCGCAGCACGTCGTGCCGTCCTGGGACTTGAAAACCCTTTGGGTCAACAACAACGCCGAGGGACGCGATGATGGCAGCGTCACGCCGATCGATCCCGTCACCGGCAAGCCCGGCAAGAACATTCCGGTGGACGACCCGTACAACATGTATTTCACCCCGGACGGCAGCGCCGCGATCATCGTCGCCGAAGCGCGCAAGCGGCTCGATTTTCGCGATCCGCACACTATGGCGATGAAATTTTCCATCGACACGCCCAACTGCCCGGGCATCAACCACGCCGACTTTTCCATCGACGGCCGCTACGGCATATTTACTTGTGAATACGGTGGCGCGCTGGCCAAGGTCGATCTGGTCGAACGCAAAGTGCTCGGCTATTTGAAGCTCTCCAAAGGCGGCATGCCGCAGGACGTGCGTATTTCGCCGGACGGGAAAGTATTTTACGTCGCCGACATGAAAGCGGCGGGAGTTTTCATCGTCGACGCCGATAAGTTCATCGAGATCGGCCATATCAACACCGGTCTCGGTGCCCATGGCCTTTATCCCAGTCGCGACGGTACGCAACTTTATGTAGCCAACCGAGGCGTCGCCCGTGTCTACGGCCCGCCCAAGGGCAAAGGCAGCGTAAGCGTCATCGACTTCGCCACCCGCAAAGTGACGACGACATGGCCTATCCCCGGTGGCGGCAGCCCCGACATGGGTAATGTCAGCGTGGACGGCAAGCTCCTCTGGCTCTCGGGACGCTACGACAACGAGGTCTACATCTTCGACACGACTTCCGGCAGCGTCAGAAAAATCCCGGTGAAAACCGAACCGCACGGGCTCACGGTATGGCCGCAGCCTGGTCGCTATTCCCTCGGTCACACCGGCAACTTGCGCTGACCCGAGCCGTCAGACTACAGGGATTCTCCGTTAATCAGAATGTGTTTCTCGGTCGCGCGGGCTCCGGCAAATAGGGCCCACAACGCGAGGCACCCTCCCTCTGGGCTCCATGGATCGTGGTACCTTGAAATAGCAGTCGAGACGCTCTCATGAACCGGATCATTGAAACTCGGCCAGGCAATTCACCACTTCACTTCCTTACAGCATTGACAAGCAGATCGGCATTTGGCTAGAAAGTGGCTTGATTTCTAGCAAGACGTTGGGAGCGAGCATGGCAGAAAACACTGCGCTGGCGAAGTTGCGGACGATGGCGGAGCGATCGGGGTTGAGCTTGTCGGAAGAGGAGTTATCCAAGCTTCTCCCTGGAATCAACCGCTCCCACAGCCAAATAGCAGAACTGCGTGAGTTCATGACCGATCGTATTGAGCCGGCCGCCATATTCGTCGCTTCGAGAACGGAAACTCGGTAAATAGTAAATCTATGGCACCGAACGAGTTGCCCTATCTCAGCATTACGGAAGCGGCGGACCAATTGAGACGCAAGGCGGTTTCCCCGGTCGAACTTGTCCAAGCCTGCCTCAATAGGATTGAGTCCATCGACGACAAACTGCATAGCTTCATCACCGTCACGGCGGAGCTGGCACTTGAACAAGCCAAAACAGCAGAACAAGAAATCAACAGCGGCACGAATAGGGGTCCACTTCATGGCATTCCCATCGGCCTCAAAGACCTTTACGCGACCAAAGGAATTCGCACTACGTGCCATTCTGCCGTCTTGCAGGACTGGGTGCCCGATCAGGACGCGACCACCGTAACGAAACTTCGTGCAGCAGGCACAGTATTGCTCGGCAAGTTAGGCATGCACGAATTCGCTTTCGGTGGACCGTCGATCGATGCTCCGTTTCCTGCCGTTCGTAATCCGTGGAATACGGCGCACATTCCCGGAGGCTCGAGCAGCGGTTCCGGTGCCGCCCTAGCTGCCGGCCTGTGCTACGGCTCCCTGGGCTCCGACACGGGTGGCTCCATTCGAGCGCCATCGTCTCATTGCGGGATAGTGGGCATCAAACCGACCTACGGCCGAGTCAGCCGTTGCGGCCTGGTTCCCCTCAGCTGGTCTTTGGACCACGCCGGACCGATGGCTCGCAGCGTGGAGGATTGCGCACTTCTGCTTCAAGCCATTGCCGGCTATGACGCCTCAGACCCCGCCTCCATCGATCTCCCGGTTCCCGACTTCAGCTCTGACTTGAAGAAAGGAATCAAGGGCTTAAGAATCGGCGTGCCGCGCGCCAATTGGTTCACTGAAAAAAGGGGAACGGAGCCGGAAACCGAATCGGTCTTCAACAATGCTCTCAAGACGCTAGCAGATCTCGGTGGGATCATTGTCGAGCTCGATGGACAGCCGTTTTCCATCGCTCGTAAAGCCAATCAAACCCTGCTGGTCGCGGAAGCTTATGCATACCACGAAAAACGGCTTCAAGAGGCGCCGGAGAAGTTCGGTACTTCTGTGAGAAACCGAATCCTTGAAGGAGCATTTTTGAGCGCGGCCGATTACATCACCGCGCAGCGAGCCCGGACAGTCCTGAACCGGCAGATTCATGCTAACTTCTCCCGCGTCGATATTTTCGCCACCCCGACGGTTCCGCGCCCGCCAGAGGTCTTCGAAAGCATGGATCCGGACGAGCAAAATCTTCGTCCGAGCTTTACCAACCCTTTCAACCTCACGGGATTACCCGCGATTTCAGTGCCGTGCGGATTCACGCAGAGCGAACTTCCGGTGGGACTCCAGATCGTCGCTCAGCCATTCCAAGAAACCACCGCGTTTCGGGTCGCTTATACTTATGAGCAGGCCACCCCCTGGCACAAGCAAAGACCAGTGCTGTAACGGCGAAAGGGACTCGATTTGTAAACCTCTAATGATTCGGCTAACGCGCATCCTTGTCAAACAGCCGAAAATACATCTCCGCCAACGTGGGCTCCATAGTTTTTGCCGCGGCCATTTCGGTTGCGATGGAAGGATTCAGCCGCTCGCGGGCTTTGACGGCTAAGCCGAGAACTTCTTGTTGATCGACTTTCTTTAACCGCCCGTCTTCCACAACGATTTCCCCGTTTACGATCACGGTATCGACGGAGCTCCCATTCTGGCAGAAAACGAGTTGACTTATCACGTCGTTCAGCGGCGTGAAAGCGGTAGTGTCGCGGCGCAGAAGAACCAGATCCGCGAGTTTTCCCGGTGCCAGCACTCCTGCATCAAGTCCGAACGCTCGTGCACCGTTGCGGGTCGCCATCACCAACGCCTGCAGGGGTGTCACCCATTGGTTAAAGTCGCTCCCGGCTTGATTGTGAATAAGCGCTGCCAGTCGGAGGGCGTCGAACATGTTCTGTCCATCGTTGGAAGCAGCACCGTCTGTGCCGAGCGCCACGTTGACTCCGGCCGCAAGAAACCCCCGAACCGGGGCTAAGCCACTACCGATACGCAAGTTGCTCGCGGGATTGTGCACTGGAGTTGCGCACCGCTTGGCAAGAAGCTCGATATCCTCAGGTTCGATCCAAATCGAGTGCGCCAGCGAAAGATTGGAATCTAACACACCGAGCACATCCAAGTGTTTAAGTAGTGACTGTCGATACAACTGTTGACCCATCACCTGCTGAGCCTTGGTTTCGGCGAGATGAATATGCATCGGCAGGTTTCCTTTTCGCGCGATTTCTGCCGAACCTTTAAGAAGCTCGTCCGTACAACGCTGAACCGCCGACGGACCCGGGCAACAGGTCGTTAACTTCTCTGGATTGTGAAAAACACCGATAAAGGCCTCACACTCGTCGAGCCACGCCTGAGTCTCCTTTGCCTCGCTTTGGCTCATGAGTTTGATCTCTTGGTTGACTGTTGCAGCGCTTTCCGCCAACGGCAACGTCTCCTCGTAGTTCTTGTCGGAAAGCGTCAGCGATACAACGTGCCGGAGACCGAGATCCCGCATCGCTTGAATGGCAGCGCCGGCGCCCATAAAGCGACAAGCCTGATTGCCGAAAAAGTGATCAAGAACAGTAGTGGCACCGTTCTTGAGCATTTCCATCCCGCCGAGCAGCGCGCTGGCATAAAAGTCATCGTCTCTCATCCCGCGCAATGACGCCCGGTAGTGTGCGCGCCAAATCTCCAACGGCTTGCTCGGCATCATGCCGCGCACGAGGTTTGCCGGGGAATGGCAGTGAGCATTCACCATACCCGGCATGGCGATCATCCGATCTCCGTCAATCGCTAGATCAAACGGGCCAGGAGGAGTCCAATCTGATGGACCGACATAAGTCATTCGGCTGCCGTCGATAACGATGGAGCCGTTTTCGATGACATCGTTTTGCTCGTTCAACGTCACAATAAGGGTATTACGGATCAACGTCTTCAAAACTTACCTCGGCGGAGCTTAGAACTACGATCGACTTGCCGTGATTTGAACCCGTTAAATCAAGCCGATTGGACTGATCAAGTCCTTTGGAAGCGCCAGTTCTGAATGAAAGGAATCGAGCGGCTCAACTCGATGGGCGTCCTTTACCGGCCTTATACAAACCCCATCTTACGGCCCCAGTTCTCGGGATCCTTGAGGAATTCGATAATCTGCTTGTTTTGTTCTTCCGTGAAGTAGTTCTTGCCGATACCCGTATCCAAAACGTCGTCCCAGTTCGCCAGCACGTGTAATCCGATGTCATTCTTTGCGAGGTTGTCTCGGCCTTCATGCTGATTCAATCGGTCGGACGCGTAGTCGAAGACGCAGAGACAGTGGGTCATCTTTGCGCCGGCCGCGCGGATACCGATATTAAAGCGCAATTTGCTAAGTCCATCCGTGATCAAATCTTCAACCAACAATACTCTCTTTCCAGCTTCAAGAATGCCTTCGATCTGCTTCGTGCCACCATATCCCTTGGGTTGCTTTCGAATATAGATCATCGGTTTTTTGATGAGATGGGAGACAAAGGAAGCATAAGGAATGCCCGCGGTCTCTCCTCCTGCAACCACATCGATGTTATTCACTCCGATTTCGTGCTCGGTTTTCATGGCGAGTTGACTCACGATGTATTCACGCTCGTGGGGAAACGACAAGAGCCTGCGGCAATCGATATACACGGGCGAAATGCGACCTGACACGAAAACAAATGGTTGATTTTTATAAACTTGAATGGCTTCGGTCTGAAGCAGCATTTCGGCAATTTTCTGGGCAACGTCGCTCAATGGAGAACCCTCTCAAATTTCTCGAATACGCTGCCTATAACATAGCCTTTGCGCTATTTCCAACTTGGAATAGAATCAATAGTCCCAGTTTTTCTCACGAAGCTAAACTGGTAGAATGCTCGGGTGAAGTCACAGCACGGTTTCCCTGCATCACGTCTTTTTCAGCCTATCGCAATCAGTAAGCGCCGGCTGATGCGGGACCTCAATGCCGTCTCCCGCATTGGCATCGGTGACCATGGCTCTGTCACGCGATTGGTTTTTTCAATCAAAGAGCTTCGCAGCCGTCAGTTATTGATTCACTTGATGCGCCAGGCGGGACTCAAGATTCACATCGACGCTATTGGCAATATCTTCGGCCGCCTAGACGGTAGCGATCCCAAAGCGCCCGCGGTTTTGGCCGGCTCGCATCTCGACACGGTAATTCATGGCGGCAAGTACGACGGACCCGTAGGCGTAATCGGCGCCCTCGAAGCGGTGCGAACCATTAACGAGAACCATATTCCGGTGCACGCCCCCCTGGAAGTGGTCTGCTTCGTCGGCGAAGAGTCGAGTCGTTTCGGTTTTTCCACGCTCGGCAGCAGCCTGGTCGCAGGGGAACTGCATCTCAAAGACTTAACGAACGCAGTGGATCCTCAAGGCACAAAATTGTCCGACGTGCTGTCCAGCTTGGGTATTTCTCAACCAGGTTTGCGGCGCCTGGCGCGTGCTCCAAAAAGTTTGAAGGCCTACCTGGAGCTCCATATCGAGCAAGGCCCTATTCTTGAGGGAAAACGGAAACGGATCGGTCTCGTTACTTCTATCGCCGCGCCGAGCCGCTTCAAAGTCATCTTCCGAGGGCAAGCCGATCACTCCGGCACTACGCCGATGGGCATGCGGAAAGACGCTCTCGTCGCCTCGGCGCTATTGATCGCGTACGTTGAAAAGGTTTGCCAAAAATATTCCTCAATGGATAGGGGCCGCGTCGTGGGCACCGTTGGCGCAATGACAATTGAACCGGGGGTGATCAATGCCGTGCCCGGCAAAGCAGAATTATCCGTCGACATCCGTAGCACCTCGGCCCAGTCGAAAGACCGGGTGGCGCGCATGGTCAAAGATCGAGCCCGCGCGATCGCGAGCGAACGGGGCATCAGAGTCGAGGTTCTGACAATCCGCGACGAGAATCCGGTGCCGCTGAATAAACCATTGCTCCGAGTCACACGGGCAATCTGCGATGAAGCAGGAATCGATTATGAAATCATGCCGTCCGGCGCTGGGCACGATGCCATGCAGATGGCAAAGATTACGCCCGCTGGTATGATTTTCGTGCCAAGCCGGCGCGGCATCAGTCACAATCCACTCGAGTGGACTCATCCAGCGGACATTGCGCTCGGGGCCCAACTACTGATGAAAACCATCATTCGAGTCGCCAATGAACCCCTCTAAAACAAAGAAAAGACGGCTTCTCAACGCGGTCCAGATCAACGCGATTTTTGAGCGATTCGTGAGAGAGCTGTCACGGCAATACGGCACCCTCGATCAGGTGGTTTTTATCGGGGTACGCACGCGCGGCCCCTACGTAGCTAAACGGCTGGCCGAAATAATCAAAAAACGTTATGGCAAGGAAATTCCGGTGGGGGAAATGGATATCACGCTATACCGCGATGACCTGAACGCTCTTTTGCCTGGCGGAACCATCGATCACACTCGGATACCCTTCGACATCGGCAATAAGATTATTGTCCTCTTCGATGATGTTTTAAACACGGGTAGGACTGTGCGCGCCGCTGTGGATCACCTGATCGACCTCGGGCGCCCCAGGATAATTCACCTGGCGGTCATAATCGACCGCGGTGGCCGGGAGCTCCCCATCGCCGCCAACTACGTGGGCAAGAAACTGGCGCTCCCGGCCCAAGGGAAAGTGTCGGTCAAACTCAAGGAAGTGGATAAGACGGATGAAGTTATAGTCGAGGAATAGCCACCACAGCGAGTTTGTAAGGTCGATAAAAAGCTTATACGTCAACAGAACGTAACTTTAGGAAAGATTATGAGGAGAGTCTCTGTGAAATTTTCATGCGCAATTTACCGAGGCGGCACCAGCGGCACAGCCCGGTTGCTCATGGATGGCAACGTCCACGTCAGGCACTAACGGACGTATAGGATTGCGACACACTCTGTGTCGACAACTCAGACCCTTCGACTAGCAAGCAGCCTGTTCGATTATCAAGCGACGACGCAACAGCACCGTCATAACGTCGCACCCGTTGCCGTGCGCTTCCACAAACCGACGAATCGACGTTAATTCCACAGGCGAAAAGCAGCGGGAACATCTCTCCGTGAGCAGCTGTAAAGCAGCACCATCCAAGGCACCGTAAGAGACGGCATCGTCCGTATACGAATATCCGCACACTCGGATCCGGCGCGGATCGAGGCTTTTGACAACTTCCTTGAGCAACCCAACGAAGATGTCGATTTTGTCATCATCGGGGCAGCTCGCTGGCGCCCAAGAAAAGTGGATTTTCATTTCTTTCTTGATTTCCCGTGCTTGAACCTCGACGGTTAGATCAGCCTCCGCCAAGTATCCGCGAACTAATTCGTATTCCACGGGCTCCTGAACACTCGTCCGCGCACGGCGCACGAGATGGCGGTCTTGACCATTGGTCACTTCAATGTAGCCTACAGCCATCGGGTCCAATGGCGCGCCCCGAGCGAAGAACTTCTCTCCGGTAGCCTTTAGAGGCTCCAGACGATGACCGACGTGTTGTTCCATAAACAACCGCCAATCATCGGTGTCCCGCTCTTCGAATTCATTGCCTACAAGAGAATAGGTGGGAGCTTTATCGAATCGGGAAACGTGATGAAGGACATCACAGAAACAGCATCGGATAAACTTTTCGCTACCCATACTTGCGCTGCTCGGTCACCAGCGGCGCCGCGGCGCCCGTCTGGGAGGGGAATTTCATCAGGACCCGCGTGCCTTTGCGAGCCTCACTGCTGATTTCTAACGTGCCACCGATGAGTTCAGCCATCCGGCGCGCGACAGTCAGCCCCAAACCGAGTCCCGAAAACGAACGATGGGCCGATGTATCGACCTGCTGAAATGGCTCGAAGATCGAGTCCATCTTGTTTTTTTCGATACCAATCCCTGTGTCTACAACATCGAACTCGATGCTCGAGTCATCGGCCGTGGGACGAGCCCTGACTTTGATTTCTCCCTGATACGTGAACTTGATCGCGTTATTGAAAACGTTCTGAAAGATCCTCTCGACCTTGGAACGATCGCTGACAATTGACATTCCTGTATCGGCCATTTCCACCGAAAGTGTGAGTCCCTTCTCGCGCAGGATACGCTCGTATCGCTTGACTGCTTCACGGACGACTTCGCAACCATCGAATTTCTCCATGGTCGCTGCGGCATCGCCTGCGTTTAGCGACGTCATCCAAAGCACGTTATCAATGAGCTCCAATAGTTCCTCGGAATTGCGATACACCGTTTCCAATACTTTCTGTTGTTCCTCAGAAAGTTTGCCGATCACCTGGTTCAAGAGCAGGTAGACGAATCCCACGACCACACTGAGAGGTGTTCTCAGCTCATGCGATACGTTGGAGAGAAAATCGGACTTGACCTGTCTTAACTTCGTCTTCGCACTCCGGCGCTCAAGTCCGCGGCGAACCAGGGATAGAATATGATTTACGTCAAAAGGTTTAGAAATATAGTCGAACGCACCAAGCCGTAACCCTTCGATAGCGGTGTCGAGGGATCCATATCCGGTAATAATGATCGCTTCGATATCTGGATCGTATTCTTTCAATTTTTCGAGCACGTTGATGCCCGTAAACCCGGGCATTTTTAGATCCACCGTCACGAGATCGACTGGCAACTTTGCGAGCATTTCAATGGCTTGGCCACCGCGCTCCGCAACATGCACGTTATAATAGGGGTTGAGAATCATCTTCAATGATTCTCTCGGACCCATCTCATCGTCGACTACAAGGATATGGGGCTTGCTTGAATCCATACCATTGAATTTGAGCAAGGAGCATGCCATTTGGCCATAAAAAGCCAAATTGCGAATTTACAAGCGTAATTTTACGCCAAGGAAAGGAATAGAGAGAGCTAAGAGAACAATTTTGTCCAATTATGGCGATAATTTCACTTCTTCGCCACCGTCGTTGGGCTCGTTGATTTTTAGCTTCTCGATCCGGTACTTTAGAATCCGCCGGCTGGTTCCAAGTAGAGAAGCTGCCTTGGTCTGATTGAACCCGGTTCGCTGTAGAGCCTTGACAATAAGCTCTCGTTCAAATTCGTCAACAGCCTCGCTTAACGGCCTCGAACCGCTCAGCACATCTTCTTTAAGTGTCGCCGTCTGGTCCGTTGAACGCATCCCCACCGGCAGGTCCCGTAGCATGATGGTTTCATGTGGGGTTAGGATCGTGAGCCTTTCGATCAGATTCTCCAGTTCCCGTATATTTCCTGGCCAATAATATGATGTAAAAAAATCCACCACTTCGGGAGACAGGGCCTTAGGCGCCATGGCATGTTCCTGAGCCTTGAGCCGTAGAAAATGGTCCAGGAGCAGCGCTACGTCTTCCGGTCTTTCCCTAAGGGCCGGGAGAAAAAGCGAAACGACATTCAGCCGATAAAATAGATCCGGTCGAAACTCCCCCGCTTTGGCCATCGTTTCCAGATCGCGATTACTCGCTGCGATAACACGGACATCGACCTTGATCTCGTCTGTTCCACCCAGGCGGGTAAAGGTTTCCTGCTCGATGGCGCGTAGAAACTTGGCTTGGGTGCCCAGATTAAGCTCTCCAATTTCATCGAGAAAAAGGGTCCCGCCGTGGGCAAGTTCGAAGCGCCCGATCTTCTTCTGGGAAGCGTTCGTAAAGGCGCCCTTTTCGTAGCCGAACAACTCACTCTCGATCAAAGTGTCGGGTAGCGCCGCACAGTTGACGACGACGAAGGGCTTGGAACGGCGGTCACTATTATAGTGAATCGCACGCGCAATCAGCTCCTTCCCGGTTCCACTTTCACCGGTGATGAGCACTGTGCTTTTCTTGGCAGCCACCATGCTAACCGCCTTGAACACATCGATAATCTGCTTGGAGCGTCCAATGATATGCTCGACTCCGTATTTGCGGCCTACCTCTTCTTTCAACCGTTCTAGTTCCCTGAACAAATTCGCCTTCTCAAAGGCATGCTCTACTCGCAGGCGCAACTCCTCCACGTCGAACGGTTTCGTTACGTAATCGAAAGCGCCGGTTCCTTTGGCGGTAAAAGCCGTGCGCGCCGTGTTCAGCGCGGTCAACATGATCACTTGACAGTCGGCATGAATCGACCTCATCTGCTTAAGTACGGCCAGACCGTCCGCACCCGGCATAACAATGTCTAACAAAACCACGTCCGGCTTCTCATCCGCAACCCGCTGAATCGCCTCGTCGGCGGACGTGGCTTCCAAAACACGATACGTCTTGTTAAAGACAAGCTGCAGCGATTGTCTCACCCCAGCCTCATCATCCACGACCAGCAATACCGGTTGAGTCATATCTCGCTTCTTTTCTAATTCAAGCAATCGGGAACTCCATTCTTAAAATATCTTTCTCGGTGTCCGAGAAATCGAGAGTCATATCTCCACCGTTACGTTCCACCAACTGTTTTGCCAGTAAGATACGTAAGGGTAATACGCTTTCGTTCGCGCTGGAAGACGATTTATCGAAATAGTGAGTGATTGACGCCACCCGCGCTACTTCACGAGAATAAGAGATCACAATACAACCTTGTTTCCCCACGTCGATCTCGATTTCACTTCCCATTCTTGCCTGCGCTAAGACAGCCAGCAACACGTTTTTGAAAACGTACGTAACCTGAGTTTCGTCGGCCTTGATTTCACGGCTGTAGCTGTGGCCTTTCCAGAGAATCTGCGCCTGCCGCTGGGAAAATTCTTTGGTAACCTCATCCAAAGCCGAACGAAGTTTTTCCGATAACGGCACTTTGCTCAAATGTGGCTGCGCGAAGTCGGCAAACTCAATCATGACCTCGAGCAATTCGTCCATCCGCTCAATATCGCCGCCTACGACGTCCTGGAAACGCTCCCGGAAATTTTCATCCTGGTATCGGTCGCTGAGCAGCTGCGCGAAGGTTTTGATCGTAACCATCGGGTTCTTAAGCTCATGGGCAAGTTGGTGGATCAGAATATTTAGGTCCTCACGCTTGCTACTACTATTCCCTAAACCAGCTTGATTTTGTTGCCCATCGCGGGGCGGGGTCAGCCCCTTGGCCGCTCCCACATTGATTTCTGCTTGAGCATTCGACGGTATATCCCTCTCGAATTCAGGCAGCTCCGAAACTCCTGCAACGGAAAAATCGAATATCAAATCTGCTGCTTCGATCCGGCGTTTCCGTTGTAAGGCCAGTGTTCGGGCGATAACCGTCTCCATTTCGTTTACGTTTCCGAACCAAAGGTAATTGCGGAGACGCTCGTTGGCAGCCGCTGAAAAATCAACTTCCCCTAAACCTAGATGCTCGGCATAAAACTGGCAGAACCAACGGGCAATGGCCGGCACATCCTCGCGCCGCTCTCTCAGCGGTCGAAGGGTCAATTCTAAAGTGGCCACTTTATAGTAAAGGGCCTCCAGTAACTCGCCCCGATAAACCTTTTCCAAAATATCCAATCGGGCCGTTGTAAGAAGACGGCACTTACCGAACTTGTATTCTTCGTGTTCTATGAAATTCAAAAGTTCCGCTTGGCCGGATAAGGTAAGCCGATCAACGTTCTCGATCAACAAGGTTATCGGGGCCGCTTCGCTTCCCCGAGTCCATGAGAGTTGAAGGCTTTTTTGGTCCAAATAGGTGGGGTTGATCTGAGCTGCGTTTAGTAAGACGCAACTACCCAAACCAGCCGCTATGGAATGTATGGCGCGGGCGACGCGCTCCTGACCGCAGCCAATCTCCCCTGATATTAAAATGGGGAGCTGCGTTGCCGCAAACCGATGGGCCAACCCGGACGCGGCTCGCGGGAGGTAAGGGAACTCAATGTACCGGGCAAACTCTCTTTGAGTTTCTCCAAGGGAATGGGACAGCGCCTTGGGTAGAATGTCTCGGCGGGCTAACAGTTGTCCCACTTTTTCTTTCAACTCATAGGGACTAAACGGTTTCGCTAAGCAACCCACCCTTTCTCGATCCTCGATTGCCCTTGCCGCAGATTTCGAATCCACAAGAAACAAAACCGCGAATGGGGCCTTGTCGGCAAACTTCAAAAGGCTAGATGGCTCCTTCCCAATCGCCGGTGTCACTCCAAGAATCAACAGATCCACATCGCGGTCAGTATCCGCGAACGAGAATGCCCCTCTTCCAAAGGGTCTCTTTGCGACCAGAAACTCCCGCCCCAGAATTAGCGCCAGAGTCTCTCGTACCACTTCGGACTCTTCAATGACTAAGATTCGCTTGGTTTGCATGAGCGCGCCCGTTGCCTAATTGACGAATCGGCTTGCCGACCGGTAAATTTATAAGAAATGTCGTTCCGACCCCGACTTTACTTGCGACAGTGACATACCCCCCATGCTCCTGAACAATTTGATGAGAGATAGAAAGCCCCAAGCCGCTGCCTTCATCCTTGCTCGTAAAAAACGGGTCGAAAATGTGATCCAGGTTATCCGCTGGAATCCCTACCCCTGTATCACGGACCTCGACCTGAACAAATTGGCCTGAGTTCGCTGCTTCGTCTTTGGCAGTAAGTCGTGTGGATATGAAGATTGAACCACCCTCTTTCATCGCCTGAATGGCGTTAAGTATCAGGTTCATAAATACCTGCTTCATTTGCTCTCTGTCAATCCAGACCTTGGGGAGCTTTGTGCCAAAATCCCTTGTAATCTCAACGCCTTTTTCCTTGGCTTCCGTCTCCAGAATGCGTGCGATACCATCGACAACGTCATTCATGTTTTCCTCTGCAACGTTGGGGCGCGATGGCCGCGCAAAACTCAGCAGGTCGTTGATCAGGCCACAAATGCGATCCACCTCTTTGAGGGCAAGTCCTTGAAATCCCTCACGAAACTCTGCATCGTCGTAACGCTCAGGCAAAAGCTGCGTGAAAGTACGGATAGCCACTAAGGGATTTCGAATTTCGTGTGCTAACCCGGCAGTGAGCAGACCCAAGGAAGAAAGGCGGTCTGCACGCCGGAGGGTGGCCTGTGATTGCTTCAGGTTCTCATACAGTCGTGCGTTTTCGATAGCAATGGCTGCCTGGTTCGCCAAAGTGGAAAGAAGTTCCAGATCTTCGCCTGAATAGATCTCTTTTTCTTCTTTGTGACCGAGATTCAGAATTCCTATTAACTTTCCCTTGGACAAGATAGGCACGCTAATTTCCGCTTCGAGCCTGCGCATTCTTTCCACAGCTCTTTGCGTGCCCGTGTCCTTACGGGCGATCTCAAGCTCCTCCTTAACGATACCCTCCCGATTATTCTGAAGTTCTTGAATAATCGGATCATCCCGGAGGAGAGTGCCTTCTTCGTATTGTTCCTTCTCTACGCCTATGCGAGCCTTAAGATTATAGACGCCTTTGGGTTCTTCCAACAAATACAAAGATGCTTTTTCAGTCCCCAGCGCACGTGCTACAGTCCTGATCAGGCTATCCGACAGGTGCTCGATATCGACGATGGATACCATCTCCCTGCTGGAGCGAACGAGGGTTTCTCGATGATCAACGCGCTTCTGAAAGAGAGCCCTCTCTAACGCTTCTTCGGTCCTGAATCGAATCTTCGGAAACAAGAAGCCCACGATAATAAACAACAAAAGAGTGGACATGGAGAAGGAGTAGTTGATCGCGTCAAAAGCAAGCATTTGCCCCCAAACGACTACGAGGAAACAAGGGATCAAGAGGGCCAACAGTAGTAACGCATAAATCACGCTTTTCTTGATAATTACGTCAATATCCATTAACCGGTAGCGTGCGACCGCATAGGTGATAGGCAACGTGTAAAAGTAAACTAGTGGACCCGCAAACGGCGGCACGACGGGAGTAAAAAAAGGAAAAAATGAAGTTCCTCCGAGGAGGAAACCTATCAGGCTTGAATAGATCACGTACTTGAATTGATTTCTCTTGACGACAGCGTCCGTTCGACGAAACGCTACAACCAGCTTGAAAAACGCGAAACTCGGGAGAACGACGTAACTGGCGACATATAACCAGTAGAGCTTTGTCGGAACTTCATAAAAGCCAATTATAGGATAGTATTTTACTCCCTCAATCAGCCAACCACCTGCCAAAAGACACAGTTGTCCGACGGCCATGAGATAACCTGCAATCCAAAAAGCACGAGCCTCTCGTTGCTCATCCAGTAAGGATAAAATGAAATGCAGGTAAGATGGCGGCACGAAAATCGCTCCGGCATAGATCAGATAAATGGCGTTTTCTGCAAGAGGTTCGAACGTAGCATAGGCCATCAAAAAACGACCAGCATGCCAGAGACTGATTGACACACACAAAATGCACCAAGTCCTTCTAGTTGGCGCTCTTGTTTCGCCCCGATAGAGGACAAATACTCCCGCGATTAGAGAAGAAAAGGCTCCGAGAAGGTAATTGAAGGTATACCAGGACACTGGTATCTATTATCCGACTTTCCCAATTAAACAAGCAGCATTATAACCGCCGAACCCGCTTGAGACTGAGAGTATTCGATTTGCCGACTCTGGCCGCCCAATAATGGGGATAAAGTCCAGATCACACTCAGGATCCGGATTGATCAGATTTATTGTCGGATGAAGGTATTGATGGTCTAACATTAGAGCGCAGGCAACAAATTCTAAAGCACCACAAGCACCTAACGTGTGGCCGATCATCGATTTGGTCGAACTTGCCGACAGTTTATAGGCATGATCCCCAAAAACTTTCTTAATCGCTAGGGTTTCCGTTTTGTCATTGAGCAGCGATGCACTCCCGTGGGGATTTATATAGTCTACATCCTCAGGTTGAACTGAAGCGTCCTTTAGAGCATTAGAGATCGCTTTGGCACAATACTCAGCTGACGGTAACGGATGATGCGTATGGTAGCCATCAAAGCTTTCACCATATCCAAGCACTTCGCCGTAGATTTTACGTCCATTCTCCACTGCCCGACCGAGTTCTTCCAAGATCACAACAGCAGCACCTTCGGCTAGCACAATTCCGCTTCTGTCGATGCTGAAAGGCCGACACGCTCTTGATGGGTCGGAGTGATTCGTGGCCAAGAGACCCAGCGATGAAAAAGATGCTATTATCAATGGCGTAATGGGAGCCTCAGCGGCCCCTGCAATCGCGACTTCGAAGTCTCCTGATCGAACAAGTCGAAACGCTTCCCCGATAGCAGACGTACCAGAAGCACACGCAGTAACCGTTGTCGAAATTGATCCATGAATCCCACACATGATACCGATTTGGGAGGCAAGTGAGCTAGGTAAAACTAAACTGCTAAAGTACGGGTGAATCCGTTTGGTTCCCTTCTCTATAAATAAAGAGTGTGTTTCTTCAGCGTGGCTCAAGGCTCCGATCACGGTACCTATCCGAACACAAGTTCTGTCACCGTCTTGATTCCTAAATTGCATTGGCAGATTAGCATCTTGCAACGCCAGTTTAGTAGCCGCCAGCCCCATAAGGGCGAAGCGGTCTAGACGACGGGCAAACTCTCTTGGGAAAAAAAGTTGAGGATCAAACTCTCTGATTTCTCCAGCCATTTGCACCGGGAATGTCTCTGCGTTGAACAATGTAATAGGTTTGATTCCAGACCAACCATTCTTGATCGACTGCCAAAATACCTCTTTGCCAATGCCCACAGACGAGAGAATCCCGAGACCCGTAATTGCTACTCTCCTCTTATGATGATTGCCCATGCTACATCCTAAAAACAGCCGCTGAGTCAGTCACATTTTTCATCCACACCCAACCGATTGACAATCTTAATTTCGCAGAACCTTCCCTAATGTTTGGCAAATTGACGCACGTTCCGGTGAGAAAAAGCACTTAGAATCATGTGGCCCCCGAGTCTTGTAAATTCGAGTTTCTTTTCAACCATTCATCGACCAACTTTTTTTTATACCGCCATTGGCTACCCACCCTAAAAGCAGGAATCTTCTTCTGACTTACCAAGCGATAAACAGTAAACTTATCAACCTTCAGGTATTTCGCTAGCTGTTCCGTGGTCAATAAAATTTCTTGCATTATTCGCTCCTGTATGGCAGCCTTTGACGATGTTTGGCATCGATATATAAGAGTTGTGCTCGCTAGTCAAGCTTATTAAAGGAGCGGCAATGGTCAGGAAATGTGTAGTATTTCTTGGGGTTTTTGGGGCAATATTGATGCGGGTTGCAACACCAATAGACGTCTTCGCTGGCGGATACATGATCCCTCATCAAACGGCCCGAGGCCTTGGGCTTTCCAATGCGATGACTGCTGGAGTCAATGACGCATCGGCAGTGTATTACAACCCCGCCGCTTTAAGCGCGATAAATGGCGACAATATTTTGACAAGTGGAACCTATATCAACGTCGTCAACAGCGTGGAGAATAGCGGGAGGAAGTCTCGAAATAATCATGACGATAACTTTTTGGCCAGCCTGTTTGCCAACTATCACGTCCCCGGGTCTGATTTCACATTCGGAATAGGCACTTATGCTCCATTCGGGCTTGCGACAGAGTATGACAGCGATGCTTTCACACGCTTTGCCGCGATCGACACCAAACTAAAGACGCTCTATGTCACGCCAGCTTTGTCTTGGAGTCCATCAAATTACTTTTCCTTGGGCGTCGGATTGAGCTTCGTTCATGCTTCGGGAGTTTTTTCTAGAGCATTGTGCCTTGACCCCATTTCGGGTTGTACGCAGCCTTTAGGGCTCGAAGGAAAAGTCCGGATCAGCGACACAGCCGACGCCTTCGCCTATAATCTCGGCGTACTGGTTAAGCCCACGGACAATCTCAAGTTTGGGTTTAGCTACAGATCAAGAGTTGACCTTCGATTCGATAACGCCACCGCAAAGTTTGCCGGCTCCTTCTCGGCCTCGACGGTGGAGGCTAGTGTCAGCCCATTACCTCTCCCTCCGGTCATCAATGTTGGTCTATTTTGGCAAATCACGCCCAGTGGGGGAGCGGAGGTCGTCTATGAGTATACGCGGTGGAGCGAATTCAAAAATTTCACAGCGACGTTTTCGCCTGCTACCATCTTCCTTCCACTGGGTGCTCCAATTCCTGGGTTCAAGTTACCCCAAGATTGGAGGAACACCAGCACCGTCAGGCTAGGCGGCTATTACGCACTAAATCAGAATTGGGAACTACGAGGAGGTATGGCTCTCGAGCAAGCGCCGATTCCGAACAAGACGCTGAATCCGGCAATACCAGACGCAGACAAGCTCACTTTGAACGCTGGTGTAGGCTACAAATGGGAGAAATTTTCTGTCGATCTCGGTTATATGGCCGTTTTCTACAAAACCAGAAGGGTAACCAATGATGAATTGGAAGGCCTCCCGGCAACCGCCCCGCTTTTCTATGCCGGCGCACCGGGAAAAGACAAGTATGAGACTTTCAACAACCTTGTCACAATTTCAATTGGCTATCGTTTCTAGAATTATCTCGTTCGCTTTTGACGGTTCGGCGTCGATTCATTCCGCGCAATTTTCGCCCACGTATCCCTTAACGTTACGGTTCGGTTAAACACCAAATGTTCAGAAGAGGAATCGACGTTGTCTACACAGAAATAGCCCAGCCTTTCGAACTGGTAGTGTTCTCCCGCCTTTGCATTCGTTAAAAACGGCTCGACCCGGCAGACCGTCAACCTTTCCAGCGACTGTGGGTTTAAATTGGTCGTCCAATCCACCCCCGGCGGCGCCTCATCCGGATCCTCCCTAATGAAAAGGTGGTCGTACAGGCGCGCTTCAGCCGGCACAGAGTGCACCGCCGAGACCCAGTGGATCGTCGCTTTCACCTTGCGACCGCTTTGAGATGATCCGCTTTTCGTTTCGGGGTCATAGCTACAGTGAATTTCCTTTACTGCTCCATCGGGGTCCTTAACCACGCCGAGACACTTGACGATGTAAGCATACCGCAGGCGCACTTCGCGACCGGGTGAGAGTCGAAAAAATCCTTTGGGTGGATCCTCACGAAAATCGTCCTGCTCGATATAGATCTCTCGAGAAAAGGTGACTTTCCTCGTCCCCATACCTGGATCTTCGGGATTGTTCACCGCGTCAAGTTCCTCAACCTGATCCTCAGGATAGTTATCGATGACAACCTTCAGCGGTCGCAAAACCGCCATAACCCGAGGGGCGCGCTTGTTCAAGTCCTCCCGCAGAGAGTGCTCCAGCATGGCGATATCTACGATACTATTCCGTTTCGCCACACCGATGCGCTCACAAAAGTTTCGAATGGCTTCCGGAGTATAGCCACGTCTTCGAAAACCCGCCAAGGTGGGCATTCTCGGATCGTCCCATCCACTGACATGACCCTGCTTCACCAATTGTAACAGTTTTCGTTTGCTTAATACGGTATAGGTGAGGTTCAGGCGGGCAAACTCAAGCTGCTGCGGATGATGGATTGCCAATTGCTCAAGATACCAGTCGTACAACGGCCGGTGATCTTCGAACTCTAACGTGCAAATCGAGTGCGTGATCCCTTCTATCGAATCCGACTGACCATGAGCAAAGTCATAAGTCGGATAAATACACCATTGATCGCCGGTGCGGTGATGGGTCGCGTGAAGGATGCGGTACATCACCGGATCTCGCATGTTGAGGTTCGGCGCGGCCATGTCGATCTTCGCCCGGAGCGTTCGGGCGCCGTCGGAGAACTCTCCTGCCTTCATGCGTTCGAACAGTGCCAAATTCTCTTCAATGGATCTTTCTCGGTGTGGACTGTTTTTGCCTGGCTCGGTCAAGGTTCCACGGTACTCGCGAAGTTGATCAGCATTTAAATCGCAAACATAGGCCTTGCCTGCTTTGATCAACCGAAGCGCAAACTGATAGAGCTGCTCAAAGTAATCCGACGCGAAAAATTCTCGATTATCCCAGGTGAAACCCAACCAACAAACGTCTCTTTTGATCGATTCGACATACTCAACGTCTTCCCTGCTCGGATTGGTATCGTCGAATCGCAAATTGCAGAGACCACCAAAATCGCCCGCCAGACCAAAATTTAAACAGATGGACTTAGCGTGACCAATATGGAGATAACCGTTCGGCTCCGGCGGGAAACGCGTGTGAACACGTCCCTGGTTCTTACCTTGCTTGAGATCTTCAGTGACGATGCTCCGGATAAAATGAGAGGGTCCCGCTTCGGCCAGCGGCGCGACCGCCGTCGTTTCTGCCTCTAGTGCTTTGCTATCCACGACCTAGGCTCCTTGAACGAAGTGATCTTAGCATAATCCTCAGCTTTTTATAACGCGCCGTTGACCCTCCTCAGGCTCCTTGTTACTTTGCGGACATGACCCCAGTTCGAACACGCTTCGCACCCAGTCCCACCGGCTATCTGCACATCGGTGGTGCCCGCACGGCACTATTCAATTATCTTTTCGCCCACCATCACGGCGGCAAATTCCTTCTAAGGATCGAGGACACGGACCGGGAACGATCGACCCCCGAGGCGATCAACGCGATACTAGAAGCCATGAAGTGGCTGGATCTCGACTATGATGAGGGTCCTTTCTATCAGACAGACAGGTATCCGCTCTATCAGGAAAAGATTCGCGAGCTTGTCGCCGAGGGGAAGGCCTACCCCTGCGTGTGCACGCCCGCCGTGCTCAATGCGAAACGCCAACTCGCCCAGAAGGAAAAGCGTAAACCGTCCTACGACGGCACTTGCCGCCCCCCAGAGGGCGAAAAAGCTTCATTGCCCTTGGATAAACCCTATACGATTCGTTTTCGTTCTCCCCGGACCGGCTCGACTCTCGTCAACGACTTGATCAAAGGCGCGATTGTTTTTGACAACCACGAGCTTGACGATCTCATCATCGCTAGAACCGACGGAACTCCGACTTACAACTTCTGTGTGGTTGTCGACGACATCGAGATGGAGATGACGCACATCATCCGCGGCGATGATCATCTGTCGAATACCCCACGCCAGATTCTTCTCTACCAGGCGTTGGGACGTTCTCTACCGCGGTTCGCCCATGTGCCGCTGATTCTCGGCACCGACAAAGCTCGCTTGAGCAAACGCCATGGCGCCACATCAGTAATGGCCTATCGCGAGATGGGATATTTTCCCGAGGCCGTCGTCAACTATCTGGTTCGGCTCGGGTGGTCCCACGGTGATCAGGAGATCTTCTCACGCGACGAGCTAATCGAAAAGTTTACGCTGGAGAACGTGGGAAAATCGGCGGGAGTCTTCAACCCCGAGAAGTTCCTATGGGTCAACTTTCATTACCTCAAGTCACGCCCGTTATCTCAATTGGCTGAAGCGGCCATCCCATATATTCAAGCCAAGGGTTATCCCGTTCCTCAAGACAAGCTGTGGCTCGAAAAGATGATTAAAACATTGCGAGAACGTTCCAAGACCCTGGTAGATCTCGTCGACTCGGCAGCTTTCTACCTATTGGACGACATTGTGATTGATGAAAAAGCGGCGGCGAAATTTCTCACCGAGGAAGTCCGCGCCCCGATGGCCACACTCATCGAGCAACTAAAGAAACTCGACGACTTCACCGAAACGAGCGTTGAGCACGTGTTTTCGGCGGTGCTACAAGAACTAGGTTTAACCATGAGCACACTGGCTCAACCGGTTCGCGTCGCACTAACCGGCTCCACTGTCAGTCCCGGCATTCACGAGGTCATCGCGGTCCTCGGCAAAGAACGGACGCTTCGGCGACTACAATCGGCTTTGCAACGCCTTGGACCCCGTTCCCCATAGCCGCTTCCAACTTGACTCTCCCGGGCAATTCTTTTAGTTTAGCCTAGCCGCAATATTTGAGGAGTCGGCTAATTGGTAAGCCACCTGACTCTGGATCAGGCGATTGTAGGTTCGAGTCCTACCTCCTCAGCCAAGGTCCCATCGTCTAGTGGTTAGGACACCGGCCTCTCACGTCGGTAACACGGGTTCGACTCCCGTTGGGACCACCATATGTGGCCCGGCAACCGCACCATCCAGTTGAAAGGGTTGGCCTGTTTTCCATTAACTCGCTACGGCCCTGGTCTGATCCTATGTTCAGCGGCATTACGGCCCTTCCTGGATAAGTCATTGAACCGCTCGTTCGTCGGACGGTCCTAACATATTCTTTCATACACTGTATTGATTCTTTTATGTGAGATAAAGAATAATATATGTACTTCACTTGTAGCTCAGTCCAATTGACACGTATCGCCTGAGACAGTGTCTGGATGAATGACATTTTAATGGACCCGGTATTAGCCCCGTATTCACTTACAGATTGCCGGAGAGGCAAACCCATTCTGTAAGCGATTAACGACTTGGTTTCTTGCGCGGCGATGGTGGCCATCTCTTAAGATGAAAAATAGCAATAAATCGCTCGCACCGCAGGCCGTAGAAAGAGACAGCATCATTGTCTGTCGGACCAGCCAGGGTTACGACTTTAGGGCCACCCCGCTTCGTATAACCCGCGACGTCGTGGCCTTTGAAGTCTATAATCCGTACAGCATTCTTCAGCTTTCGGAGGTTCTGGAGGAATTCAGAATCATCGTTAATGAACAGCTCATCTATTCGGGTCGCGCCACTGTAAGCAATCTCGTCAATACCGGCAGCATGCTGGTTTGCGAAGCGACCTTAGATGAAGCCTGGCTCGACGTTGATCTGTTCGCGCTCGTCACTGAGCCCAACAAACTGAGGGGAGATTTCACAGAATTTCTTAAGGAATGGGAAAGAATCCATGCCATTCTGCCCCAGTACAAGATTGTTTTGGCCGATATGCAGAACTTCTTCATGGACCTCAGGCGCTGGCTGGACCAGGTGGAGTTGGGAATTCGCTCCTCTTCTTCCGCCGATCGGGTACAAACCGAGATCGATGTCATCCACGAATTAGCGCCAACGATCCTATCCACCATCGATTCCTTCTTCGTAAGGTTCGAAGAGGCCGCCGACCACGTGCCCGCCGATCTCCTCCCGTTTCACAGAACTTACGCCAAGCGGCAGCTCCACCCGCAGTTACTATGCTCTCCCTTTGCTTATCGGACTTACCAAAAACCTCTGGGGTACGCTGGTGACTATGAAATGGTGAACATGATTCTACGAAATCCTTTGGAAGGGAGCTCGCTTTTTTCTAAGATCGTTAATTCGTGGTTTCTTAGCCAGCGCCCGGCGGAGGCGCACCGAAACCGCGTCAGCTATTTAGCCAAGGTCCTGGTCAAAGAGACCCACCGGATGGCCCGAGGCGAGCATCCCGCCAGAATATTCAACTTGGGATGCGGACCGGCCGGAGAAGTCCAGAATTTTCTGATGAAGGACGAGGTCTGTAATGACGCCAGTTTCGTCTTACTCGACTTCAACGACGAAACCCTTCAGCACACCAAGAAAGTCCTTGAAGATCTCAAAAGCAAGTTTAACCGCACCACGAAGATTGACGTAGTCAAGAAATCTGTGCATCAAGTCCTCAAGGAGGAGAGTAGGCCTAATACCCGGCAAGAGAAGTTCGAGTTGGTTTATTGTGCCGGAGTTTTTGATTATCTCTCAGACCGCATCTGTAAACGGCTCATGGAGATTTTTTATGACATGCTGGAACCGGGCGGGCTTCTCGTCGCCACCAACATTGATGCTTCGAACCCATCACGGAACGGCATGGAATACCTGTTGGAATGGCATTTGATTCACCGAAATTCGGCGCAACTGAGCGCGTTGATCTCAGACCGCGCTCCGGCCAAAAGCATCTGCGTCAAGTCCGACGACACCGGGGTGAATATTTATATCGAAGTTAGAAAACCCCATGACCACTAAGGAAGCTGTCTGGCAACAAGAGGAATTTCAGCGGGCTTTTGTCGCTAACGAGCGCCGCGAGCGGATCAGGAGCGGGAAAGTAGCCTGCGCGCTCGTGGTCTTTCTCATGCCCGCGGGAATCCTGCTGGACTACTTCGTTTATCCGGAGCGGTTCACTGATTTCTTGTTATTACGACTGTTTTGTTCCGTGCTAGCCGGAATCCTATGGGCTTTGCACAAAACTCCCTTTGGCGTTCGCTACTATCGCTTTCTGGGAATCCCGATAGCGCTACTGCCAGCTTTCTTCATCTCCTGGATGATTTCCATCACCGAGGGTTCCGACTCTCCCTACTATGCCGGACTGATTCTGGTGCTGCTCGCGGTCAACGCTATCGTACACTGGAGCACGGGCGAGTCTTTGCTGGCAATGGCGATACTTTTCCTCTTTTATCTAATCGCCTGCCTCCCCTGGAATATCGCCAAGGACTCGGGGATATTCTTCAACAACATGTATTTCCTGGTCTTAACCGGCATCATCGTAGTGACCGGCAACTATCTTTACAACCAGCTTCATTTTCGCGAGTTCGTCCTCCGTTTCGAGTTAGGCCAAAACCGGCAGAAGCTCGAGGAAACCAATCAGAAACTCGTGGAGCTGGACCGAATCAAGAGCCGTTTCTTCGCCAATATTAGCCACGAGCTGCGCACGCCTCTCACCCTCCTCTTGGCGCCGCTGCAAACCCTGCTTCAAGATCGTAACTTGGCATTGGAACCCGAGACGCGGCAGCTGCTGCTCATTATGCAGAGCAATGGATTGCGACTTCTTAAACTCATCAACGACCTATTGGATCTGGTCCGGTTGGAGTCCGGGAAGATGGAGGTGAAGCAGGAATCTGTCGCGATTGCGCCCTTCTTGCACGGCCTAGCTAACGCTGTCAAGAAAAGCGCGGCGGACCGAGGCATACGCATAGAAGTGACCTCCGATCCGGCCGTCCATACGGTTCTCACTGACGGCGACAAGCTAGAGAGAATTTTACTCAACCTGTTGTTTAACGCGTTAAAGTTCACCCCTGCCGGGGGAAAGGTTCAGGTCAACGCGATACGCAACAACGGTGAGTTGCTACTCGAAGTTTCTGACACCGGGACGGGCATCAGCGAGGAACAACTTCCCTTTATATTCGACCGGTTCTGGCAAGCGGACACCTCATCGCAGAGACAGTTTCGCGGCGTGGGAATAGGGTTGGCGCTGGTCAAAGAGCTTGTCGAGGTCCAAGGCGGAAAAGTAGCGGTGAGCAGCGCCATCGGCAAGGGCACACAGTTTACGGTTGCTTTGCCTTATCACGAATCGGAACCTCAAAGCTCCCGCATGTCGAATGGGGTCGAAGGTTCTGCCGAAAGCGTCTCATCTCTGACGCCGGCGGAGCCCAACCGGAACGGTGATTCATGGCTTAAGAACCTCAACCGGCAGGCCGAACTCTACCCGTCGATGACGTCGCTCAAGGAAACCATTCGTCCCGTGGAGACTTCTGTTCACATGGGGCAACCGCGCATCCTCATCGCCGATGACGAGCCGGACATGCTCAAATACTTAAAATCCCAGCTGAGCCAGAGCTTCCAAGTGATCGAGGCGGCAGATGGCCAGCAGGCGGTCGAAAAGGCCAGCCAATTTCTGCCCGACGTGATCGTATGCGACATGATGATGCCTGAGAAGAATGGGCTCGAGGTCTGCCGCGAACTGAGACAACGGACCTCCACCCGATCGATCCCGATCCTGCTCCTGACCGCCCGGGCGGACGAGGAAACCAAGCTCGCCGCGCTTTCGGCAGGCGCAAACGACTTCATCACCAAACCATTCTCCACCACGGAGTTGAGCGTTCGACTCAAGAACCTTTTTGATACCTATAACTTGCAGCAGGAACTCACCCGCCAGAATCGAATCCTGGAGACCACCATCGAGCAGCTGAAAGAAACCGAAGTGCAATTGGTTCACTCGGAAAAACTGGCGTCCTTGGGTCGGATGAGCGCCGGGATCATCCACGAAATAAATAACCCACTCAATTTTGCCAAAACCGCACTTTACGTATTACAGATAATGACTGAGTCACTAGGCGAAGATGAAAAAGCGGAGTTCCGAGAGGTTCTCCAAGACATGGGGGAGGGTATCAATCGAATCAGCGGTATCGTGTCGGATCTCCGCACCTTCACCCACCCCAACCTAACTCAACTGGAGCAGGTTCCTGTACTGGAAGTGGTGAACTCCGCTCTGCGTCTTCTGAGCAACGAGTGGGAAAACACAGTGATCATTGTGAAGGAAATTCCACAAAACCAGACGATCTGGGCCAATCGGAACCAAATCATCCAAGTTCTGGTCAACCTAGTGCAAAACTCCCTGCATGCGCTGGGAAAGAAACATTTCCCTGAAACTCCAGCGACTATCTGGGTGCAAGGGATTGAAAACGACGGTGAGAGCCTCGTCATCATCCGGGACAACGGCGAAGGAATTATTTCTGAAAACCTTCACAGAATTTTCGATCCCTTTTTCACCACCAAGGATGTAGGAGAGGGTATGGGACTGGGGCTCAGCATTTGCTACCGTATCATGAAGCAACACGGCGGCCGGATTCAGGTGCAGAGTGAACTGGGCGCCTATTCAGAGTTCAGGCTACACTTTCCGCAGAGACCGGCCAGCTCAATGCCTGCTTGAGGAGAACTAATGGAAGACTTTTACGACTATCGGAAATCCGCCATCCTGTATGTGGATGACGAGGAGATGGCGCTTAAATACTTTACCCGGGCTTTCGGGAAAAGGTTTCGGATCCTGAGTGCTGCCAACGCCGAGGAGGGCTACCGGCTTTTGGAACAACACCGAAACGAGATCGGGCTCTTGGTGACGGACCAGCGGATGCCGGGCGAGAAGGGGGTACAGTTTCTAGAGCGTGCCCGCCAATTGCATCCGCGGGCGATTCGTATTCTGACGACGGCCTACTCCGACCTCGACGTGGCCATAGAGGCGGTCAACTCGGGAGCCATTTACAAGTATGTGACCAAGCCCTGGGATATTCCTCAGCTTGAGATCACGCTCCAACGTGCCTTGGAGTTTTTTATTGTCCAGCGCGAGAGAGATTTACTTCTCAAAGAAAAACTTTCGGCGCTGCAAAGGATGTTGATCACCGACCGGGTGCTTAGTCTAGGGCTCCTGGCTGCCCGACTGGGCCATTACGTTCGCAACTCGCTGGTTGCAGTGCGGACTTTTATGGATCTCGCGCCGGAGAAACTCTTGGAAGAGAAGATCGATGCCGATCACATGCGTAATCCAAATTTTTGGAAGGAGTTCTACGAGCAGGCTCAGGTTCAAATCCGGCGTATTACCGGCCTCCTCAGCGACATCGTCATTGCGGCGGAACAAAGCGATTTCCCCACCGCCCAGGAGTTGCACCTCGACGAAACCGTTGCTGCAAGCGTGGAACGGTTGAAAGGCAGTTTATTGCAAAATGGCATCACGGTCGTCAATCAGATCCCTTCCGGGCTTCCCCCTTTGTTAGTGGACCGGGACAAGTTTCAACGTCTCTTCGACCTGCTGCTAAAAGACGAGATCATCAGCTTGCCGCCCGGAAGCCACATTTTCTTCGCCGCGCGCCTGGATCCTAAGACAGAACAGGAACTGGAAATCGAGGTCAGGGACGACGGTCCCGGACTGCCCCGAGAGGCGCTTCGTTCAGTCTTCGATCCGTTCTTCCTAAGCCGCGGTAATTGTCAGGAGTTTGGTATCAATCTGATGGCCTGCTACTTCATCGTCTATCATCATGGCGGTAAAATCGACGTCCAAAACCAGCAGGGTCAGGGGGTCACCTTCACCCTGACCTTTCCCTTGCAGCCCAAGATAGCGTCACGCGCCGAGGAGGAGGAGATTTTCATCACGAAAGTGTTGATGAATGATGCGTTCTGGGAAAGGCTGATCTCTGGACAAGAATGATATTTCGTAACCCGGCGTCGTTCTTTGGCGGAGAGACTTAATTGGAACAATTCACACGATGGCGCTCCTGCCCATCATAGAGCTGGCCTCGCCGACAGACCCAACTTCGTTTTCGCTTTTTCCGCGTCTGATTCTGATCCTGACCTCGCGGACGTGACCCTCTGCCCGAGTTAACCACCTCGCAACTGCAACAGGATCATGGTTCTTAAGCATACCTTTCGCGCCTTCCGCCATCGTGACTATTTTATCTTCTGGTGTGGACTCCTGGTCGGTCACACCGGAACACTAATTCAAACGACGGCACAAAGTTGGCTTATTTTTCAACTAACGGACTCGCCATTTTATTTGGGACTCGAGGGACTTTGTCTGGGTCTGCCACGAGTGATTTTTTCGCCCTTGGGCGGAGCCCTAGTCGACCGTGCCAACCGCAAGCTCCTGTTCATCATGACCCAGAGCGCTTTTCTGTTCATGGCGCTATTCTTAGGCGTCATGGACTACCTCGGCACGATTCAAGTTTGGCATATGTTGATCGTTTCGGCATTGACAGGCTTGTTGGTTTCCTTCGAGCAACCCGTACGCCAATCAATATTGCATGATCTCGTGCCCCGTTCGGAACTTCCCAATGCCGTCACGCTGTATCAGATGGTTTTCAACGGCTCGATGCTCTTCGGCCCGTCCATCGGCGGCATGCTGATTCCCCACATCGACACCAGCGGCTGTTTTTTCGTCGCCACGGTTGGAAACCTGGTCGTGCTGCTTACGATTTTTATGATTCACATTGCTTCAGGCGCGCGACAAGCAAACAAGACAAGTCTCTCTCGCGACACCGTCGAAGGCTTGACCCTGGCGTGGAACACGCCGGTGTTTCTATCGCTGTTGACACTCCTGGGAATCGTAACCTTTTGCACCAAACCCTATACCCAATTCATGCCCGTCTTCGCCCGCGATATTCTGCAGGTCGGCGCGCCGGGTCTCGGCCTGCTGCTCATGGCACCCGGCGCCGGCGCGATCTTGGGCGGACTCACTCTCGCGTCGATTCGGCGCTTTCCCAAACCGCATTATCTGCTGCTCTTTCTCGGTTCCGGTTTCGGCTCCTCTATTGTGCTTTTCGCCGCTTCGCGAGATTTTCTGCTTTCGCTTTTTTTTCTATTTTTTGCCGGCGCCTTTCAGACCACTTTTCTTTCCTCCATTGCGACCTTGCTACAAATCTATAGCGATGAATCGAACCGAGGACGGGTCATGTCTCTCTTCGGCTTAATCAATCGCGGACTCGGACCCATGGGAAGCTTTCCCTTTGGCATGTTTGCCACCTGGATTGGCGCCCCATGGACAGTCGCAGCCTGTGGTTCCCTCACGGCTGGGTTGGTCGCTTACATGGTTCTTTACCGATCCCAACTACACGATGCGAAACCCATAGGCGAGGGTTAATTTCCCCACGCTACCAGCGCTCCGGTGCGGCAGCCGCCCT
>DAIRFP010000002.1:0-2643 GCA_036794995.1 Thermodesulfobacteriota bacterium | reverse complement strand
ATAGGCGAGGGTTAATTTCCCCACGCTACCAGCGCTCCGGTGCGGCAGCCGCCCTTGACGGCCTCATCACTTTCCGGATAACAAAGGCTTGCAGATAAAACGCGTAAAGGGTAACTCAATAAGGCGCGGTATTAATTGTAAACTCGGGTAACACGGATCGGTAACTTTTGGGTTTCTCTCGCCGGTCCCTTTTTCGTTCCCCATATCTAAACTAAACCAGGGAGGCAATCTGGATGAACGATACAGCCAAGCAAGGTGATGCCAAAATCAAGAAATCCACGCAAAAGTGGCAATCAGACGTCATCGTCGATTTGATTAAACAATATGAGTTCCCCTATATCGCGCTTAATCCCGGCGCCAGCTTTCGCGGGCTGCACGACTCACTAGTTAACTACGGCGAGAACCAACCGCCGATGCTGCTTTGCAACCACGAAAAGATCGCGGTGCAGATCGCCCACGGCTACGCCAAGGCGACGGGCAAGCCGATGATGGCGATTGTCCACGACGTTGTCGGGCTTTTACACGCGCCGATGGGGATCTATTACGCCTACATCGATCGCTGTCCGGTTTTTATCGTCGGCGCCACCGGTCCAATGGACGAAAAGTACCGCCGCCCGTTCATCGACTGGATTCACACCGCCTTCGCCCAAGGCGACGTGGTGCGGAACTTTACTAAATGGGACTACCAGCCGGGTAGTATTCACGGCGTCCCCGATTCGTTTGCCCGGGCCTATTCGATCATGATGAGTGAGCCCCAGGGCCCCGTCTATATGTGCTACGATTCGGCGTTGCAGGAAAGCCCGCTCAAAGACAACGTACCGCTACCGCCGTCCTATGCAACCAAGGTACCCTCGCGCATCGCGCCCGAAGCGGCGGCTATCGAACAAGCCGCCGACATACTGATTGAAGCGAAAAACCCGCTCTTGCTGACGGAATACGCGGCGCGCATGCCCATCGGCTTCGATTCCACCGTGGCACTCGCCGAAACTGTCGGCGCTTCGGTCTATGACATCAACAAGCGGCTCGGCTTCCCCAACCGCCACCCGCTGAGCGTCAGTTTTCACGGCGATGCCTTCAACGGCGTCGATCTGGTCGCCGCCCTCGACGTCGTGGACTGGACTCGCGGTTCACACAAGCTCAATACCCAGACCCGCGAAATTTCGGTGGTGACGACGCCGGACTGCAAATGGATCGACGTCGGTTTCGCCGATATCGAAATCAGCAAGTGGTCCACCGATTACAACAAACACCACAATTGGAATCTGCGTGTGCTCGGTGACAGCGCGATCACTCTCCCTGCCCTGACCGCAGCTTGCCGCAAGCGCATCCAGGGCAATAAGACACTGGCCTCAGGCATCGAGGAGCGCAAAAAGGCCATCGGTGAAAGACACGCGCGCCAGTGGCAAAAGTGGCAGGATCAGGTGAAGGAGCAATGGAACGAGCGGCCCATGACCGAGTCGCGCTTGGCGCACGAAGTCTGGCAGGTGATCAAGGACGAAGACTGGGTGTGCACCGCCAATACTCTCAAGGAATGGGTACACAAACTATGGGACTTCGACAAGCCCTACCGCCACGTGGGGCGCGAGCTCGGCACCGGCACCCAGATCGGTATGGCCATCGGAGTTGCCCTCGCGCACAAAGGCACAGGCCGCCTCGTCGTCGATCTCCAACCCGACGGCGATCTGATGTTCGATCTCGGCGCCCTCTGGATGCCGGTCAAGTACGGCATCCCGATGCTGGTGGTGATGTACAACAATCGGGCCTACTACAATGACTGGGCCCATCAAATCCACATGGCGCACCAGCGCGGCACCGATCCGGCGCGGGCCTATATCGGCATGGATCTCGAAGCGCCGCCGCCCGACTTTGCCCATATCGCCAAGGGAATCGGCTGGTATGCCGAAGGCCCCATCGAAGATCCCACCGCGGTCGGCCCGGCGCTGCGGCGGGCCATCGAGCAGGTCAAGGCGGGCAAGCCGGCGCTGGTGGATGCCATTGTCTGGCGACGCGGCGAAAACGCATAGTAGGAAACGGAAAAGTTTGACCGCATAGAGCCTAGCGCGGCCAAACCGAAACTCGGAATATCTCCGGCAAAGACGTGGTTCGATAAACTCACCACCCTGAGCACAGTCGAAAGGCAAAGGCCGCAAAGGTCGGAGAAAAAACGTCAAAATCATTCGTAAGAATATTTATCTTTCCCCTTCGAACTTGGCGCCTTTGCGCCTTGGCGGGAGGAATATCCGAATCCGAGAACCTTCGACTTCGCAATATTTAAACGGCACGCTATGAAAAGCATGTTGGTGTTAGTTTTTGGATAGCAATGCAAAGGACACAAAAAAATCTAGGGGCGGGTTTCAATCCGCGCTACTTTGTGATCTTTGTGTTCTTTGTGGTGAAATAGATCAAGGAGGAAAGTGACATGGCAAAACCAGCCACCAAAGTAGAAACTATCAAAAAATCCGATCGGCGATGGCAGTCTGACATCATCGTCGACATGATCAAGCGCTACGGCTTCGAATATATCGCGCTTAACCCGGGCGCCAGCTATCGCGGACTCCACGATTCCTTGGTCAACCACGGCGAGAACGATCCGCCCATGCTGCTCTGCCAGCATGAAAAGATCGCCGTGCAGATCGCCCATGG
>DAIRFP010000342.1:0-4461 GCA_036794995.1 Thermodesulfobacteriota bacterium | reverse complement strand
GGAAAGGAGCAACAATGTCTGAAGCAATACGCTTGTATGCCGGCTGCCAGGGTGGAGTGGTGGTGTATCGATCCCAGAGCGGCGATTGGCAGCAGATCAGCCATAATTTTCCGGAAGGAATCCTCGATTCATTGGCGGGCTGCTCCAACCGGCCGGAGCGGGTCTTCGCCGGCATAGCGCATGACGGTGTTTATCGCACCGACGACGGCGGTAAAAAGTGGATCAAAGTGCTGCGGGGCGACGTCCGGTCCGTAGCCGTGGACCCTGCTTCGGACGATGTCGTTTATGCCGGCACGGAGCCGGTGCACCTGTGGCGCAGCGAGGACGGCGGCGACAGCTGGGAAGAAATGATCTCACTGATGGCTTTCGCAATCGCCCAAGGGATTAAAAATTATCAGACCTTTGTCGTTCCCAGAGACAAGCAGCCCGAAAGCGTGAAAAAGAAATGGTGGTTTATCATGCCACCCTATTCGCCCCATATCACCAACATATTCGTTCACCCGGACGACGCCAAGACGATCTATCTCAGCATCGAGCATGGCGGCGTTGTCCGCACTCTCGACGGCGGCCACACCTGGGAGGAGGTGAACCTTGGCATCGACTACCTGGACATTCACCAGGTTAAAAGTCTTCCTCACAGTAAGACTCGTTATTATGCATCGACGGCCCGCGGGTTTTTTGTCAGCGATGACCCCGCATCGGGGTGGACGCGCGCGGAGAATGGTTTTACGCGCGACTACTTTCACAATTTCATGTTCATGCCGTCCGTCAAAGATCGGAAGAATCCAACGATGCTATGCACGACAGCGGATCAATCGCCGCTGTATTGGGACCGGCCGGGAAACGCCCGTGCCGCGCTGTTTCGGAGCTTCGATGGCGCGGAGTCCTGGCACCGTGTGGGGGTCGACAAGGGATTCGCCGAAACTCACACGGCCATGGTGTGGGCGCTGGCGCCGCACCCTCACGAAGCCGACGGGGTCTTCGCCGGCTTCGGCAATGTGGCGCGGGGCGCCGCCCGTCCGTTGCCGCACTATTCCGGTTCGGGGGGCAACGGCGAGCTTTACCTGTCCCGGGATCATGCAGACAGTTGGGAGAAATTGAATTTAGACGTGCCGCCGGTTCGCGCCCTCTGGGTTGCACGGGATTAGCTGGGCAAACTCGGTCTCAGGAAGGCAAGCGAAGGCGAGCGTCTGCTTATTTTCTCAAGAATTTTTCAAGGGAGGCAACCAATGCACAACAGCGTTTCTACAGGTTCCCTTAGGACAGTAGCGGCGAGTTTCGCACCGGCAATCCCAATTCTCCGCATTTCCTTTTTTCTTTTGGCCGTGTTGGGTCTCGATTTTCAAGCAGGGGAGGCGAGAACCGTGAGAGTGTCGGTTCCCGCCGCGAGCATATCCGTAACGGCTTTTTTTGTCGCCCGGGATCGGGGTTTTTACAAACAGGAGGGTTTGGATGTCCAGCTGATTCAGATGCCGGGGGGTATCGCCATTCAGGCCCTGGTCGCCGGAGGCCTGGACTTCAGCACTGTCGTCGCCGGAGGACTCAGCGCGGCCATTCGTGGCGCTCCCTTGATCAATATCTACAATACTTTTTACCGACCCATGTGGTGGATCTACGCAAACCCCGAGATCCGCGACGTTGCCGGACTGAAGGGAAAAAAGGTAGCGGTCTCCGGTCTGGCGGACTCTTCGTACATCATGTTGCAGGAGGTTCTAAAGAAAAATGGCTTGCAAGGGGGTGGACGGGACGTCGTGACAATCGTTATGGGTGATTCCCCCTCTCGGTTTAATGCTTTACTCAGCGGCACTATCGATGCCACACCGGTGACCCTGCCTTACAATTTCCGAGCTGAAGAAGCAAATTTTCGGGAGTTGGTCTCTTTTATTAAAGAGGATTTGGTCTTACTCGCGGGCGGCATCGCGGTGCGAGAAAATTTTCATAATACCGAGCCTGAGGTAGTGCGTGCGTTTTTACGCGCGACGTTGAAGGGATTTATTTACGCGGCGGAGAATCGTGCCGGGACCATTCAGGTGCTAGCCAAAAATATCAAGATCCCCGAACCGCTTGCCGCCAAAACCTATGATCTGGGCCGAACAGCGATGACGCCGGACGGAAGCTTGAACGAAGATGCCCAGCAAAAGGCCATTGAACTTGTGGTTAAACTGCTCGATGTCAAAGATCCTCCTCCGTTTAAGAAGTTTTTCAACTTCTCTCAAACAACAAAAATCTACAAGGAGCTGCGAGCTGAAGGTTGGAAGCCGGCACCCTAGGAATCGAACCAGGCAAAAGCTTTTGCCTCCGGAGACTCCAAACAACAAATCTCTCGCGCGCGACAGCAGGGAAAATATTCTATAAGGAACGGCTATGCTCAAACTAAAATTCATTAGCGCTCGGAATCCGCGTCTCGCGCCTCTCATGGACGGAACGGTCAAACCCGAAAACATCGTGCTCGATATCGTGCTCAGCCCGCCCGGCGAGCTTTTTTATCACAATCTTCGCCACGACGATTTTGACGTGTCCGAGATGTCGATGTCGGAGTGTCTGATCGTCAGGGAGAGAAACGAGGCCGGCAGATGGAAATGGAGCGCATTGCCGGTATTTCTATCCAAGGCTTTTCTGTGGTTCAACTTGATGGTGAACACGGCCTCGGGGATCGAGCGGGGCGAGGATTTCAAGGGCAAGCGGGTGGCGATACCGGATTTTCCCATGACCGCGGCCCTGTGGATGCGGATTATGTTCAAAGAGCTCTTCGGCGTGGGGACGCGAGACGTTCACTGGTACGCGGGGCGGGGCAAAAAGAAAAGCCACGGCGGGATCCTCGGACTCGACCGGGAACCGCCGCCGGGGATTTCGCTCCAATGGCTCACCGACGATCAGACGATGGATGTCATGCTCGATAAGGGTGAACTGGATGCCGCCTTCGGTATCGTACCCCGTTCAGGTCACGAACCGTCGCCCTTTGAGCAGGTCGACCGCTACGGCGGAACGCGGATCGAGGGGAATCCCCGGCTGCGTAAATTCTTTCCGGACGGCGGGCGCAACATCGTGACGGAGTATTATCGAAAAGCAGGGTTTTTGCCATCCAATCACCTCATTGTGGTGCAGCAAAGAATCTTGGAGGAACACCCCTGGGTGGCTTTGGAGTTGTACAAGACCTTCCAGCGGTCAAAAGAAATCGCCTACGAACGGGCGAAAGCGCTGCTGGGTACGTATCTGCTTTTTGAGGCCGAGGATTACAAACGACAGGCTGAATCCTTTGGCGGGGATCCCTATCCGTTGGGAATTAAGCAGAATCAAAAAATGCTGGAGGTTCTGTTTCGGAGTTCCTACGAAGAAGGGCTAACTAAGAAGCAGGCTCGGATTGAGGATGTGTTCTATAAGACTACCTTAGAAACTTAGTTCGAAGGGAAGGAATGAAGTTACCCGATGATCATTCTAAATAACGACGAAATCAGCGCTGTGCTGTCGATGGATAATTGTCTGCGTGTCCTCGAAAGGGCTTACCAAGAGCAGGCCCGGGGAACCGCGGTCAATCGTCCTCGCAGCGACATGTATTTGCCTGCCACGACCAATGGCGGGGTCTATTGTTTCAAAACCATGGAGGGTGGCCTTACTCAGGAGAAGGTTGTGGCGTTGCGCCTCAACTCGGACGTCATCCGATGGGAAGAAAAGGGCGGGCGAATCATAAAGGACAAAGTACCGGCGGCGCCGGGTAACAAGTGGGTCGGTCTCATTCTGCTATTCTCCGCCGAAAGCGGCGAGCCTCTGGCAATTTTTCCCGACGGTTTTATCCAAGGACTTCGGGTCGCAGCCAGCAGCGCGCTGGCGGCCCGGTTCCTGGCGCGCGAGGACACCGCCGTTCTCGGCATACTCGGTTCCGGTTGGCAGGCGCGCGCTCATGCGAGGGCGATGTGCGCGGTTCGCGTCATCAAGAAAATACTGGTGCACAGCCCCACGAAGACCAATCGGGAGAGTTTCGCCACAGAAGTTGAAAACGAACTTGGTATTCCCGTGGAGGCGGTTGCCTCCGGCGAATCAGTTGCCGATGGCGCGGATATTCTGGTGGCAGCCACCAACTCGGTATCTCGAGTGGTGCCGCCCGAGTGGCTGCAGCCAGGCATGCATGTGACCTGCGTGAAGATTACGGAGCTCGGCGAAGAGACATTCAGAAGGGCCGACCGTCTGGTCATTCATGCGCGGAAATTCGCCCCGGAGAATTACATCGCCGGCTATGGAGACGAAAAAATCGAATGTCATGACCCGATCGATCTATTGACGGAAGGTTCAAAGGGATCGAACGTCACTCCGAAAGAGCCCTTCTGGCTTGGGGCTCCGGAATTAAAAGACGTGATCTCCGGTAAGGCTCCCGGCCGTCAATCGGCGAAAGAGATCACCTGTTTCAACAACAATATCGGGCTGGGGATTCAATTTGCCGCCATCGGCAAAGCGGTCTTCGATGAG
>DAIRFP010000341.1:0-4470 GCA_036794995.1 Thermodesulfobacteriota bacterium | reverse complement strand
TCCCGAGGGAATCCGAGGGAACTAAGAAAGATTTCTCCCTTCGGTCGAAATGACACCTTCCGAACTTGGCGCCTTTGCGCCTTGGCGGGAGGCATATCCGAATCCGAGAGTCTTCGATCACCGGAAAATTTGCGCAGGCAACACATTATGACAAACATGTTGGTGTTAGTTTTTGGATAGCAATACAGAGTTCACAGAGATCGGAGTATTTTTATGAGCAGGAACTCTCCGCTCTGCGCCCTCAGCGGTCGTGAGAAAAAATCCGTTCATGGTTCGACGGGCTCACCACGAACGGGACGGCGTAACATAGATTCAAGTACGTAGCCGTTCGTCCTGAGCGCATCGAAGGGCGATCGGCTATTTTTTCTCATGACCAGCGCCTCTGCGGTAAACTTTCTGCCCGGCGCCCTGACACTCCTAGGGGTCGTGAATGCGGGCTGCAGATTTGACTTGATCATTCCATCTGCGATAACTGTGGGCTCGAGAAACGCAAGTCAGGGAGGAAGCGTAATGGAGTACCGCCAATTTGGAACCACAGAGTTCAAAGTTTCGCCCATGGGTGTTGGCTGCATGAGCATGTCCGGGGCCTACGGGCCGGCCGACGATGCCGAATCCATCGCCACCTTGCACCGGGCTTTTGACCTGGGGATTAATTTCCTGGACACGTCGGCCAGTTACGGCAGCGGCCATAACCACGAGCTGATCGCCAAGGCCCTCAAGGGCAGGCGCGAGCGGATCGTCATCCATTCCAAATCCGGCAGCCCTCGCAATCCCGATGCGGGCGGAAATCGCAGCGGCAGCACGCCCGAATATCTGACGCAAAACTGCGAACAGAGCGTCAAGCGACTTGGTATCGATTGTCTCGATATATTCTGCATGTCACGAGTCGATCCTAAAGTCCCGGTGGAGGAATCAGTGGGCGCCATGGCGCGCCTCGTGGAACAGGGAAAGACCCGTTACATCGGCCTATCGGAAGCCAGCGCAAACTCCATTCGCCGGGCGAGGAAAGTGCATCCCATCGTCTCGTTGCAGATGGAATACTCACTTTGGACTCGCGATCCCGAAGGCGGCAATATTCAAGCCTGCCGCGAATTCGGCATGGGCTTCATGGCCTACTCGCCTTTGGGACGCGGTTTCTTCGCCGGCGCGGTGCACGATGTCAAAGACATGACCGACGGTGACGGGCGCAAAAACCATCCGCGCTTTCAGGAGGAGAATCTCGGGCACAACTTGAACTTGCTCGAAGCTTTTGAAGCCATTGCCAAAGAAAGATCAGCGACCGCTGCGCAACTGGCGCTGGCCTGGCTGATGGCCCAGGGTAAAGACATCATCCCGATCCCTAGCAACAAGAGCCGCCGTCACCTGGAAGAAAACATTAAGGCCGTCGATATCAAATTGAGCCCGGACGATCTCGCCCGGCTCAATGCGCTCTTTGCCCCCGGTGCCGCTGCCGGCCCGCGCACTCGCGATATGGACCGCGTCAATGTTTAGAACGAGGGTCGGGTGTCGAGGGGCAAATCCCTCGTCACTTGCCACTCAGCACTCGACACTTTTGTGCTTTTTGATCATTTGAGATTGTTTCGGATTTCGAGTTTCGAATTTGCAGTTTTGTTTATACTTGGCGCCCTTTGCCCTTCGACCCTGCTCAGGGTGGTGAGTTTATCGAACCCGCGCTTTTGCGCGAGCCACTCCGACTTGGTTGCGGCTCCGCCGTAAACTGTGATCACAACCCGTAGAAGGCTTTCGGATTGTCGTATAAGATTTTCCCGACAGCGGATTGCGGGATCTCCCCCTCATCAGCCCGTTGCTGTAACAACTCGCGAAATTCGAGCTGCATGGACGGGTCACGGTGCGTATAGTCGGATCCGACGATCAGATTGTCCTCGCCCACATATTTCAGAATATAGGGAAGGTCTTCATCGACTTGACAGGTGATGTAGACACGGTTGTCCTTGAATAGATTGCTCGCGAGGATCGTATTTGGGCCGCCCAGTATGCTGATACGGTTGCCACGCGATTGCACACGTCTGCGCAGGTCATAGTCGACAAACGAAACCCACGACGCGCCGGCCTCAATGCAGCCGAAGCGTAGCCTTGGGTACTTTGCTGGAATGTTATTCACCAGTATCGTTTCGATGCCATTGACCGCTGCCGCTTTGGTCCGCATGAACTGTCCGAGAGTAAATTCCCGCGCCGGCGAGAAATCGGGGATCCCTGAGCCGGTATGAAAACAGACGGGCAAGTCGAGCCGTTCCGCTTCCTCATAGAAAGGGAAGAAATAGGGATCGGCGGCCCATTTCCCGGCTTCGCGATCGCCTTTCTTGAGGACGCCACAAGCGCCGTGCTCCTTGGCGAAACGCAATTCTTTGAGCGTTTCGTCCATGTTCTGCAAAGGGGGAAGGCAGATCCAGCGTAGCCGCCCATTGGATTGGCCACAGCGGTCAGCCAGCCAGCGGTTGTAGCTCCGACGCAGCGCGCTTGAGACTTCCGGGCGCTCCGTCGCTTCCATCAGGAAAAGGGTCGGATAGATAACCTGGATATCGGTTCCCAATTCGTCCATATGCTTGAGCCGAACCTGCACATCCAATAGTTCCCGTGATTCTACAACCGTACCCGACTCCTCGTCGCCGCGAATAAAACGGAGCTGGCGTTTCCCGTCGATCACCCAGTAGCGGGTCGGCAACATATTCGAATCGCGATTGGGGGGATAGGCCGTGGTCGGTTTGAATTGCAAATCGGATTCTTGCATGTACTCCCAAGTGTCCTCGGTTTCATCAATGTGAGTGTCGGCATCGATTATGGGCATTTCGGATTCCTCCTCCTAAGCGGAGAGCATGCGCCTTGGGCAGTGCCCGAAAGCTTAAATTGTGATCGGTCTTAGTTAACCCGCCAGCTAACACTGGTACGGCACGACTTTCTTCACATCCTCTCCCTTGATGGGAGAGGAATGAGGTGAGGGTGCCAGAAGTTTTCAATACCCCTCACTCTAACTCTCTCCCGCAAAGGGAGAGAGAACGTTAGCACTCCTTTGCCACCACACATGTAGCCCCTCAAACACCATTGCCGAGAAAAAAGTCTCCAAGTCTCTCCACAGAACCTAGCGTTCACCTTCGCTTAATTAGCCTATCGCGCAAAAAATTTCCACGGCTTGATTGCGCTTCGTTGCTTTAGGTCGCCTAACGCGCGCTTTCGGCAAGGCGCGCGATAAAGCCAGTCTTTTCCAGCTCCGCGATGAAACTTGCATCCATAAAGACTTCGGGTTTATGTTTCCATACTTCCGGCCTCTGGATGGCGACATATTCGTAAGTCGCCTGCAGGCCCTGAGTAATCGGGTACGGGACGGAAATAAAGTCATTCCGATAGATCTCATAAGAACCTTCGAGCAGTTCCCGATCGTTGGTTTTGAGGTATTTGCTGAGGACCTTTAGGCTGAATTCCTTGTTGGCCTTCAAATAGTGAATGGCCTCCACATGGGCCTTCACCATGCGCATCACGGTGTCGCGGTCTTCGAGAACGGATTTCCGTCGCGTCACCACCGACATAGAGGGATAGCTCACTTCCTGTTTTGCATCCCACAATACCTTGAAGCCCAGTCGTTCCGCCTGCGCGTCCGCAGGATAGTTGAGATCTGCGGCATCGACGCCCCCCGACGCCAGAGCCTGAATCCGTTCCGGCGTGTTGCCGATGGTAATCAGGATGACATCCCGACCTGGTTCCATGCCATATTTTTTTATGATGTGACGGTTAAGGAAGTCTCCCAGGGAGCCGAAAGTGGAGATGGCTAGCTTCTTCCCTCGAAGATCTTCCGGCCTCTTAATCTCCGGCTTGACCAGCAACTTGCTCTGAACACCGGGAACGGTATGGGCCACGGTTACGAGGTCCGCGCCGCTCAGGTCGGCGTTGATCACCGTCGCCAGAGTAACCGGCGCGGCGAAAATACTTCCCCCGATAATCGCTTGCGAAGATTGCCCCGAGCCCCGCAGCAGAATCAGCTCGGTGTCCAGTCCGTGCTTTTCATAAATTTTTGCCTCCTTGGCGATCCACGGTATCCATTGTGAAGCCGAGAGCGAAGTTACCCCCCAGCGGATTTTCTTGAGAGACTTGTCTTGAGCGTGGCTCTCGGTCAAAACGAGAATCATTGGGACAAAGAGCAACAGGCAGAAAATACCCTTTTTCATCTAAGTGCCTCCAGGCTGCAATTCTAAATCTGACAGAGCAGTCAAAATCCCCCTTAATCCCCCTTTTCAAAAGGGGGACTTTCCACACGCAGTTCGCAATTCCATGGCCCCAGCATTCTACCCCTCTTTGAAAAAGAGGGGCCAGGGGAGATTTGCGTGAGGAGAAGGAAAAATTAGAAAGCGAAGAGCACGAGTTAACCCAGTTTCTCTTTGCCCCCCGATTTTCCGATTTTCAGATCTAGATACTGTACAGCCGCGCGGCGTTTTCCCCCATCAGCTTGCGTAGGCTCGA
>DAIRFP010000340.1:0-4471 GCA_036794995.1 Thermodesulfobacteriota bacterium | reverse complement strand
TACTTCATCGATTTCGACGACATGCTCTACGCGCCTCCTGTTCAAGACATCTGGATGCTCACGGGCGGCGACGACGACTACGGGAAAGAGCAAAGGCGTATCTTGCTCGATGCCTACGAACAAATCAGAACTTTCGACGTGACGACGATGCAGCTCATCGAGCCGTTGCGGGCGCTTCGCATGATTCACTTTTCCGCGTGGATCGCGCGCCGCTGGGAAGACAGCGCTTTCAAACTGGCGTTTCCTGCCTTCGGTACCGAGCACTATTGGCAGGAGCAAATCGAAGGGCTCGCGCTGCAATTAGAAAAAGTGCAATACCACACGACCGATCTCTAGCGTTCGACAGTGGCCAATTCTTAAACACAGCTTTTTCGCTTGGGTTTGTCGCGGGGTCGGACCACGCTATGTCCCGGCGGTTTAACTATCTAAACGTCCGGAACGGAGCGCTTGTCCTGAGCGTCGCGAAGCGAGGTCGAAGGATAGCGGTTGAACGGCTTGAACGATTTGAACCGGCTCGAGTATTTTTTAACTCGCGGCATTGGTGTCCTTAGAGAATGCTTTTCGGCGCCGAAAAGCATCTCTAAACATTCTAAAGGATGTCTTCATGCTATCTTACATTATCAAATCAAGAAGTTGTCTTGGTCCGATCCCCTGGGAAGGGTTGACTTGGAATAGCCCGGCGAGTTACAGGGGAGCCTATCGAACATCGATATCGGGAGGTTGTAAGCGCGGCGCGCTTGCAAGATCTTGTATCGCACGGATGCACCGCTCAAGAACGGTCGACGCCTATAGCAAAGAACCCCGAAGCGGAACCGAAGGAATATGCTGATGACTCGCTACGAAGTGGTAGTGTTGGCGGCGGCAGTGATTCTCACAACCAGTCCGCCCGCCTATGCGGCCTCGGCACCCGCCAAGCTCGTGATAGCATATGCGGCCATGAGCCCCAGGGTGGCACCACTTTGGGCCGCCCAGGAGCGAGGATTTTTCACCAGAAACGGTATCGATGCCGAGTTGGTTTTTGTGCGCGGAGCGCCGACTCTTTTGGCAGCGTTGAGTTCCGGTGATATGCACGTTGGTCTCACCGGCGGAACGGCGGTTCTGGGCGCGGCTGTCGCTGGATTGGATTTGAAGATTCTCGCCGTTTTAACGAACCGGGTAACGCTTGATCTGGTGGGGCGTCCCGGCATGAAGAGCACCGACGAGTTGCGCGGCAAGCGTTTCGGCACGGCCGCCATCGGCGGGACCTTGTGGATGAGCGCCATTTTGGGTTTGGAGCGCGTCGGGCTTGACGTCAATCGGGATGACATTCGTTTCCTGGTTATCGGTGACGCGGCTCTGCTCACTCAGGCGCTTGAGGACGGAAGAGTCGATGCCGCCGTCATCGATATGGTTTTCAGCCGGCGGCTTCACGACAAGGGTTTTCCCATTTTAGCGGAGTTGAGCAAGTTCAACATTCCGATCGCGAGTTTGGGCGTCGTCGCGCGCAATTCTTACATTCAGAAACATTCTCAGGTGACCGAAAATTTTATGAGGGCTCTGCTGGAGGGGCTCGCGTTCGTAAGCGCACCCGCCAACAAAGCCGCGACACTGCAACTCCTTCAGCGGCGACTGCGGGTAAGCGCCAGCGAAGCCGAAGAAGGCTTCAAGGATATGGCATTGGGCCTGGACCGCAAACCCTACCCTTCGTTGGAGGGACTGCGCAATATTCAAAGACTTATGAAACTCCGAAACCCGAAAGTGGAGAACACGAAGGTCGACGAGCTTGTGGACGATCGGATCTTACGGAAGCTCGACGACAGTGGCTTCATCGATCGGCTGTACAACGCCGCTCAGGCACAGTGATCCATCGGGAGCTGAAACGTTCGGACGGCAAACGTTGTGCTTGGGACAGGCGCGGTATAAAAGTAACTGAAAAATATTGCTAGGGGTTGAAACCCAAAACGCTGCTGCAAGGAGGACACCGTGAAGAATCAGGTGAAGATTATTGACGCTGACGGCCATGTTTTCGAGGACAACCAAGCCATCGCTCGGCATTTTCCTTATAGCGTCGAAACGGGTCGAATTACGTTCAGAAACGGCTTATTCCCCGGCAATAGCCACATGCAGTATTCGCTCACCCAAACCCCGCCCGGCTCATTCGGCGCCGGCACCGACGGTCAGTTTCACAATCCGGGGCCCGAAGGGTGGCTGGAATTCCTCGATCAGACCGGGTTCGAGTCTACCGTTCTTTTTCCTACCCACGGTCAGCGCATCGGTCGTATCGTCGACCGGGACTACGCCTTTGGCGCTGCGCGGGCCTACAACGACTGGCTCGCCGAAGCCTATTTACAACGGGATTCCCGTTTCAAGGGGATCGCTCTGGTGCCCATGCACGATACCGAAGCGGCAGTGGAGGAGTTGAACCGCGCTTATACGAAGTTGGGTTTTTCCGGAGTCTTGTTCCCCGCCACCGCAGTCCAAGTAAATCTAGGCGCGAAATCCTACTGGCCGGTTTACGCGGAAGCGGCACGCTTGGGCTGTCCCGTCGTCGTTCACGGCGGTGGCCATTGGGATTTGGGGATGGACACGATGAACGTTTCCACCGGCGCCAACGCCATTGGACATCCGATGTCGCTTGCGATCGCACTAACCGAGATGTTGCTGAACAACTTGTTCGGTCGCTACCCCGGCCTGCGGGTGGCCTACCTCGAAGGCGGCCCGCTGTGGTTTCTGATGGCTCTCGCGCGGCTTTCCCGCTCTTTTGAGGCGGGTACTCCCATGAACCCCCGAGGCGAGTTGCTACAACTGCCGCAAGGTCAAACGGTCGCTGATTACGTCCGTGGGCTCGTTCGGGATGGTCGGGTGGTGGTGGGCATAGAAGGCGGCGAACCGGAACTTCCTTACGCGATCAAGGTGGCAGGCGAACAAGCCTTCGTATTTTCCTCGGACTTTCCTCACGAAGTGAACAGGCATACGGTTCAGAAGGAAATTCGTGAGCTGCAGGAGAACGAAGAAATAAGTGCGGCGGCCAAGGAGGCCACCCTCTACAGTAACGCGGCGAGATTCTATGGCCTAAAGCACTAGGCGGGAAACAATCTTCTTTTCTCTCGCCGCCCATGACGGTCTTCCCAGAATGCCATGAAAACTAAAACACAAGAGAAAAGTCGAATCTTAGAGGCTGTGCATGGGACGGCCGCCGATCTCCATTCGGCCGGATTCATTAGCAAACGTCGAATGCGCGAGTACGACGCGCTCTGTCTCGCCCCGATACCGCGCTACTCGCGTAAGAAGATTCGCGCTTTGCGCCAACGGCACCGTATCAGTCAAGCGGTACTGGCGACGGTTTTAAACACGAGTCTTTCAACCGTGCGTCAATGGGAGATCGGCGCCAAGCAGCCAAGCGGGCCGTCTCTGAAGCTTCTCGACCTCCTCGACCGTAAGGGATTGGAAGCTCTTATCTAACTAACACCCGGCTCTTGGTTTGGCGCCTCTCTTGGCAAAACATTCTGCGCGCTCGTTAGCGTCGAAACACTTTGTCCAGCTAATCAACATCGTCCCCCCGCGCCATGCACGTGCGCGCCCCTGACATTTACGCTCTAATCATGACGAGGATCATTTTGAATTTCCTGACTGCTTTAACCGCGTGGGGTTGATGAGCCGGAAGCATAAGAATGTCTGCCGCTTTGACTGTGTGCGTCACGCCCGAGATGGTAATCTCCGCTTCCCCATCGACCATCAGCACCAACGCATCAAAGGGCGCTGTGTGCTCGCTTAGTCCCTCGCCGGCATCGAAGGCGAACGCCGTCACTGTCCCGGTAGGTTTTTTGACCAGGGTGCGGCTCACCACAGCGCCCGGTTGATACTGCACAAGATCGGCCTGCGCGACAGCGCCCGACCACTCATTTCCGGTGCTTGTTTCTGAAGGCATTGCTCTCCTCTCTTTTACTGGTTTGATCTTTCTCCCCTCACACGGGTCACTTAGATCCAGGCGGATTGTGCTGAGTTATTCGAGGAGCGACTAGAATAGAAAGCCTGATCATCGCTCACTTCCATACAAAACTTTCAAAATGACAACTGGGTTTTTCAGCAGAATCCTTATTCAAGCCTAACCCTGAGCTGCTCTCCCGAGGAGCCAACGGGCGGATTAGCGTGGGATTGCCAGCTGCAGCAGCACTCCGAATTCCGCTACCGCATCGCTGTAGGACTCGGGAGATTCCTCATTCGCATCTTGGGTGTATTGCCAGTTGAAGCTAAGCGCCTCGGGCGCTTTCCAGCCGAACCATTCGAAGTTCTGTTTCTGAGTCTTCAAAACCTGTTCGTCGTTCCAGTTGTGACCGAACAGGACGATGCCGGCTTCGAGCTTCTTTAGCTGGGTTATCGGCTTTTCTCCAAGTGAGGTAACTCGGTTCTCGATCCAGCTAAGCCGTTCAAAGAGGCGCTGATACACGCTGTTCGTTTGTCCCCATCGGACGGAGACGAAAAAGACCACCGC
>DAIRFP010000339.1:0-4531 GCA_036794995.1 Thermodesulfobacteriota bacterium | reverse complement strand
TAAACAAGAACGGTCGTTCTCCGCGCATCCGTTTGGCATCCCGCTCCATGACCGAAAAGATCGGCGCCGATATAGGGCGCCAGGTCGATCTCGTTTGAGGATTATTCCGCGAGCATCAATCGACCCCTAATCATCAGCAGGAAACCAACAATGGAGATGGACAAGTAGATACCGTTTGAAGTATGAAGAACGCGGGTGGCTTATTCACCAGACAGCATAGAGTTATAGGAGCGCGGATCTTCCACAAGTGAGTTTACAAAAGATTGTTCGACATTCACTAGAACGGGTGGGAGTTTCGCCGGGTTCTCGGAAGGTGACGATCGATCGCCGAAAGGAGAGTTCAATGAGACGAAATAACTTGCGACTGTTAGTTTCGATTGTCGGCTTCACCTTTCTCACCGCCGCAGCGGCACAAAGTCTTGCGGCGGACCGGCCACCCTTCTATCAGGGAAAGACCTTGACTTTCATCATCAACTTCGCCGCCGGAGGACCCACCGATATTGAAAGCAGAATTTTCGCTAAGCACCTGAGCAAACACATTCCCGGTCAACCCGCTGTGGTGGTTCAAGCCATGGGTGGGGGTGGAGGTCTGACGGCGGTCAATTACATCGGGGAAGTGTCAAAGCCAGACGGGCTCACCGTGGCCTATTTTACGGGAAGCCTGTTTCAGCACCAGATTAAGGATCCGGCTCTGCGGGTCGATATCGGTAAGTTTGGATTCGTTACGGGGGTCCAAGGCGTCACGGTCTCGTATATCCGTTCCGATGTTGGACCGGGAATCAAGAAACCCGTGGACTTCGTCAAGGCGGAGCGTTTTAGAGCGGCCGGGCTTGGTATCAGCAGCTCCAAAGACGTACGCTTTCGGTTGTCCTTCGACTTGCTTGGACTGAAGTACGATTATGTAACCGGCTACAACTCGAGCTCAACGGCGCGGCTTGCGGTGCAGCGCAACGAAGCCCAATACCACGACGAAACGCTACCCAGTTACCGCGCGGCGGTGGAACCGCAGATGGTCCAAACCGGAATGGTAACGCCGCTCTACTACACGGATTTGGTCACGCCGGGTGGCGAAGTTCTAGTGAGCCGGGACGTGCCCGAGCTTCAGCCCTTCAGCTATTACTACAGAGAAATCTTCGGCAAACCGCCTTCGGGAATCAAATATGAGGCCCTTAAAGCCGCCAACATGTCGAGCACGAATATGACCCGAATGGTATTGATGCCACCGAAAGTGCCGCCCGAAACGATCACGATCATGAGACAGGCCTTCGAGTCGCTGGCGAGGGATGAAGAATTCTTAGCCGACGCGGTTAGGACCATGCGCTTTCAGCCGCGCTTTGAAGTCGGTCAGTCCGGCGAGCTACTTTTCAAACGAGCATCACAAACGTCGCCTGAAATTATCGCTTTTCTCCGGCAGTACATCGACCAGGCGAACAGGTGAAGCTGGAAAGACTTCGGTGGGAGTGAAATGAACTACCCCGCCGCAAGTAGCGGGGTAGCAAAAGCACCTCGGACGTCATTCCCGCATGCATTTAGCGGGAATCCAGGCGAATTTCGGACTAGACCCCCGATTAAAACATTCGGGGGTGACGGGGAATTGACCCGCAGAGATTAAACGCTATCAGACATCGTCGTAGAACAAGCACGCAATCTTGGACTCCGATGATGTACGGTCTCGCCTTCGTTGCCGTGACTGAGGCGCTGCGAAGATACTATTTGCTGATGACCCGGACCTGGCCGCGTATTTCGCCGCCCGTCGACAGGCTCGTATGCACGTTAGCATAGGCGGCTCCGGCCCGGATGGCAGTGAGGGCCGCTTTAATATCACCCGCCGAAAGTTGCTGCGCTGCTTGAGACCCGGCTATGACGTTCGCAGCCGTGATGGTCCCACTCACAGTTCCCTCTTGAGCGGGGCACTGAGGAGAACTGCCGGTAGGATCAATATTGGCGGGCGTCTGGCAAAGCCAGATGACGATGCTGCCATTCACGGCAGGCTGGGCGATGTGGATGTGGGCCTGCGTCACCGTACCCTGCATCTTGGTGTACCACAGGGAATAGAAGATCGAGTCCCCGGTGTCAGTGGACGCATAAAAAAGCCCTGTGCCGGCACTCGATACCACCGGCACCTCCTCGTAGCCCGTCAGCGTGGCCTGAAAGATCTCGGCGCGAGCCAAGGTAGCTGTCGCTAAAAGGCCGGCCATCACTATCACAAGAGTTCGTAATCGCTTCACAGGGCACCTCCTATTAGTGCTTCAAAATTGGAAGTCCGTTTTCCTCCTCAGCATCCGAGTCCTCACCCAACGCCGCAATACCAGCATTGAAGATCCTTCGTCAATCCCCCAAATGGGTGTCTTTTTCTATCCCTAAACGGGGGGTACTCGCTGGGCGAAGCCCTTGGAAAAACGTATCGCCGCACGTTGCCCAATACTACTTGGCGAAGTTTAACCATAGGTGACGAATCGGAGAATCGACCGTGAAGAATTGATGAAGTGAACGGAGCTCAGGTGATATTTGCAAACCGGCGCCGAGCAAAATTACGTCTGTTTCGCCGGCGGACGGCGTGTCGCGCAGCGCCGTTGACACTGTTTGTTTCGCCGTGGTATCGGGGCGGTAGCTACTAACTTTGAGGATTTCGCCATGAGACAAATCGTCCGGATACTTTCGCTCTTTTTGCTGGTTTCTTCTGACGCCTGGGCTCAACAGCGCAAGCCCGCGACGGTTGCCGAACTTGCGACTTACATGGGCGCCGACCGCGAGCAGTTGCTCTACGCCGGAGCAAAATCCGAAGGCACGGTCACCTGGTACACCTCCCTCGCGGGGGATTCCTACAAAGCCTTGGCGCGCGCCTTTGAAACGAAATATCCCGGCCTTCGCGTGGAATCTTACCGCGCCGGGGGCAGCGAACTGGTCGTGCGCATGTCAGAAGAAACCAGAGCCCGCCGGCCGACTTTTGACGCCCTGGAAACGACTTACGATTTCATGATGGTATCGCGGGCAGATAATCTCACCCGCCCCTACAATTCACCCGTTCTCGCCGGCTACCCAACCGAAGCCAAGGAAAAAGCCGACAAGGATCTCACCGCTTGGACTATCTTTCGTGAGTCGTACATGGGCTTCGGTTACAACAAAGACCAGATCCCTGCAGGGGCGGTGCCTAAAGGATTCGACGGCTTACTCCATCCACAACTCAAAGGGAAAATGGGCACCACGCTCAACGAAAGCTCCGCGCGCATGATCGGTGCGATGCTTAAGATCAAAGACGAGACATTCGTAAAAAAACTGCGGGTCCAGGAAATTCGCACTTACACCGTGAGCAGCGCCGCCCTCGTCGACCTGATGGCTTCCGGCGAGCTAGGCGCTTCCTTTCACATCTACCGCAATCATGCCACGGTCTCGGCGCAACGCGGGTCTTCGGTGGGATGGGTGCCCATGGAACTGGTTCCGACAAACAGCGGTTGTGTCGGCCTTGCCGCCCAACCGCCGCACCCACATGCGGCGGCTCTTTTCGTCGACTTCCTCCTCGGCCCGGAAGCGCGGAAGGTACTGGAAAAATACCAATATGGCCATCCGTCGCTGGAATTGCCATTCAAGCGCTGGTATCCGGGTTTCGGTAGATCGCTGGAGCAATTTGAAAAAGACAGCGTCAAGTGGGAAAAGCTAGTCAAGGAGATGGTCCAAAAATGAATCATCGAGTCGTTTCAAGAATTGGTAAAAAGATGACGATTTCGGGTCTCGGGTTTTTTTTGCTGTTCCTGCTGCCCTCCGAGGCATGGCTGCAGAGCCGCAAGCCAATGACCATTGCCGAGCTGGTTACCTACAGCGGCAAGGATCGCGAACAGGTGCTTTACGCCGGGGCTAAAGGCGAAGGCAAAGTCACTTGGTACACCTCCCTGGCCGGCGATTCTTACAAAGCCATGGTCAAGGCCTTTGAAGCCAAATATCCTGGACTCAAAGTCGAAGCCTACCGCGTCTCGGGTTCAGACATCACGGTGCGAATGATGGAGGAGTCTAAGGCCAAACGATACGTCGCCGACACCGTGGAAACCACCGAAGGCAATCTGATGTTCATGCGCGACGCTTTTCTGTTGCGCCCCTATCATTCCCCCTATTTTGCTTCCTATCCTGAGGACGCCAAAGAAAAAAGCGAGCGCGGCCTATACTTCTGGGCCATCGCCCGCGAATCCTACATTGGCTTTGCTTACAATACGAAACTGCTTGCTAAGAATGCCGTGCCAAAAAACTACGAAGGACTGCTGCATCCTGAGCTAAAAGGCCGAATGGGAGTGTCGATTAGCGATCCGACCTACAAAGTTATCGGCGCAATCATGAGAACCAGAGGCCTAGAGCTGGTCAAAAAGCTCAAGGTGCAAGAGATCGCCCTGCACACGATCATTCCGCCGGCCCTCCTGGATCTGATCGCGTCGGGTGAAATCCTCGCCTCTCCCGCCATCTTTCGCAACCACACCCTGAACGCCATCGCCAAAGGCGCGCCGGTGGAATGGCTGCCGATGGATATCGTGCCGACCAACGTCGG
>DAIRFP010000088.1:0-19950 GCA_036794995.1 Thermodesulfobacteriota bacterium | reverse complement strand
CTAGCTAGTTTGAGGTCAGCTGCCTGGATTACTTCATCCTCCGGAACATACGGGTAAGTCGGTAGAATCGATGCCTGATGCTGTGAGTTGGGTGACAAACTCGTCCTCCAAGTTGTATCGGACGCTGATTTATCCGCCGCCGGCCCCTACCATGATCCTACCTACAGAAGACGATCTCGGGATTGCTGCACTTGCTAACCATCACTTCTGTGGTCGAGCAACCGGCGAGGCAACAACGACGAGCAGAATCAGAAAGTGATAAAGACTCGCCGGGATGGCCTTCACAATTTCGCCTCTTGGTTCGATCGTCGCCCCTCCCCACCCCCTTCGTCTTATAACGTTTGGTGAACGCCTCTCGAACCCTAGTCAGATACATTAAAAGAAGGACACAGCCAAGATTTTCAGGCGGTGTATGAGCACACAACCGACTGATATCTCCCATTAGAACAATCTCACAACGAAATCCCTTGACACACGTGCTAACCGTCTACTATATGCGAGGATGTCAACGAAGAAAACGCCAATCTGCCTCGACCTCTCGAATGAGCACGGTTGACGGAAGATGTTTGTGCAAGCGCTAAGCGATTGGTTTGTTTCACACCTTAATTCCCAAGCCCGCAGCAGTTCGCTCCAGGAGATGCCATGAGCTTTCGAATTCTCTTTGACGAAGCCAAGCTGAAACAGGGGGTTTATCAACAAGAAGATGGGTTTAACATGGAACCGAATGGGGTGGGCTGGCCCAAGGGCACTTGGTTCCAGAAGCGTCTACGCCAGGTCAGAGAACAGAACCGTAGAAAACTCGCCGAGGCGGATTTCGTCTATGAATGCACGTTGGGTACAATTATCATTCGTCAATCGAATGGCGGAGATTAGTCCAACCTGGTGCCCGACTAACAGGCAGGGTGTACCCCGGATTTACTCATCAAAGATTTTCCACACCGTCATGTCCTGGTAATGCGTAAATAAAACACGTAAATCAGCCGACGGCTTATTTAATTTCAGGTCAATATGAGCTTGGCTATCGCAGGATGACGATGGCCGGCGCAGCGCCGGTCGATCATCGCTGTTACCATTACCGTAAGAAGCAATCGGCGATTGTCTCGGAACGAGTTCAACCTCTTTCCATAACCCGTTCACCCGAGGCTAATGTCCTCATCACTCAAAGGCCTCGGTTGCAGAAAGATCGGTTTACTCACGCGGTCGTGTTATGACTTGTGCTTGGATCTGCGACAGAATGAGAAAGCGATCATCGAGCTGATGGAAATCTCTTGGAGCACAGCTCCAGAGCAGCAACGCGCTCCGGCAAGCTTGATCCATGGATTCGCACTCATTTTCAGAGCGGGTTTATTTTCCTGCCCAGAGTTTGTCAAAGAAACCGCTTTTCTCCAGGCCGTCAAGGTAGCGCCGGTCCATAAGATCCTGCGGCCTGATTTTTTTTGCTCGTGGGTCGACTTTTGCCGTTTCATCAAGGATCGCTTGAAAGGCTTCCATCTTGAACTCCAGCCTCGGTTCCATCACCTTAATTTCCTCGCCGTAGGCGGCGTCCAACACTTTTCGATCGCTTATGCGCAACTGTTTGGCCAATACTTTGTACGTCAATTCCTTATCCGTGAACATGATCCTCACCGCCTCCGCCATAACCCGCACAAACTTTTCGATGACCGGTCCACGCGTGTGGATCGAGGAACGGCGGCTCACAAGCGTCGCTGCGGCAAAAGGAATGTGCAGGTCCGGCCCATATACGATATGGCGGAAACCCTGGGCGATAGCCTTGCCGCCCCCGGACGGTCCTGTCATGGTAGCGGCATCCACCCCGCCGCTCAGCAGTGCCGCAAGATTTTCGACCTGGCCGCCGGTTTGAATAAAGTTCAAATCGGTCGGTCCCATGCCGTATTTTCGTAAGACCTGAATCACAAAGTAATGGGAATTGCTCCCGAGCCGAGTCAAACCCAGTTTTTTGCCCTTGAGACCTTCGGGACTTTTGATTTCGGGCCTTCCCAGGATACTGTGGGTGAGGGTGTTCTTTGCGCTCGCTATAAAAATCAACTCAGTGACACCTTGGGTGAACGCGCGCGTGATCGATTCCCCGCCGGTAATGGCCACCTCACCGTCGCCGCTAAGCATGGCGGCTGTTACCATCGCCGCAGAAGAGATAAAAACGAGTTGAAAGTCCAGATCATATTTCTTGAATAGCCCGACCTCTTCCGCGATCCACGGCATCGATTGGGACATCGTCCGAGCCGAGTGAATGCCGACAAGCTTATCTGCGGCCATTGCTGCGAAAGGCAGGAAGACGATAGCGAGAAGGAAGACGGCCGGGTAGAGACGATGCTTCATAAACACAACCTCCTAAACGAACCGCTGAGCCAGCTCGGAGATCAATCATAAGAAGATAATCGCGCGTCGAAGGGACGTTATCAAAAAGGGGCGCCTGACACTAGCCTCAAAAAGAACTACAACGGGAGGCAGCATGGTCGTGACAAGTGATCGTTCTGTTTCTCCCTTGACAGAACCTAACCTTCATGGTGAGTTACTGCCGCTGCATGTTTGTTTTCTGCTCAAGAAACGGGAGGGTTTATGAAAGGTCTCAGCTTCTGGTTAATTGGCTTCTTCCTTTATTGTATTGCTGGTTCGGCGGTGGCAAAGGAGGTCGTCATCGTCACCTCGTTCCCTAAGGAACTGTTTGAAACTTATAAGAAAACGTTCGAAGCGAAACATCCGGGCATCAGCGTCGTCATCAACAGCAAGCAAACCAATGCCGGTGTCACCTATCTGCGCGAGACCAAAGCCAAACCGGAAGCGGATATCTTTTGGGTGAGCGCCCCGGATGCGTTTCAAACCCTCGAGTCGGAAGGATTACTTGAAAAGCACACCCCGCCCAAAGAAATCATGGCCCGCATCCCGGCAAAGATCGGCAATTTTCCAATTCACGATCCCGACGGCAAGTATTTTGGCTTCGCTATCAGCGGTTACGGCTTGATGTGGAACAAGAACTATCTCCGGGCACATAAGCTGCCGGCGCCGAAGGAGTGGACTGATTTGACGAATCCCAGATATCACGGCCATCTCGTCATCAGCGCTCCGTCACGAAGCGGCACGACCCACTTGACAGTTGAAACCATTCTTCAGGCCTACGGATGGGAAAAAGGTTGGGGTTTGCTGCTTAACTCGGGGGGCAACATGGGGACAATCACGGAACGGAGCTTCGGCGTGCCGGAGGCGGTGATCAGCGCCCAGTACGGCATTGGCGTAGTCATCGACTTCTTTGGTCTGTCGGCCATTGCCAGCGGACAACCGGTGGAGTTCGTATACCCCGCACTGACTTCGGTCGTCCCTGCAAGTGTCGGGATCGTTAAAGGCGGACCGAATCCCGACAATGCCCTAGCATTCGTAAACTATTTACTCAGCGAGGCCGGACAACTGGTGCTCTTTTCACCGGAGATCGCCCGGCTTCCGGTAATTCCCGATTTGTACGCTAAAGCTCCGAAGGATTATCCTAACCCGTTCAAGAGCAAGATGGGTGGAGTGAACTTTAATGACGAGCTGTCTTCGGGACGGCGCGACGTCGTAAATTCGCTCTACGATCATATCATTACCTTCCGGCACCGCGAGCTACGAGACGCCTGGGGCAGCATCTACAAAGCTGAAGAAGCCTTAACCAAGAATAAGAGTGCCAATACGGCACAAGCCAAGACACTACTAGCCGAGGCCAAAAAATTGGCTTCCCAGGCGCCGATTAACGACAAGCGCGCTAGCGACAAAGAAGTCACCGGTGCGTTTAAATCAAAATCCGGTTTAAAGGCGCAACTCGAGACGGAGTGGGAAACCTTCGCCAGGAGCAATTACGACAAAGCGAAAGAGCAAGCCAATAGGGCCGCAGCCATGGCACGCTAAACACCGGGACGCGGCGCGCTTATAACCGTTGTCGCCCACTTACATCCAACCAACACAGGCATGGCAAGCTTCCCGGTGGCCATACCGCTTCGAACCAGAGCGGGAATCGACTGGCGTCAAGCCGGAGTCATGGCGCTCCTCTTTGCGATTTTAATCGTCTTTATCCTTTATCCAGTAATGCGCGTGCTCTGGATTGCCCTATCGGACGATGCCGGCAATCTAACTCTGATACACTTTGCGAATTTTTTTCGCCGCCCGCTTTTTCGTGAAGCCCTCTGGAACACACTTGTGAGCGGCCTCCTGGTCGTCGTCTTCAGCGCTCTTCTATCTCTGCCGCTCGCCTACATAATCGCGCGTTATGAGTTTCGCGGCAAACTGTTACTTCAAACCGCGGCGACCCTTCCACTGGTCATTCCGCCATTCGTCGGGGCCGTTGCACTGCAATTGATCCTGGGCCGAAGCGGGATGGTGAATCTGCTATTAATGCGCTGGTTCGACATGACCCTTCCCTTTATGGAAGGCCTGACGGGTGTGGTGCTCGTACAAACCTTACATTTTTTTCCTTTTATATTACTCAATACCGTGGTCTCGCTCTCTAGCATCGATCCGTCCATGGAAGAGATGGCACAAAATATGGGCTGCCACGGATTCCGGTTGTTTCGCCGCATTACTCTGCCGCTGATGCTTCCCGGCTTTGTTGCCGGTTCGTTGTTGACTTTCATCCGCGCCATCGACGACCTGGGAACACCGTTGATGTTAAACTACAAAAATCTCCTGGCGCCACAAGCGTACCTACGTATCACAACCGTAGGGATGGACGACGTGGACGGCTACGTGGTTTGCGTCGTTCTCGTGGTCCTATCGCTCCTTTCCCTGTTCGCCGCCCGCAAGTACCTCGGTCTCACCGAGTATGCGACGGTACAACAATCCGCTCCGGTAACAAGGCGGCTTCAGGGCAAGAAGTTATTTCTGGTATGGCTTCTTTGCGGCGCCATACTCGCGATCAGCCTGTTGCCACATATCGGGATTCTTCTGCTGTCGTTTTCTAAAGTGTGGAGTTTTACCCTGCTCCCTTCGGCTTTTACGTTGGGCCATTTTGCGGAGATTCTCTTCAGAGCACCTCATTTCATCCAGAACACTCTACTTTACTCGTTGTTAGCCGCCGGTCTGGATATTATTCTCGGCGCGGCCATCGCCTTTTTGCTGCTGCGCAGCCGCTTGCCGTTTAGGAACTTGCTAGACGCCATCGCTACCTTGCCGCTAGCTATTCCCGGAGTCGTGCTGGCCGTCGGCTACCTCCGGGTCTTTCATGGGTGGGATTTTCCCGGCCTTGGCGCGCCGCTGACCTCTTCCTGGGTCATTTTGGTGATCGCCTACACTATGCGGCGGCTGCCCTATACGGTTCGCGCCTCTTACGCGGCGCTTCAGCAAGTGCATATAAGCCTCGAAGAATCGGCGCAAAGCCTGGGCGCCAATCGTCTGAAGACATTTGCCAAGATTACGCTCCCGCTGATCACAAGCGGGCTGGTAGCGGGCGGGCTCATTGGGTTCGTCACTTCATGCGTGGAGCTTGCCTCCACAATAATGCTCGTGCCGCGCATCGAGTTAGGACCCATCTCCTACGGCATCTACATCTATATGCAGAGCCCACTAGGACGCGGCGCTGGGGCAGCCCTGGGTGTGGTTGCGATACTGCTGGTGTCCCTCGGTACTTATTTAACGCACAGAATTTTTGGCGGCCGGGCAGGCAACGCCTTCCGAATTTGACCATGCAGCCCGCGGAAGTGAGAGTCGACGGCATCGGGAAATCCTACGGCAAGCACTGGGTTGTGCGCGACGTTAACCTCCACATAGCACGGGGTGACTTTTTTACCCTTCTCGGACCCAGCGGTTGCGGCAAAACCACCCTGCTTAGAATCATCGCCGGCTTTGTGCTGCCTGACGAAGGTATGGTCTATCTCGACGGACGGCCCATGAATCATATACCTCCCTGGCAACGAAACGTCGGTCTCGTGTTCCAGAATTACGCGCTCTGGCCCCACATGACCGTTTACGAAAATGTCGCCTTTGGCCTGCGCGAACGCAAGGTGGCGCGGAGTGAAATTACCCAAAGAGTCGGAGAAGCACTGAAGCAGGTCGGGCTCCGAGGAACGGAAAATCGCCGACCTTCACAGCTATCCGGCGGTCAACAACAGCGTGTGGCATTGGCCCGGACCTTGGTGATTCAACCCGGGCTCCTGCTGCTTGACGAACCCCTGAGCAACCTGGACGCCAAGCTGCGCATCGACATGCGCCTCGAGCTGCTCAAACTCCAGCATGACCTCGGCCTAACGACGATCTATGTAACCCATGATCAGGAAGAAGCTCTAGCGCTTTCCACCCGAGTCGCGGTCATGAATGGGGGACGTGTCATTCAGGAGGGTACCCCGCGGCAAATTTACGAGCAGCCCGCCAACGAGTTTGTTGCCGCTTTCGTGGGCAAGGCCAACCTTTTCACCGGCAAGGTATTGCAAACGGACGAACGCCTCGTAGAGGTTCAGACCGACGATGACCTGATTATCCGCGCCGCCTTATCCCAATTGGATATCCGGGCGCAGCCCGGATATCCAGTTCTGTTAAGTGTTCGCCCTGAAGCGATGCAACTGCAAGTCGCAGGCGGCGCCCCTAATGCCACCAATCAATTCACAGGGCACGTCGCGGCATCAGCTTACCAAGGATCTTTTGTGGAATACGAAATTCAATTGCCAAATAGAGTTCTTAGAACATACGAAACCAATCCAAGAACCAAAAACCTCTTTCAACGCGGTCAAGAAGTCATCCTTGCCTTCGCACCCGATGATGTAGTCATTGTACGCAATGGCTGAAAAAAGAGGGCTCAAGCCCCACCACTACCAACTTGCCGCGCTGAGTTGGAGGAGTTATCTCGATAGCTAAGGCGACTACGGCGCTCATTTGTACGTCTTTTGCGAAACTAGACAGTCAGGGCAGAAGCTACCTCACCGGTTTTTCGCGATCCACCAAGGAGGAGTATCCTCTACAGCCTTGATCCGGCAGAGCGTAAGCGCCCCAGGTTGTCAGCCAATCAGCGGCATCTCCCCCCCCACAGAACCACCGGAATCAAGCTAACGAGGTGATCGAATTTCCAATTCTAAAGCGTTGGGATCTTTGATAAAAATCGTTATAAGCTTTCCCGAAGAATCGCGATTTTCGCGAATTATCTCAGCGCCCTTTTGTTTGAATTCCTGACTGATTTCCTCGACATCGTCGGTCACGAAACCGTAATGGTGGACACCGACTTTGTCGGCCGACTCCATGAGTTGAATCGATGGTGCACCATCAATCTTCATAAAGCAGAACCGGTACCCCGCTGCGCCCTTCCGTATAGCCGTAGGGCTGCCGCCAAAAAACTTTTCATAGAACTTTATCGACTCGTTAATATCTCGACAGTGAATCGCTACGTGTTCCAGTCGGTACTGCATAGCATTTTCTCCTTCCTTGGACGGCAGAACGACCGCTATTTTTGAACACCCATCCCCTGTGGATCATGGATCTCCAGCTTATTGCCGTCAGGGTCGAGAAAGTAGGCCTGCCGGCCCCAAAAAACACCGTCCCGGCGATCTTCAACGTGGAATATTTTGACGCCGTTTTGTCTGAGAAACTCCACTGCAGGCTCAAAGTCCTCCCCCGCAACCTTGAAAGCATGATGCACCGGGGTTTGCTCCAGAGAGTCGTACTTGACCGGAGTATCCTTTGCCAGGATCAAGTAATCTTCGCCGCACTTCAGGAAAACCATGCGAGGAGTTCTCTGTACGATTTTCATCCCTAGAAGCTCGCTATAGAACTTCCCGCTTCGCTCTAAGTCTGTGGCTGGAAGACTGAAGTGAATGACACCTTGGGTTTTAACCATCGCTTACCTCCTCCGATGCCGCTAGACGCGGCAGCTTTCTGAAACTGATTCGGCCTCCAATTGTTCCCTTTTTTCAACCCGCTTTCTCTCGCCAAGCAACAAGGTCCCTGCCTACCTGGCTCAAGCCTTTACCTGAGATATCTCGCTTTGGTTTTTCTTACAAGTCTGCGTGAGCGATCCGTCAAGCTCACCGACATGGATCCTCCATCGTGTGGACACCTCGCGGGTGCGACCTGCTCCGGGAATCAACGAATACGGGATAGCCAATCAACCGTGCTGCGCGTTTGACAACCTAGCCAACGCCCTTCGACACCGCTGAGGGCGATCCGCCCATCATCGGTAATTGCAATCATCAACCGTTGACGCTGAGCTTCATTGAGGCAAAAGGAAAGGGTTGGCGGAAAAGAGAAATCTTCTTTAACTCGAAGAGTAGATCACGATTGTAACTGAACCACTACTCAGTGCCGCGATAGTTTTCATCAGCAAAGCCCTGTGATATGGCCTATAAACGATTATTGAGAAAACCTGGAGGCTGATTTATGAAGACAGAGAATTATGACGTGGTGGTCGTTGGGTTCGGCAACGCGGCACAGGCCGCCGCCGTTGCGGCGCACAGCGCCGGGGCCAAAGTCCTGGTGCTGGAGAAGGCGCCGGAGAAGAAAAAAGGCGGCAACACGTGGTTCAGTCACGGCGCTCAGTTTCGCCATGTGCATAACGGGATTGCTGATGAAAAGCCGCTGCTTCCCCACGTAAGCGAGAGCGAGTGGGAAAAAATCGATCTGCCGCCTTATACGAAAGACGACTTTTACTCTGACCTGATGCGTGTCACGCGCGGTCGCTCGGTGCCGGAGCTTGCGGAGTTGCTGGTCAACGAATCGTACCCTACCGTCAAGTGGATGCGTGAAATGGGCATCCAGTGGGAAATTCTCTACAACTTATCCAAGCCCGAGGGAGGACGCTTCCGCTGGCACCACGGCAGCAGTTTTATCCACTCCAAGGACGGCGGTGGGGGCCTTGTCGAGATGTGGCATGGAATCGTCAAAAACAAGGGTATCGCCGTACGTTTCGAAACCGCGGCCTCGCGCATTCTGACCAATGACAGCAACCGGGTCACTGGTGTGGTGGTGGAAACTCCCGATGGTTTCGCAGAGATCCAGTGTAAGGCACTCGTTCTAGGCTCTGGCGGATTTTCGGCAAACCCAGCGTTGCGCGCGCAGTTTCTCGGCAGCGGCTGGGATCTCGCTAAAGTGCGCGGCACCAAGTACAACACCGGCGATGGTATTCAGATGGCTCTGGACATCGGCGCGCAACCCTTCGGCCACTGGAGCGGCGGTCACGCGACACCCATCGACGCCGACGCGGGCGACTACGAGGGCGGGTTTCTCGATCCGGCCAACCGCCGCTACCGCACCCACCGCTACGCCTGGACTATCGGCATCATGGTCAACAGCGAGGGAAGGCGTTTCATCGACGAGGGCGAAGACTTTCACGCCTACACCTATGCCAAGACCGGCGCCGAGATTCTCAAGCAGCCCGGCGGCATTGCGTATCAAATCTTCGATGAAAAGCTGAAAGAGGCCGTCGCCCGCTATCTCTACGATGGCGCCACTCCGGTAATCGCTAACTCGATCAAGGAACTGGCTGAGATGCTGGAAATCAACCCGGACGCTCTGCAGAAAACTGTGGAAGAGTTCAATAACGCGGTGGTCGAGGATCGTCAGTTCAACGAACTCATCCGCGACGGCAGGGCAACCAAGGGCATCTATCCAGCCAAAACCAATTGGGCGCAAAAGCTGGATACCCCACCCTTCACTGCTTATGCCGCCACCTGCGGTCTGACGTTTACTTACGGTGGACTTAAGATCAATACCGACTGCCAGGTGCTCAATCGCTCCGACCGCCCGATCACCGGGCTCTACGCGGCTGGCGAGCTTACCGCGGGTTTTTTCTATTACAATTATCCGAGCGGATCGGGCCTTTTGCGTGGCGCAGTGACCGGAAGAATCGCCGGCACCAACGCAGCAACCCGGTAGCAGGACCACGGATGAACATCGTCGTCTGCTGTAAATCCGTACCGGGCTTGGTCACGGATCTCAAGATCAGCGCCGACCGAAAGTCGCTTCAGTACCAAGGACAACTGCTGGCGATCAACGAATGCGATGAGTACGCCCTGGAAGAGGCGCTAGTGTTAAAAAAAGCCCATGGGGGCCATGTGACCGTGATTTCCATGGGCAGCATCAAGTCGCAGGATGTTTTGTACTATGCATTGGCAAAAGGCGCCGACAAAGCTGTGCGCGTCGACTCCGACTGTCAAGACCCACAAGTGGCAGGTACCGTGTTAGCGGCAGCGTTGAAGAAACTTGATTTTGATCTCGTGCTAACCGGTACTCAGGCACGCGACACGCTCGGCGGTCAGGTAGGCATCGTTGCGGCAAACCTGCTCCGCTTGCCCTTTGCCTACGCCGTCGTCGATGTCGAAGTTCGGAACGTTAACACTATCAAAGCGCGCAAAGAGCTGGGCGGCGGGCGGCATGCGGACGTGGAGTTACAGCTGCCTGCGCTCCTTTGCGTACAGACGGGCATCCAACCGCTCACGTTCGTTCCGCCCGCGCGCAGGATTCGCGCGCGGCAGCAGCCTATCGGTTCCTTTTCAATGGCGGATCTTGGCTTGCAGGCCGAACAATTAACTCCAAAGGGCTACCGCTTTGTTACCGTTTCTCCCCCCGAACGGACGCACCAGGTGGAGCTGCTGCAGGGCAACGCTCAGGAAATAGCCGCAGCGTTGTTCAATAAGATTCGGGAGAGCCTCTAGTGGCGCGCGACGTTCTCGTCTTGGTGGAACACGCCGCTGGTAAAGTCGATTCCATTACCTCCCAGTTACTCGCCATCGGTCAGAGACTCGCGCAGCACATGTCAGGAAAGCTCGTGGCCGCAGCCATAGGACATCAACTGGAGACTGTGGTGGCAGCGCTCCAAGGCGCGGGTATGGACAGGATCGTCGTTGTCGACGATCCGGCTTTGAATCTGGCGGCCGCCGAGGTGCAGGCACATGTCATTGCAGAAGTCGTGCGGCAGATGGACCCGCGCTTGGTGCTTATCGGCTACAGTCTCATCGGCATGGAGTTAGCGCCCGCCATAGCAAGCAAGCTGGGAATCAATGCGTTGACCAACTGCGTGAACGTAGAGATTCGCGACGGGGCGGTGACCGTTACACGACCGGTTTTTGACAGTACCCTGCATGCACAAATTGCCTTGGACGAAAACGAAAATGCCGTGATAGCGCTGCAGAAGGGCGCGACGTCGCCAAGCGAGATTCCTTCGCAACGGGCTAGCGTGGAGCTGCTCTCCGTAGATGTTGGGAACTTTCCGTCTCGCAGTAAGGTTCTAGGAATTAGTGAAGAGCCCAGGGGTGATGTCGATATTGCCAAGGCCGATGTCATCGTTTCGGTGGGACGAGGAATCGGCAACCAGGAAAAGATCCAGCTCATCGCGGAATTGGCCGAAGCTCTCGGCGGGATTCTGGCCTGCTCACGACCCGTTGTAGATGTCGGATGGCTCCCCCGCGAACGTCAGGTGGGCGCTTCCGGGAAGAGCGTGGCACCGAAAGTCTACGTTGCCTGCGGCATCTCAGGCGCCATTCAGCATTTGACCGGCATGAGAGATTCCAAACGGATCATCGCCATTAACAAGGATCCTAACGCGCCGATCTTCCAGGTGGCTCATATCGGTGTCGTCGGGGATCTGTTTGAAATTGTCCCGGCGCTCACCAACGCAGCCCGGGCAGCCGGCAATCGCTGAGATCAATTCTGTCTACTCATCTATCTACTCAAGAGAATGTCATCACAGAGAGGGTGCTCTCAACGGCACCTAGTCGCCGAATCTAAACCCGGGCAGATAATTACCAGCAATATCGCTCTATCGTCTCAACGCATAGCGCAGTTCAAGCTCAGAGATGCTCCCCGCGCTGTAAACTGGCGCCCACGCATTGCTCATCGGCATCGGATCTGCGGAAATCAGCGACACCAGCGATAGCAAGACGAAAAAAATTGCCAAAATTGCGGTCGTTATATCCTTCATAGAAGCCTCCATGAGCTCCCTGAGAATCCATTGACCGTTTAGACGCTCATTAAGCAAAACGGTTAACACCGCAATCCAAACCAACGAATCTTGAATCGTAGAATTGTATATGAATGTTGAGAAGAAGCTTTTGGCAGACTAGATCTGAAAGGATGCTTTACCTTAGAGGCGCACCCCAAAGGGTGCGCCTCTAAGCACGACGAATAGAATCAGTAATCGGATTTGAGCCCGATGCTCGATGACAGCTTTCGCGAAGTCGCCGGCCCATTGACTGAGCGATATTGCTGAAGGGCGAACTTGGTTTTGGGTCCTAACACTCCGTCGAGCGGGCCTGGATCAAAACCAGCCGCTTTTAACTGTTCTTGCAGCAGGCGGGCTTCGGCTCGGCCGGGAACCTTATCTGCCGCGACGCTGACTTTGCTGGCCTCATCCTTGACAGACTCCGTGGCTGGAAGTGGTCTGAATAGAGCGGGCTGACTCTGTTTTTCAAGGCCGGGCGCTGGCATTGGCATTCCTTCCACCTTTTGAACTGGATTCTCAAAGCTCGCTGGTACATCCTTGATTGCCGTACATCCCGATTGGAAGCGACCTAGCGCCGATCTCGTCTTGTGACCCATTACCCCATCAATGGAGCCCACATCGAAACCAGCATCCTTGAGTCGCACTTGGATCAGCCGGATCTCATCCGGGCCAAGGGTTCTATCAACTGAGCCACCCTGCTTCGCTGGTTGCATGCCGGCTGAACGTTCCAGAATATCTTTCAGGTTCACGCATGCCGATTGCAATCGGCGCAAAGCCGATACCGTTTTCGCCCCTAACACCCCATCCGAAGCGCCCGGATCAAAACCGGCCGCTTTGAGCTGGATCTGTAGGGATTTGATTTCTTGTTTGCTGAGAGATCTTTTAGCTGTGCTGCCAAGTTGATTGGATTCATTTCTCGCAGACTCTGCAGCGGCGTTGGATTCGAAGGGCTGGATTTCGTCAGTTGGAGCGGCGAGCGGTTGCGTCTCTATAACTTGAGATTGGTTGTCTTCAGTTATCGTTGCGCATGCAGATATGAAACACAAGAACAGCACAAGAGATAAGGTCCTGTTCATGAAAACCTCCTTGTTTACTTGCATCCGGCTACCGATAAGCAAGCGATATGCCGGACGCAGTCGACAAAAAAGGTTCCGATAAACGGTGGCTTAACTACCGCCTGCGATTCATCGCTTGTGCCAACGGAGACAGACTTGTCGGCGGCTGGCACCAATTTGTCTTAGCGGGGATCCAAAGCTCCGACGGCGCGCGTTTCGTAGATCAGCCTAGTCCCGTTAAATTTTTCAAATCGCGTGGGCTGACCAATTGTAGTCGCCCACCGCAGCTATTTTTGCATAGTCAACTAGCGTCTGAAGATTTGGTCGAGGCCCTTCCGGATAAGTTCTTCAGTAGCACCCTTCTTCTTTTCTTTCTTCTGATCCGAAGGCGACGCTTGAGGCGCGTTCTCGGCAGGAGACACCGATCGTTCTTTGCCGAAAAGCCTCTGTTGAAGCTCCTCTGCCCCTTTGCGCATGAAACCCCGCTGGACCATCTTGCCTAAGTAACCGGCGTCTGGTCTCGGCTTCACCTTAGGGAGAGTCCCCGTGAGGGAAAAAGGTAGTTCAAACTGATTTTGCGTATTGAACGCGTAAGTGACCTCACGAGCCGAGCGTCCCAAGTCGGCCGAGAGTTGCTGGGAAAGAAGCAGCACCGCTTGGAAGTTGACTCGCTTTTCAAAATCGACCCAACCGTTGCCTTGAACTGTATAGTCAGCCGCCGCGATGCGCAGATCCTTTACGTTCATTCGCGCATCGGCCAAATCAAACAGTCCTTTCAGTTCTTTGAATTTCGTATCCTTCGCCTCAAACGTCTCAGGATATTTCTTTCGCACCTGCGGATTGATCAATGACGTCAACCCCGGGATACCGGTAATACCGGACAGCACGCCGTCCGCGATGTTAAAATCAAGCAGGGCTCCTTCCAGAACCTCCGCTTGCCCTTGACCGCGCAGACTCGGTTTGATCTCGTCCCAATCTCTACCGGTCCCGAACACTTTCATGCCCCCGTTGAGCCGTCCCTGAATATCGCGGCTGCTCTTGGGATCCAAAGAACGATATAGCTCTCTAAGGTCGATTCCCTGTGCCTTCGATGCGAGGGAAAACCGCGGCGTGGGATTGTTAAACGCATACTCTCCGTCAGCCTGTACGGAGCCACTTAGCGCATTAACACGGAAATTCTGAATACTGGCGACTTGGTTTTCCAAGACCAGACTTGTCCCGAGGTTCTTGTAGTCGATCTTGTAGAGTGTCCCCTGGGCTGAGGCGAGATTCCCCCGAAACGTGAGCGCTCCGTTTTTTGCGCTGAGGGTCCCCTCGCTGCTCAGGTTTTTGATCACGTCGGCCTTTCTATCTTCGGCAAGAGAGGCTTGAAAGTCTGCCGGCCATATTTCCGGAGTCGAAAGTTTGTAGGAGAGCATGAGAGGAGCAAATCGCTCGATCTGCGCCGCCAACCGGAGCCGCGCGTTTCCCAGGCTGAGTGTTGTATCTTTGAGCTCGGCCTTGTCCCCGGTAAAATTGATTGTTGTATCTAGATCCTTAATCGGCTTGGGAAACTGAGGCGGTTTCGCGCTCACTTTCACGAGATTAGCCACTCCCTGGACTTGCGGCAGCGCGCCTTTACCGATTCTGCCCTGCAGGGTTGCACGGACATCCAGGTTTCCGGAAAGCTGGTAGTCTTGAATAAGCGGGATCATTTTCTCCCAACCGTCGAGCGCGAAACGATTTGAAGCGAGCGATAGATTAACCAGTGGAGCGTCTCCCAATTTTACCTCTCCCGCGCCGGCAAGCTCTAAAGTATTGAGTCTAACCTTGGTCTGACCCAGGCGGATCACGTTACCTGCAAATTGAGCATCCGTGGACACGACTAAAAGAATTCCCCGATCCTTTCGAAAGAATTTGCCGTAGTTCATGGCAGCGTCGGTAGCCTCAAGAGTTCCCTTCAAGGCAAGGTCTTTCAGGGTTCCCTTGAACTGCAGATTCTTGACCTTCAGTATGCCAGCGAGATCCGAATCCTTGGGTAGCGCCGCTCTAAAGGCGGGCACGGCAGATTTTACTTTACTAAAGTCCACTGAATCGATGTCAGCTTTGCCTTCAATGGCAACACTATTGATGTCTGCTTGCGGACCGATGGGGCCTATCTGCATATTAAGTTTTAGATTTTGCTTTTCGGAAAACAAGGCGGCCAGGAGGTCCGCCGAGAAGGGGCGATTTAAATCGAAATCTTTGACCGTGAAATCAATTTGCTTGGCTTGGAAATCGGTTCCGTCCTTGTGGTCCACATAGTGAACGTCTCCGCCTGAGATGTTAATCACCGCAATCAATAACGGTGGAGGGGATTTTTGCTCCTTTTCCGCAGAATTTTTTTCCTTTGCCGCACCCTTCTGCTTCTCCCTGTCCTCACCGATGGTAGAAAAGTTGTACCTGCCCCCCTTATTGCGAATTATTTTGATAACCGGATTGTGAAGCACCAGCCGCTTAAGCTGAAAATCCTTTCGCAAAAGCGGCAGCAATTTTACATCGAGCTGAAGATCTTCAGCTCGAATGAAATTATCCGTTGAGAATGACGGATCGTCGGACATCGTAAAATTGCTAAGCCGTAGTCCAACACCACCCCATAATGTCACCGCGACATCTCCGACCGTCACCTTGCGTCCGAGGCCCCGCTCTGCTTGTTCAAGAAGATAGTCTTTATTTCTGTTGATCAGCGCGTTTAGATTCAGAAAAGCCACAGCCACAACCGCGCAGAGGGAAAACAGGACAACCCCAATAATAATCCATTTGCGCATGTGTTATATCGCTCCCATCGAAGGAAAATTTGTTTCGCCATTTCAGCTTGTAGGTAAACGAGTTGGCGATCGAACTGCACGATCGACAATGATCATTATATATTATTCTAGCAAAAGAGACCTGCTAGTTAAGAGGAGTAGCTCAATTGCCCAGATAATCTCTATGAACAAGCTTATAGTGGGGGTTACTTCGATACCGAAGCAGTAAGTTTCTGGTTACCGAATCGCCCTGGAACTATCCGAATGTTTCAGAAAGAGTGCGGCTTCGCTCACCAATTGGCGACCGGTGCGCGGGTTGACCACCGCAATCCAGCTCTGTTAGAAACGCGCTGTAGAGAATAACCAACCAGGAGCAATAGTATGCCGCAAGAATCTTTGCCGGAGTTCGGCATCAGCAAAAATATCAAGCGGATCGGCAGAACCGATCTGCCGGGCGGCGGATTGGTGACGGTCGAAAACGGCTATGCCTACGTCGGTCACATCGATCCACCTTGTGGAACCTCGATCGTCGATGTGCGGGATGCCAAAAACCCGAAGCTCGTCTCTCAGCTCGAAGTACCGGAAGGAGTGCATTCACATAAGGTCAGAGTCAGCGGCGACGTAATGTTGGTTAATTACGAACGCTTCAAAGCCAAGAAAGAGCCTCAGACCGGTCTGAAGGTCTTCGATATCTCGAACAAGTCCACCCCTCGCGAGATCGCTTTCTTTCAGACACCGGGCAAAGGTGTGCATCGTTTTACCTTCGACGGCAGATACGCTTATCTATCGCCCACTCTGGACGGGTACGTGGGCAATATCGTGATGATCCTCGATCTCAAAGATCCAACGCGGCCGGAAGAAGTCGGCCGCTGGTGGATGCCTGGACAGTGGATCGGCGGGGGCGAGGAACCGTGCTGGGAGGGTGACGCGCATCGATGCCATCATCCGATCCGGCGGGGAGATCGCCTGTACGTCAGTTATTGGCACGGTGGGTTCCTGATTCTGGACATATCCGAGATGAGCCGCCCCAAGCTTGTCAGCGGGCTGAGCTGGAATCCGCCCTATCCCGCACCGACTCATACCGCGTTGCCGATTCCGTGGAAGATCATGGATCGGGATATTCTTGTGGTGACGGATGAGGACGCACAGAAGCGCGCGCCGTTGCCGCCGGCTTTTCTCTGGATCGTTGATATTACCGACGAAACTCATCCGGTGCCGATCTCAACTTACGTTCTTCCCCCAAGCCCGAGCTCAGACCCAGAGTTTAAAGTCGGCGCTCATCAGCCGGCGGAACAGCTTTATGACAACATTCTCTATGTGACTTGGTTTAGCGGTGGTTTGCGCGTTCTCGACATCACCAACCCGTACAGCCCAAGAGAAGTCGGTTACTACGTCCCACAGCCGGGAAAGGGCCAGAAAACAGTGAAGAGCAACGATGTTTTCCGCAGTGACAACGGATTGCTTTGTTTGACCGACCGTTACGACGGACTTGAGATCCTAGAAAGTCAACTGTGAAATCTAACGGCCAAAGCTACAGCACCCCTGGATACCTGTAAAGTGTTCATCGCCTTCAAAGAATGACTAGCTATCTGAACTCAGTGTTGGCGACCCGATCAGGGAGGCAATAAAGTGTCCCTGGCCTCCGCCCCTGATAACATCTTGCTTCGCAATGAGTAATACGAAAATCACTGTGCTATGCGCGGGCGCCGTGGAGCCTGGACTGGCGAAAATCATCGATCCGTTCCGGCGCGAAACCGGTCATGACGTAAAGATCACTTTCGCCACCGCGCCTGCAATACTTGAACGTCTCGCTGGTGCCAACATCTCGGATGTCGTGATTGCACCCCTGGGCGTCCTGCGCGAGTGGGAAAAAACACGAAAGCCGGCGTCAGGTGACCAGGTCACAGTCGGCCGGATCGGAGTTGGGATCGTGGTTCGAGACGGCGCGCTCCTACCAAAGATCGCTACAGTAAGTGAGTTCAAACAATCTCTGCTGAGCTCCGAATGGTTGGTTTACAACCAGGCCTCAACCGGGATCTATTTGGAGGGATTGTTTGAACGCCTGGGAATCGCCGCGCAACTCAAAAGCAAGACGACACGTTACCCCGATGCCGGGGCCGTGCTTAACCACGTCAGCAAAGGCAACGGAAACGAAATCGGCCTCGCTGCCCTCACCGTTATAATCGAGAGCGAACGCAATGGACTCAAGCTGGTCGGACCGCTGCCCCCAGAGATTCAGAACTATACGAGTTATGCAGCGGTCGTTTCGAGGGACAGTCGCGTTTTTGATGCGGCGCAGGAGTTCGTCCGTTATCTCGCCAGCCCTGAGGCCAAAAAAGCGCTTTCGGCAGCAGGGATTGAATAAAAGGAGAGAAAGATGTCGATTTGTTTCTTAACTCCAGGTAGCTTCATTTCGACAACTCTCGCCGCGTTGCGTTTCTATGGGTCAGTTGGAACCGTCCTCGCGCAGACGGATTAGGAAAAGAAATGGGATCGAACTCTGCAAGAGAAAAAATGATGGGGAAATCGGCGCGTGATTCCCGCGCGAGTAGAGCTGAGAAAACAGTTGAAAACGGTATCGATATGGAGCTTCTGAAGGCTAGCAGTCCACAAAACGCAGGCCGGATTGCCACGGAGTAGGAAGCCGGAGTCGAATCCTTCGACGTCTTCGTTGGTGGATCGAGCACTTTCGAGTCTTCGGCAGACTCAGGCATCGTCGAACCGTGGGACGCCAATTTGATTCTACCGGAGGTCAAAGTGTTTAAATCGTTTCAGCCGTTCAAACGGTTCAAGCCATGGGAGAAGCAGGAGTCAAGCGCTTGAGCCCTTGCCATTTTTAACCTTTAAAGATTCGGCATTTCGCAAAGGACTCCCTGCTTTTTCATCTCGTTTTCGTAGTGTTTCCGGATATGCGGATCTTCGTCAGGGTACTCGATTAACGTACCACCGCGCTTAACGTCGATGTAGACCCCGTCTTCGCTGCGCTTGTCCGCGATTTTAAAGCCAATCGGGTGAATCCGGCTACCGTAGCGGATCGCCAGATGACGCGCCCCTTGCGGCCCGGTATTGAAGTGTTGGTGGAACCAACCTCCGGGCGGACAATAGACACTCCCCTCTTTCCATTTCACCTCCACCACCTCCTCGCCCCGGCCACTTTGGTAAGGTTGAGTTCCCAACTCCTTCGACCACAGCAGCACATAGCCCGATGATTGCAACCCCAATAGAATCGCGCCCGGACCATGATAGTGGGCTTTGTGATAGCGTCCGGCCGGCCATTGTGCCAGGTGGCCGATCAATCCATTGCCGGCCAGTTCAAATTGGGTGATGCGAACCCCCGCTCCTTTGACGTCTCTTTGATCCAAAGCGGCGGACTGAATATCCATGATAAAGTTGGTTTCCCAGATGTGTTGCATCCCCGACTCGTAGCGCTTTTGGCCCATGTTGAAAAATCCCTCGGCACCCGAGTATCGATCTGAAAAAACATACGGGCAGTTAAAGACGAAGTCCTCATTGTGAAACACGTCCATGACAAGAGGCGCGTTGGTGACGGCCAAAAATTTCACCGGCTGCCGCCCGCCGTTGATCAGCCGATGCCAAGCGTTGAGCGGCGGCGCGAAGAGACTCCACGGCCCCCATTCGAACATCTGCTTGCGGCTTGATTCCTGCCATACTTCGGTAGCCCCTTGCCCGCTCAGAATGCAGATTACCTTTTCGTAAAAATGCTTCTCCGGCTCGAGCGCTCCACCGGCTGGGATCTCCGCCACATACATTCCTGTCACACCCTCCATCCCGTACAGATTGATGAAAGCCGCCTCGCCTCCGAGCCGGGACCAATGCGCCATCCCGATTTCGCGAACGTCTTCCACGCCATAACCCTCGATAACGGGTATCCCTTGACGCGCCATCCACTGGAAGTAAGCCGTCTTCCCAAATGCCGCCATCAGGTCTCTAATCCGCTCATCTTGTGACATACCGACGTCCCTCCCTATGCTAGAGAAAAACCATGCCGCACATTTTCGGCACAGCAGACTTTGACCTGCGTTCTTATCTTCAAACTGGTTATCCGATAACCCAGTCTTACGTCAAATTGAGTGGCAACCTGAATGCCGCCGGCGGATGCTCACTTCTTAAGCCTAACGTTCAACCTTGACGGGGCTCTCACTTCTCTTGCTGTTGCGTACGACTAGGAATAAAGTGAGAGGCAGGTCAGGGTCAATGAAAACGCCTGTAA
>DAIRFP010000087.1:0-20038 GCA_036794995.1 Thermodesulfobacteriota bacterium | reverse complement strand
AAACTCGAAACTCGAAACTGAAGGGAGTGCTTCCATGCCATGGACGACGCCACCGGGAGCTGGCGCTACGGTTTTCATCTGGTCCGGGTACTCGCTAGCGGAGCGCGATCGACGCTGGCAGGCGGTCAGAAAGAATGCCGCCAAAGCCGACTTCAATTGCGTACTGATTCCGTTGGGCAATGGAGTGGATGGGCGCTACATGACGCAGCTCAGATGCTCGGCCATGGTGTTGCCCACCGACGACCGGGCGCCGATCATTGTCGCTGACCGCCGGTCGAGCAACCCATGGGTGCCGGAGCCCTGGCAGACCGGCCGCGAGTGGGCTGAGCCCATGGCCGAGGCGCTGCTCGATTTAGGCATGGAACGAGCGCGCATCGGCGTCGTGGGACTCAAGGGCGGATCGGTCACTCATTGCAGCTCCATCGACGGTGTGGTCAATCACACGGCGCTGGCACAGGTGATGAGCAAATTGCCCAACGCCACTTTTGGTGACGCGACAGATGTCGTCGGCTGGGTGCGCTACGTCAAGAGCGAGGAGGAAATCGCCTTCGTACGCCGCTCGGCGGCCGTCGCGGCGGCTGGGGTCGATGAGCTGATCAAGCTGGCCCGACCCGGCGTGGACGCCGGTGTTCTCTACGCCGACGTTGTCGCGCGACTCTTGGAACTACGGAGCGAATACTATCCCCTGGCGTTAACATTAGATGCGAGAAGTGGGCTCCGGCCGCAGCGCTACACGAATCCGCCCATCGGCAAACGGCTGGGAAACGATACGTTGATTACCAACGAAGTAAACGCGGTGGTAGGAGCGCAGTTGACCCAGGTTTGCCAGCCCATTCTCCTGGGCAAAATGCCCGACCCGTGGAAGCCGGTGATCGATCTGCAGCAAAAAGTTTATGAAGCGGGTTTGGAATTGATCAAGCCTGGAACCACCTTCGGCGCTGTCCAGGAATTCGTCACTAGCTTCGGCTCGAAGCGGAATATGAAAACGTCAATCCGAATGCAAGGCTGCGGTTACGGCGACGACGGCCCGCTGCTCGATGCCAGATTCCAGGGCGATCATCTGACCGATTTGCGTATCGAAAGAGGCAACGCGTTTATTTGGAAGCCCATTGCCATGACAGCCGATGGGGGCATTCAATTCACCTGGGGTGGCCCCGTGCTCGTTACTGAACAAGGTGCCGAAACGCTATTCGCCCATTCTCATGGAATGGTCTCGATATGTTGAGCTACGATGTTGTCGAGTGGGGGAAACCGCTGCAGCAGGCGGAGCGGGAGACGCCGAAGCCCAAAGGCACCGAGGTGCTACTCAAGCTCAAGTACTGCGGTGTGTGCCACAGCGACGTGCATATCCGGGAAGGTTATTTCGATTTGGGCGGGGGCAAGCGTTTGCTCATGAGCGATCGCGGTATCAGCTTGCCCGCGACCCTGGGTCATGAGCCCTACGGTACGATCGTCGCTACGGGAGCTGAAGCCCCCGATGTACCGATGGGCGCAGAGCGCCTGGTGTACCCATGGACCGGCTGCGGCATTTGCTTGCGCTGCTGCCAAGGTTTGGACAATTTCTGCGCTGCGCCACGCTGTGTCGGGTTGCAACGTCCCGGCGGTTACGCCGATCATCTCCTGGTGCCGCACCCGCGCTACCTCATCGACACTGCCGGAGTCGATCCAGCATGGTCGGCGACATTATCTTGCTCAGGGCTGGCCGCTTATTCCGCCGTGTCGAAGCTGAATCCCATTGCGTTCGACGAATGGGTGGTTGTAATCGGCGCAGGCGGGCTTGGGCTATCGGCCATCGCGATGTTACGCGTGCTGGGACACGACCGCATTGTGGCTATCGACGTAGACTCTGGAAAGTTGGAGGCTGCGGCGCAAGCGGGCGCAGCAGCAACCGTAAACGGTGGTGGAGGGGATGTCGGTGAGAGAATCAAACGGATCGCCGGCGGATCCATCTGCGGCGCGGTGGATTTGGTCGGCACCGCCGATACGGCAAGCCTTGCTCTCGGCGCATTGCGCAAGGGCGGGAAGCTGATCCTCGTTGGGCTATTTGGCGGCGAGATTTCGCTGTCGCTGGTGGCAACTATTCAACGCGCGCTGACAATCCAGGGGTCGCATCTCGGTAGCATAGAGGAGCTGAAGCAGGTGGTGGCGCTGGCCCGCGAAGGTAAGCTTCAGCGTATTCCGATCGAGCAACGCCCCCTGTCGGAAGTCGATCGCACCCTCGATGAGCTGAAGGCAGGAGCGATCCCGGGGCGGGTGGTGATCGCGACTTAGGCTAGTATTACTGTGCATTGACTACGACGGCACCGGGTTGTCGCGTCCGCGAAGTTGGGAGATCTGCCATCGCGAGTGACTTTCGATAATGCGTAATGAGTGTAAACAATAAAGAACATCAATGGCAGTTCATCACTTTCGCCGCGGCGGCGATGCTCATGGTAACGATGGGCGCGCGCCAATCACTGGGCCTGTTCGTGGCCCCGCTCAATAACGCGACGGGGCTCGGCATCGTGACGATCAGCTTTGCTATGGCGGTCGGGCAGTTTGTCTGGGGTGCCGTGCAGCCGGTTGCCGGGGCGATCGCGGACCGCTACGGAGCCGGACGAGTGCTTGCGGCCGGTGTCGTGATCCTAGCTTTGGGGAGTGCGCTGGCGCCTTTCATGGCCACCGGATTTGGACTGGTGCTGACGATCGGGTTGCTGTCGGCCACCGGCTCCGGTGCCGCGAGTTTCGCAGTGCTGATGGGCGCGGTGGCCCGGTACCTGCCGTCGCAGCATCGCGGCACGGCCGCGGGAATCATCAACGCGGGGGGCTCCTTCGGACAGTTTGTCTTCGCGCCGCTGCTGCAAATGTTCATCTTCGTCTTGGGCTGGATGGGGGCGCTGTGGTCGTTGGCGGCCATCGTGCTCGCGGCGCTTCCCCTCGCGCATCTTTTGCGTGGGTCGCAGACGATCCTAGGTCCGGCAACCGGCATGAGCGCCGGCGGCGGCGGTCTCGGATCGGCAGTGAAGAGGGCGCTGGCCGATCGCAGCTACTTATTGTTGCATGCCAGCTTTTTCACCTGCGGGTTTCATATTGCGTTCCTTGTCACCCACTTGCCCGGCGAAATAGATCTGTGCGGTTTGCCCGCCTCGGTGGCGAGCTGGTCTCTGGCAATCATCGGACTCGCCAATATCTTCGGCAGTCTCGCGGCGGGTTGGTGCGTGAACCGCTATCGCAGCAAGTATGTGCTCTTCTGGATGTACGGCTCGCGCGCGCTCTTGATACTGGTGTATCTGGCCGCGCCCAAGACCGTTTGGACGTTCTACCTGCTGGCCGCCGGGCTCGGTTTTACCTGGTTGGCCACTGTGCCGCCGACGGCCGGCGTCGTTGGGAAGTTGTTTGGAACCCGTTATCTCGCGACCTTGTTCGGGTTGACTTTACTGTCCCATCAGGCCGGCGGCTTCTTCGGCGCCTGGCTCGGCGGGATTGCCATCACGCATTACGGCAATTATCTCTGGATGTGGTATGCGGACGCGTTGTTGGCCGCGGCGGCAGCTTTGTGCAATCTACCGATCCGGGAACCGCGGGTTGAACGCGCCGCCGTGCCGGCCTAGACCCATGGACATGACAACGAAAATGCGCCGGCTGCTGGTTCTATTTGTTTTGTTGATCGGTAATTCCTGTGCGACCGAAAAGACCATCGGTGTTTCGGAGCGGCGTGTTCAGCGACAAGTGCCATTGTTTGCCGCCGAACGTGCGATCCAAGACGAGTGGCAACCGCTTCGCATTCGTGGCGAAACGGAATACCGCGTGACGGCCGGCGCCGGAAGAATCGCGATCCGCGCCATCGGCCAAAGCTCCGCATCCGGTTTGCTGCGCCGGGTCCAGATAAACCCAGTTCACTGCCCGCAGATCCAGTGGAGCTGGCGAGTCGATCGGCTTCAGGAAACCGCGGACCTCGGCGCAAAAGAAAAGGAAGACGTCGCCGCCTCGATCTTCCTGATGTTCGGTGATCCCGGTTTATTGGTAAGTCCGAAACCTGTGCCATCGCTCCGCTACGTTTGGACGAACCGGCGAATGGATGTTGAGGCCATTATCGACAGCCCTTACTTGCCCGGGATCGTGAAGAGCGTCGTGGTCAGGAGCGGATCAGAGCAAGAATGGTTCGTGGAGAGTCGGAATATTCTGGCGGATTTTGAACGCGCCTTTGGCTACTTTCCCAAAGCGGACATCGAGGCGATCGCTCTATTCACCGACAACGATCAAACCAAGGAACCGGTATTGGCCTACTACGAATGGGCGCGCGTGATTTGTCAAACCGGCGACTCGACGATGTAGCGAGAAACGTAAAGGGGAGGATGGGGCACCGGGGTGGTTTGTTAGGCCGAGTGCCCCTGATGTATTCGAGTTATTTGTCTGCTCAGGGAGCTACGGCAATACCACCAACCGACTCTCCTCCACCCAAGGTTCCGAGGTAGCTGGCAGCGCCGGTGTTCAGGTCAATCAGATAGAATCTAGAAGCGGAAGCTCCGTTCGGCGTCAATGCAACAAATGCGCTGCCGTTGCTGGGCGCAATATCAAAAGCGACCGCACCGGATGGATTGACGCCCAATGATCCGACGGTAAAGAGCTGACCGGTATTGGGAGAGACAGCCGGATTGCCGCCTTCGCGGGTGCCTTGAGTCACAAGGTTGCCCAGTCTCGAATCGATAGCGAAGTTGGTAGTTGTCTTTGTGCCTGCGACATTATTCGTATAGGCGGCCGCTACGACATAGGGTTTTTGGGCGGTATTGGCATCCTTGGCAGCGTAGCTCAGCGCCCCGTCGGTCTGGATGCCATCCATCTTGGGATCAGAGTCGACGACTTCGCCTGTGTCCGGATGCAACCGCAAGTTTTGACCCCTATTGCTCACCACGCGAATTCGATCGACGACGGGATTGAAATCGAAACCAAACTCATCGCCGTTCAGCGGCATGGAGAAAGCGGCCGAACCGACCTGGGCCGCCAGGCCCGTTGCTGGATCAATCGTATACAGTCGGCCACTGCTCCCGAGAGCGTAAAGTTTTCCGTTGGCCGGACGAAAATCAATTCCCAGGATATTTTCGCCGGGCCGAAGGTTACTGACACGTGTCTTACTCGAAAGGGTGCCTGGTCTGCCGGCATTGAAAGTCACCAGATCGTTACTCCTATTAATGGCGAAAACAGTCTCCGCACGAGATGGACCCTCAGCCGTCTGGGTCGCTCCGCAGCCCGTCACGAAGCTGAACAATAGTGTAAGTAACGTTAGCTTCGGCGCGATGCCCAGCCCAGTTCGTCGAATGCCGTTTTCTGAAGGTCTTAGTCGTCGAGTTTTTTTCACTATCGTCTCCTTTTACGAGTAGTTTACCGATAGCCAAGCCACAACGGGGATTCGATCCCCTCGATTGAGCCATGGCCTTGTTTGTATAGACTACGAGTCAGACAAACATTTGGATTTCATGGGGACAGAAAAGTGGTATTCCGTGAAGGGCGGGAACAAATCTGCGTCACGCTGAAGAATCTCAGCATCGTGACATATTTCCCAGAAAGACTGCGCTGCTGTGTTCGGTAGCTACTTCGCGGTAGTGGCGGGATCAGAAAGCAAATTCAGGAACGACGCCGGTCGAACTTCAGGGTGAGTCGTAGCGGCGCGGGAACACGACGCGAAAAGTACTGCCTTTGCCGCGCTCGGTTACCAGTTCCAAGGTAGCATCCAGGAGTTCGCATAACCGCTTGACGATGGCCAGGCCGATGCCTTCTCCCGAAGGTTGATCAGGCGGCCTGCTTGTCGCTTGGGTCGCCGGCGGCGGAGTAGATTGCGTTAAAGTCGCCGTCGCGCCAAGCTCCTCTGGGGCTTGCTCGACGGCTTGAGCTTCACGGGTAGATTCTTCGAGTGCATGAGCCAGCGGCGCGGCAGTGCCGGCCTGAAAGCCGGGGCCGGTATCTTGGACCGAAAGGATCCAACGCTCGAGCCCTTCTGCGCCGGCCTCCTCCCAGGTCACAATTACGCCGCCTCGTTGGGTGTACTTCAAGGCATTCAAGACCAGGTTCTGACCAATCCGATGGATCTTGATGGCATCGCCCTGGACTGGCAAAGACTTGGGTCCCTTGGGCCTGAGGAACAGACCGCGATCGGATGCGAAGGGCTGCAAAGCCGCACACAGCTCTCCAAGCGCAACAGCGGCGTCGAATTCTTGGAGGTCGCGTTGCTCGTGTCCTGCTTCGAGCCGCGACAGGATCAAAAGATTATCCAGCAAGGCGTGAAGGGAGGTCACGCCCTTCTGCAACAAAGGCAAAAATTCAGCCCGCTCCGCCTCCGCTGTGTCCTCCGCGTTGAGAACCTCCGTAACGCTTTTGATCACGCCGAAGTTGCCCCGTAAATCGTGCACCGCCTCGCGCCAGGTTTCGGAACGTTTGTGATCGAGTTGTTGCAGTTGCGTCAATGCCTGTTCCAGATCCCGGACCCGCCCCGCCGCCTCAAGCTGCTGCATTTGGGCGTAACGGATTGCGCTTTCAGTGACACCGTCGCCGGACAGTTGCGCCAGGCTCCGGCGCGCGAAGGCCATGACGCCCGGCTCAAGTTCGGGATGGGTCTGGTCATAGCGCTCCAATTCGTCGACCAAACAAAGATGCAAGGCGCCCCATTCCCTCATCACGTCTTGTTGATTGTAGCCGTGATGCCACCGGTGCAAACCATGCTCTGCCGCGCGTTCTTTCTGGTCTCCGGCCGCCTGTGCGGTCTCGGAACGCCGCCGCGCGCATAGCTTGTGCTCGAAGGCGTCCAACACCCCCGGAATGTGATCGTAGAACTCCGTACGCAACAAGGTGGATGCGCTGCTGAGTTCAGGATCATTGTCCACCGCATGGCGCCAGTCTTCCAAGATAGCGTTGCGTCGTGCGGTCAGATAGTCCGCCAGAAGAGCTAATTGCTCCGCACGCTGTTCAGTGGAATTCATAATCCTACTGATCTAATGAAATTTTCTAACACTTGTCAGGACTCGAAATCTTGGAGTTTGCCGCGATCGTGGTATGATTCCCGTCACTGAGGTAGTTGGATAGCGCCGGCCGGGGCCAAATACATACCGTTGAGTCTAGGCACTTGAAATGCACTATGCAAGGACAAGTGGTGAATATGCTGATAGAGGAACTCGTCGCAGGGCTGCCTGATATTCGACACCTCGCGCGGATGATCGTGGCAATGCTTTTGGGGGCGGTGGTGGGCGTCCAGCGCGAGCGCATCGGAAAACCAGCAGGATTAAGAACCCATGTGCTAGTCGCTATGGGCGGCGCGCTATTCATTGTCGCTCCTTTGGAATTTGGCATGAATGCGGATGGGTTATCGCGAGTGATTCAAGGGTTAGTGACAGGAATTGGCTTTCTCGGCGCAGGTGCGATTCTTAAGCTCCATGAGCAACGGGAGATCGAAGGACTCACCACGGCCGCGGGAATATGGATGACCGCGGCGATCGGCATAGCCGCCGGTTTGGGACGCTGGGGATTGGCTTTGGTGAGTACGATCCTGACCTGGCTCACCCTTTCAATCATCGGTAGAATAGAGACGCGAATGAATGAAAAGAATTAGGAGGACCTCATGGTGCGCTTTCTAGCCGGAGTCATAGTCGGTTTGTTCACTCTGGCATCGCCCGCCGGGGCTCAAGCACCGCTGGAAAAGCTGCGGCTGATTTACAGCGCCATCGGCGGATCCCAGGCGTCGGTCTGGGTTCCCTATGAAGCGGGAATCTTTCGCAAGCACGGCCTCGACGTGGAGCTTCTCTATGTCGGCGGTGGCGGTCGCGCCGCGCAGGTCGTGCAGTCGGGGGAGGTGCCCATCGGTGTGTTCACCGGCGGCGCGGTGGTCAATTCCAATCTCGCCGGGGGCGACTTGGTGATGATCGCCAGTTCGATGAACGTCATGACCTTCGCCGTAATGGCGCGGCCCGAAATTCGCCGCGTTGAAGAACTGAAAGGAAAAAAAATCGGCATTTCGCGCTTTGGTTCAGCGACCGATTTTGGCTTGCGCTATGCCGAAGGCCAATGGCCGATCAAGCGGCAGCGCGATTTTGCCGTGATTCAGGTAGGAGGCATGCCCGAGAATTTGACCGCGCTCCGAACCGGAGCGCTGGATGCCGCCATGCTCAATGCGGAGCTGGCCATCGTGGCGCGCAAGGAGGGATTTAGAGAGCTGGCCGACTTGGCCAAGATCGGGCTCGTCTTTCCGACGTCTTCGATTGTCACCACGCGCTCCTTCATCAAGCGGAATGAAAACACCGTGCGCAAGTTCATCCGCGCCTACGCCGAAGGGGTCCACTATGGCAAGACGCAGCGGACCTTCGGCGTTCAGGTGCTGAAAAAGTACCTGCGGAACGACGATACCGCGTTCGTTAACGACCTCTACGATCTTTATATATTGCAGAACATCCCGCGAATCCCCTGGCCTTCGCCGGAAGCCCTGAAAACCGTCCTGGACCAGCTGGCGGAGACGGATTCGCGAGTGGCGAGCCTGCGTCCGGAGCAGTTCATCGATGCACGCTTTTTTCAAGAATTGGAAAAGGAAGGTTTTCTTCAACGCCTTTGGAAATGAGTATCGCCGGGGGTAGCGTGGGTGGTTTAAAGGGCCATATCTGTGTCTTTACCGGGTCGCGGCGGGGAGGGGGACCTGACTATGTGAACGCGGCGCGGCAATTCGGCCGCGAGCTCACGGAGCGTGGTTATGGTTTGGTATACGGCGGCGGTAATGTCGGTCTCATGACCGTGGTCGCCGACACCGTGCTGGAATATCATGGTTGCGTCACCGGAGTGATTCCGGAAACTTTGGTGGAAAAGGAAGTTGTTCACCGAGGGCTTTCGGATTTGCGCATTGTCGGGTCGATGCACGAGCGGAAAGCCATGATGGCGGAACTCTCCGACGGCTTTGTCGCTTTGCCAGGGGGCATTGGCACAATGGAAGAGTTTTTCGAGGTCTTAAGCTGGGCCCAGCTGGGCATCCATAGCAAACCCTGCGGCCTCTTGAACGTCGCCGACTACTATCGCCATCTGATACAATTTATCGATTACGCTGTGGACCAGGATTTTCTCAAGCCGAAGCACCGCCGGCTGCTCATGGTGGAAACAGAACCTGGCCGGTTGCTTGATCGTTTCGAACAGTTCATCGCGACCCATCCGACTGAGCGGTTCGACCGCAAGCAAACATAAGGGAGACGCCCTCCCCTCCGTTGTTCCCCGGGTGTGGCAATGAGCGCAAGGAATGGCTGCTACTTGCTGCCAAACTTCTCCAGCAGGCTCACGAGATCCTCGGCATGTTCTTCTTCCATCGCGAGAATGCCTTCCAGCATTCGACGCGTGGTGGGATCGTTGTTGGCCAGGTAGGCGATGATCTCCCGATAGCTGTCGATGGCGACCCTCTCGGCCACAAGATCTTCCTTGATCATGTCAATAAGAGAATCACCCTCGACGTATTCGGAATGGCTGCGGGTGAGCAACCCTTCCGGCGAGAAGTTGGGCTCGCCCCCGAGCTGAACGATCCGTTGCGCGATCTGGTCTGCGTGGGTCTGCTCTTCGTTGGCGTGCTGGAGAAACTCCTGGGCAACGCTCTGCGCGTTAATGCCCGAGGCCATAAAAAAGTGCCGTTTGTAGCGCAGCACGCACACGATCTCTGTCGCCAGGGCTTCGTTGAGGATTTTGACTACGTTGTTGCGGTCCGCTTTATAGCCCGGCGTGACCGCCCCTTGTTCAATGTGCTGGCGGGCGCGCGCCCGCAGTGTTTTAACATCCGTCAAATATGCTTTGTCAGCCATGGGGCCTCCGTAAAGGGTCGATGGGTTACACAGGCGCCGAACATTTTATCGATGTTCGATTGAGGCTATCTCGACACAGGGTTGGTTGGCTACCGGAAAAATCCTGATTCTTGGTTCGATTTCCCTGATGGCGGCGCAAAGGAGAGCTCTGCCGTAAAATCCAACGATGCTTTCTGTACTACTTACAATATCGAGAAAAACGATCCGGCGACGTCATGGACGCACGCGAGCGCAAAAGAGGTTTCCACGGACCGGGGTGTCTTCGGGTTAATTCCGCCCAGCTTGCTCGTCAAGGCGGTTGTCAGAGTCCGTCATTCCCGTACGCATTTATCCCTCGATTTGCCTCGGGACGGTGAGGTTCTCGAACCGTCGGGAATCCAGGCGAAACTCGATGGTAGACCCCCGACCCATTCGACGTGTCTCAGGGTCGTGGTGAGCATGGTCGAACCACGATTGAAACATTCAGGGGTGACGAATTCGGGTCACGTCATAGTGGTCTAACGATACCCCGGGCAGCTTGCTGCGGGGAGATTCATTCCGGCGGCGGGCCAAGAGACGGTCCGCCGCGATTGCAGTCTTTATTGAACGAATAGTTTCTTGATCTGTTCGACTACCTCGGGGGGTTGGCTCATCACTTCCTTGGCGATCGTCTGCAGTTGTTCGCCGCGCATCGGAGTCACGTCCATGCGAAGCTTCTGCGCCTCGGCCAGAAGTTCGGGATCCTTTACCGCCTTGTCGAAGGCGGCGCGGAGGATGGCAACGCGGTCCGCGGGTGTTCCCGGCGCCACCATGTAGGGGCGCGCCCATTCGCCTCCCTGGAGCATAGCCTCGGCGACGCGCCGCTTGGTTGCAGATGTCTTGTATTCATCCATCAACTCATAAATCGTTGGCGCTTCTCCGACCCGTGGCTGCCGCTTGCGGCCACTTTGGGCAAGAAAGCGAACGAATTTAGTCTTGAACCAGCCCAAAAACGGTTCCCGTCCATAAAACGTCGAAATCGTCAGCCCCATACAGGCGACCTCGCCTCGCTCCATTGCAATGGCGATCTCACTGCTGCCGGGGTATCCTGTCACGTGGATGACCTTGGCTCCGATAGTTTCTTCCAAGATCTTCGACATGACATAGTCTGAGCTGCCGACGCCGGTGGAGCCGCACTTCGGCGGCTCTTTGGCCCGGACGATATCGCCAATGGATTTGAAGGAGGCATCCGCCCGGCCGAATAGCATCATGTCGTCGTTTTCCAGAGAGCCGATCCATTGGAATTTTGGCAGGTCGAACTGCACTTCTTTTTGTCCGGAAAGCTGGCCCAGATACACGTTGTTGTGCGGTGCGAGAATCGTCAATCCGTCCGGCTTGGCCACGCCCCAAACATAGTTTGCCGCAGTGACCGAACTGGCACCCGGCATATTTTGAACCAGCACCTCCGGATCACCCGGTATGTATTTGCCGATGTGCCTGGCCAGCATTCGTGCTGCCCGATCATAGCCTCCACCGGTACTTAGACCTACGACGATTCGAATCTGCTTGCCTTTATAGAAAGGGTCCCCCTGGGCCGCCACGGGAGACAGAAAGGCCGGTAAAATTGGCAAAAGCGAAATCGACAAAACCAGAGCCACGATCAATCTGCGCGTTTTCATGACAACCTCTTACCGGCCCCTGAAGCCGATCACTGCGTTAGAATCTCCGGTAATCGAGAGTAGGACTCGGCTGCCGAATCCGTATCTCGCCGGGTGACGGCAATATACCGCGGGATGTTGACTTGTCAAGCCGGATTGCGCGGTGTCAGTGTGCGGTGTTTGCACGGTGTCAGACTTGCCTAAATCTATTAAGTCTGTTATCGATGGCCGATGCCACGACATCCCCGAGTCCATGCCGAAGGAGTGCTCTACCATGTGATGGCCCGTGGCAATGACGGCCAGAAGATATTTCTGGGACAAAACGATTGCCAAGCGTTTTTGGAAGCGCTCGGGGTTGTCCGGAAACGCTATCCGTTTTATCTCTACGCTTATGTTTTGATGTCGAACCACTTCCATTTGTTGTTGGAAGTGCAAAGGTCCCCCACAGCGCGAATCCTGCAATCGCTACTAACTGGTTACGTTCGGCGGTTTAACCGGAGCCACCGACACAAGGGGCATTTGTTTCAAGGACGCTACCAAGCGATCGTCTGCGACCGAGAGAGCTATCTCTTGGAGCTGGTGCGTTATATTCATCTCAATCCGGTCAGAGCCGGCATGGTGAAGCGGCCAGGGGAATGGCCGTGGAGTGGACATGGAGAGTACTTGGGCAAAGACAAGCGAGGACTGATCGATGCCGGCCCGGTGATGGAAGAGCTTAGGACGGCGGCCCGGTACGAAGCCTTTGTGCGAGAGGGAGCAAGGGAAAGTTACCGGGCGGAATGGCATCCCGGGGATCAGGCGCCCTTTTTGGGATCGGAGCGGTTTGTCAGAAAGATGGCTAAGGAGAAAGCGCCGCCGCCGGTCTCGCGCCGCGTATCGTTGGGTCATCTACTGAAGACGATAGCGAGGGAAGCGCGGCTTGATCCGCAGAGTTTCAAGCGCGAGGGGAGAACCGCGAGGATGGTGGAGGCACGGGACCGGTTTATTTGCCAGGCGGTATGGGAGGAAGGTTATCTTGCTGCGGAGTTAGCCCGTTTTCTCGGATGTCACCCGTCGAACGTGAGCCGGGCGTTGCAGAAAGGATTGACGAGTTAGTAGAGTTAAGCAAGTCTGACACAGGGAAATGAGACAGGGGAAGTGATGAAACGAACGATGATTGGGGCGCTGTGGGGGATGATCTTTTACCTTTTCGGCCATGCTATCGTCGGATTGATGGTGGGGAGCCCGGCGGTGGACGCCTGGAGGCCGTTGATCGCTTTAGTAGCCGCCAGCCTGGCGTCCGCGGGCAGCTGGCACGGTTGGCTGCCGGGTACGCGGAACTCGAAGGCCCCGGATAAAATCGATAATCAGACCTAAACCAGTTGTCTTCGAGGTTGAAAGGAGCGCCATGAAAAGGATCGTTCTCTGTTTCGATGGGACTTGGAACAAGCCTGCCGATGAAAACTTAACAACTGGTAATGAGGTGGAAACCAACTCCAGAAGATTCTACGAGTCCTTGAATGCCATCGGGCCGGACGGCGTCCAGCAAATCAAATGGTACGACCAGGGCGTCGGTACTGCCTGGTACGATCGTTTCGTGGGTGGCGCCTTCGGAATTGGCCTGGAGACCAATATCATTGAGGGCTACAAGTACCTTGCTGAGAATTACGAGGACGGCGATCATGTCTATGTGCTGGGTTTCAGCCGCGGCGCTTATACGGCCAGGAGCCTGGTCGGCTTGATTCGCAACTGCGGCCTGGTGGAGCCCAGGCATCTCGCTTTGAGAGTCGGCATCGCCTACGGCATCTATCGCACGCGAGACGACCGTCAGGATTCAATCACGGCCAGGCTTTTTCGCTCATCGTTTAGCCGGGAAATCCGCATCAAGTTCGTTGGTGTATGGGATACCGTCGGCGCGCTGGGGATTCCCCTGGATATAGTCAAAGGTCCCAACATGAAGTTCTACGAGTTTCACGACACCGAATTGAGCGGTATCGTGGAAAATGCGTACCATGCCGCAGCCATCGATGAGCATCGCCAGGACTATGACGTCTGCCTTTGGAACCCCAAGTCGAAACCAGGACAAACCATCGAGCAACGGTGGTTTGTCGGGGCGCACTGCGATGTCGGGGGAGGCTATGACGATCGGCGGCTGGCTGATCTCCCGCTCCGCTGGATGCAAGAGAAATCCAGCGGCCTCGGATTGGGGCTAACCCCCGTGGCCGCCGGGTTCGAGAACTATCGGGGTCCCTACACCGATTCGTATTTGGAGTTTCTCAAGGGCATCTACGCGAAGAAAAATGCGCGCCACTATCGTGCCATTGGCGCGACTCGATTCGGCAACGAAGTGGTGGATGACTCGGTCCAGCAACGACGGAAAGCGGACCGAGATTACGAACCGCAAAATAACGGGTTACCCAAGTTGACCTAATGGGGTGTCTCAGAAATTCTTATAGAAACTCCAAACGGTGGCAGCGGCTGAACTCGAACTCAAATCCCCCTTGATCCCCCTTTTTCAAAGGGGGAAATTATAAGGATGGAAACGAGAAAGAAAATTCGCAAGTTTGCCATTCGAAGAACTCCGGTTTTTCGTTCCCCTCTTTGAAAAAGAGGGGCTAGGGGAGATTTTACGAAACTGCTTGAGGGTCTCATAAATTTTTTCACAGCTTCCCTTTGTTAAAGGGGGAATTTCTCCGCAGGACTCTAACCCCTCTTTGGCAAAGCATGCGCTGAGCCGAGTCGAAGGGAGGGGAAGGGGAGATTTTCAGCTGTGAATTATGTGGCCGGTTCCCGGAGAAGACACTAGATCGGATCGAGCTATTCGGCGTTAACTCGAAACCCGGAACCCGAAACTGGTGCAGCGCAGTCTTTTGCACCTCGGCATGCCGAGTCGCTGATCGAGTGATATTTCGATGCGCCTCCTTGTCTACGGCTTTGGCCCCTATGGCCATTTTCGAGATAACGTTACTAAGAAAATTCTTCGGCAGTTGCCGCGCAAAAGCGGACTCAAGAAAATCGTCTTCCCGGTTAGATTTCACAAGCGCCAGTTCATCAACGCCGTCAAAGCGCACGATCCTGATGCCGTCCTGGGTTTGGGACAGTGCTCTAGCGGTCGACGCTTGCGGCTTGAGGCCCAGGCCGTGAACCGGAGGCGAAATAGTCCACATGAGAAGGCCAGACCAATCATCGCGGGCGGGCCGCAAAAGCTTGCGACCGATTTCAACTTAGACCTCGGACGGCACGGGCGGCCTTCCACCCGCGCGGGGGACTACGTCTGCAATTATTCCATGTATGTCATTCTCGATTTCATCAAGCGCCGCCGCCGTAAAGTTCGCTTCGGTTTCATCCACATTCCCTACAGTTACGACCCCGGGATGGCTGCCCGATTGTTGCTGCAAGCTATGGACAAGATGGAAAACGCCCCGTAAAGAGCGTTTTTCCCAACTCCATCGGTTTCCTGCGAAACTTGTGGAAGCTTGTGAACCTGGCGGGCTCATGCCTATAACAGGGTATGCCCTTCTCCATGCTCAATCTGTCCCCCAAGGTTCTCGACGGTGTTCGCGCCGCCGGCTATACCGATCCCACTCCGATTCAGCTGCGCGCGATTCCCATCGTGATGGCGGGACGGGACCTGATCGGTTCAGCCCAGACTGGCACCGGTAAAACCGCCGCCTTCGCGCTGCCCATTATCTCTCGACTCGGCCAGCGCGGCGCATTGCGCGCTCTGATACTTGAGCCCACCCGAGAGCTTGCGGCCCAAGTAGAAACCGCCATCCACGACTACGGGCGCTTTACCAACCTCCGCACGGTGGTCCTTTACGGCGGCACGGGCTATGGCCGGCAAGACCAGGCACTCCGTCAGGGCGTGGATATTCTGGTAGCGACACCTGGGCGCCTGCTCGATCAAATGAAGCGCGGCATGGTGCGCCTCAATCAGATCGAGGTCCTGGTTCTGGACGAAGCGGATCGGATGCTCGACATGGGTTTTCTCCCCGATGTGCGCCGCATCGTGGAGCGCTGCCCGCGCGGGCGCCAGACGATGCTTTTTTCCGCAACCATTCCTCCCGAGATCGATCAGCTCTGCAAATGGGCGTTGCGTAATCCCGAGACCGTGGAGATCGGTCAACGGCGCTCCCCCGCCGAGACCGTGACGCATGCGCTGTATCCCGTGGCCAGTGATCAGAAGCAGGCGCTTTTAGAGGAGCTCCTCAAGCGCACCGATTACGACCAGGTGCTGATTTTTTGCCGTACCAAGAACGGCGCCGACCGTGTCGCCCGCAAGCTGCACCAGCAAGGGCATGCCGTCGCGGTGCTGCACTCCAACCGCACCCAGCGGGAGCGGGAGCGAGCGCTGGAGGGATTTCGCAACGGCCGGTATGAAGTGATGGTCGCCACCGACATTGCTTCGCGTGGCATCGACGTCGAGCAGATCAGCCACGTCATCAACTTCGACGTGCCGCACCATCCCGAGGACTATGTTCATCGCATCGGCCGGACCGGTCGCGCGCAGAGCGTGGGCGACGCCTTTACGATCATGACCGGCGAGGACGTCCAGGAAGTAGCCGCCATCGAGCGTTTTATCGGCCAGAAAATTCCGCGCGTCAAGCTCGAAGGTTTCACCTACGAGTACACCCGACTGCTCGACAACAACCCGCCTCCGGCTTTTGGCGCCCGGCGTCCCCGTGGCAGCTGGTCTTTCGGTTACGGCAGTAAAGTCCGCCGATAAGAGCTTGTCTGCTGCGGATGAGTGGGGGTCGAGGCCCCCGCTGGCTATGTCGCCGCCAAACCAACCCCCTATAGCGCGGGAAAAAATGCCATGCCGCAGTCGTGAGAAGGCCGGGATTTCATGACGGTTGTTTCGGTTACGCGTCTTCGCGTAAGATCGGCTCGTTTCCTGATGCTATTCATTTGGCATGCGGTCAGGTCGGCCCACCAGGCCAAGCGCAGTCGCGGCAATCTCGGGGTGAGGTTGCGAAAGACGAGAGGGTTGGCCTTTTGGACTTTAACGATGTGGACCAACGATTCTATGATGCGGGAGTTTCGTTCGGCACCGCCTCATCGCGAGGCGATGCGCAAGTTGCCTTATTGGTGTGATGAGGCATCCTATGTCCACTGGGATCAGAACAGCTCAATCATGCCTGCTTGGGAGGACGCCGCCGAACGATTAGCTGTGCTCGGCCAGTTATCGAGGGTGCTTTGCCCCTCGGTGGATCACCAAGCAGGGCGTGTTATGACGACGTAGCGGCAAGGTATTACGGCAAACGGAGGTTAAAAATGCGTATAGCTAATCGAGCAGGCTTGGCGATCTGCGTGGTTGCAGTTTTACAAATTATTGGCTGCGGAAAGGGAGACAAACCGAAAGGTCGAGTGTTCGTTGTCGAGCCGAAAGACGGCGCGGAAATCAAGGGGCCGATCAACATAGTCATGGGAGTGGAGGGAATAAAGATAGCACCGGCAGGTGAAGTTATCGAAGGCACCGGTCATCACCATATTTTGATCAATAAAGACTTCATAGCACCGGGCCAGGTGATTCCCACGGACGATTCTCACAGGCATTACGGTAAAGGGCAGACGGAAGCAGAGTTAGATTTGCCTCCTGGGGATTATAAGTTGACCTTGCAGTTCGCGGACGGACTGCATCGCTCCTACGGGCGGGACTTGTCCGCCACGATCAACGTTAAGGTCGTCGCGAAGTAAGGCCCGCAGCTTGTCCAGAAGGTCAAGAAACCTCGATAAAATACGGGATCGCCTGGAGTCCAATGGCGACGGCAAGGAGCGCCACGGAAGCTAAAGCAAATGGGTGATAGCGGGGCACGTGAGCGACCTGTGCTTTGGTTAAATAAGTCCCCTTTTCCAACCGGTCGATCTCACCGTACGCCTTGCCGAGCTGCTCGGCGTCTCTGACATCGTAGTAGTTTCCCCCGGCGGCTTGCACGGCGGCGATCAGGCGCGGTGTCTGTACCGCTCTTTTGACTTCGACACCGATGAAGTAGATTTTAAATCTCGCCTGCGCCGCCTTTTGGATGGCGGCGTAGACGTCGCGACCGGTGTTGTTCTCCCCGTCCGTCAGCACAATCATGACCCGGCTGAGAGCTTTCGTGGTGCCTTGATGCTGCTGTTCCGAAAGATGCAGAGCCGTCAGAATCCCTTCGCCAATGGCTGTCTGGCCCTCGCTGGCCAGGGTTTTGTTGTCCACCATGCGCAAATAGTTTGTCAGGTAGGCGATGTCCTGGGTCATGGGAGCAACCACGTAGCTATTCTCGGAGAAGACGATGAGACCGATGCGGTCGCCGTGGCGTTTTTGCACGAAGCGGAGCATGACTTCTTTGACCGCTTCGAGCCGCGTAACTTCCTTGCGCACCACCCCCGCTCTTCTTCTCTCCAAAGCCCCCTCCACATCGATGGGCTCTTGCATACTCCAGGAGAGGTCCAAAAGCAGAAGGATGTCGAGCCCCTTGTTGACGACGCTGTGCTCTGCCGAAGGCTGCACGGGATTGAGCAGAGCGATCGCCAACACGACCAGCGCCAGGAATTCAAGAACCCTGGGAAGATAGACGAAACGCGACACCGGCCGGATTCGATTGCGGAGGTAAGGCAGCATGGAATGGGTGAGGTAGCTTGCGCGTTTTCGCCACGTGAGAAGCAGCAATATCAGCAGCAGAGGCAGAATCAGATACAGGCTATCCAGCCGGGTGAAAATCATCTTGCTCTCGGGGTCGTTTTGATGGCTTGTTCCAGCGAGCTAAGCAATGACGCCTGATGCCCGCCATCGGCCGGCGGCTCAAGCGTTTTACCGTATTGGGCTTCCTCGCACTGCTCCAGCACGGCTCGTACTTGCTGTGCGAAGCTACCGTTATAGCCCGCTGCTTGGACCGCTTGCTGAGCTTCCAGGGGAGTCAGTCCGCGCGCTTCGACGTCCAGCCACTCTGTCAGATACTGCCGCAAGAACTGGCTGACTTCAGCGTAAAGCGTTTGCGGATCTTTGGGAGATTCTTGGGCGATTTTCCGAATGCGCTGCAAGCGGTCGTGAATCCAGCGCTGGCGCGCGCGGCGGCTGACGACTCTCGTGGAAACTTTATCCCGATGAATGGCGTGCCACAACACGGCGGTCACGCGGGACCCCACAAATCCCATGCCGATCAAACCCAACACCAGGGCGCCGATTGCATAAGTCGGATCCACGGGATGGATCTGCTTGAACTCCCTCAACTTAGGCTGCCCTCCGGGCAAGGTGCTCCGCAAGGCAATTTTCTGCGCTGGAATCCGAATAGCCTGGGCACGAGCTTCCTTTTCGGAAAGGGTGCCGTCCCGCCTGAAATAATAAAGCGCCACCGGCGGGATCACGACGTCGGACTTGCCGCTCTCATAGGTGGTCAGGAGCAGCACGACTTCGAAAAGCTTCTTGTCTTCCCGCCAGTCCCGCTCTTCTGCCCGAACGGCGCGCAGCACGAAGGGCGGCAGCGAAAGATTCTCTTTTTTAAGATCGTCCGCGACGAACTGCACGCTGCGGGGGTGGATCACTTGAATCGTGTATTCCAACGGGTCGCCGACCCAGAGAGCGGTACGGTCGAGTCGAGTCGTGACTGAGAAGGGAGTCTGCGGCTTCTGGCCCGCGGTAGCGGCCTCCAGCTCGACGGCTGTAAACAAGAGCAGCAGGCATAGGAAGAACCATTTCATCGGGATCTTCTCCGCGTGAAAAAGAAACCGATGATGGAATCCAGAAAGGGCTTGCCGGTTCGGATAAAAACGTGATCCAAGTTTAGCCTGTAGAGCGACCGCTGAAGCCCGATCTTTCTTTCCCGCAGCAGGGCTTCGTATTTTCCCTTGGTCCTGTCCGACAAGCGGAACAGCAGCTCGCCACCGGCTTCCGCGTCTCTGAGTCTCAAGTAGCCCCGGGCTCGGGGAAGCGCTGCTTCGAGCTCATCTTCGAGGATCACAGGGATAAAGTCGTGCCGGCGCGTGAGTCTTTGCAACATGTGCGAGGTCAGCACCTCTTCCTGAGCGATCAAGTCCGAAATACAGAACAGCAGACTGGCGGTTTGCAGCCGTCTATCCAGGTATTCCAAAGGCCGGAGCAGATTCGTCTTCTGCGAGCCGGGGCGGATATCCCACAGGCTCTCGAGAATTTTCCACACTTGCGTCAACCCCTTTTTCGAAGGCAGGTCGATTTCGATTGCGTCGGTGAAACCGAGCAGGCCTACTTTCATGTCGTCGTTGATGGCGGAAAAGGCCAGGGTCGCCGCCACTTCGAGGAGGAGTTGCCGCTTGGACTGCGTTACGGTCGTGAACTCCATCGAGCGGGAAAGGTCCGCTAAAATGATCGCGTTCATTTCCTTCTCTTCGTAAGCCTTCTTGATATAGGGCTGGGGCATCCGCGCCGTTACGTTCCAATCGATCTGTCGGTAATCGTCTCCCTGCTGATAGGGTTTGTGCTGATCGAACTCAAACCCTCGCCCGCGGAGCGGACTGCGATAGTCCGCCACCCAATGATGCCGTGCCGCCTTGCGGGTGTAGATCTCGATGTACTGGAGTCGCTTGATGAGTTCATTCGGGATCATTGGCCAACCATAGTTCAAAAGATGCCAACTCGCTGTCGGTGTAGATCTCGATGTATTGGAGTCGCTTGATGAGTTCATTCGGGATCATTGGCCAACC
>DAIRFP010000086.1:14978-20057 GCA_036794995.1 Thermodesulfobacteriota bacterium | reverse complement strand
CCGGATTCGCGTTCCGTCAATACCATGCCGATGCCGAAGATCGCCGCGAACACCAGCACGCGCACGCTGTCATTCGACGACAACGAGGCGAATATATTGGTCGGGATGAGGGCAAGAATGCCGACATCCGCGGCGCCTTTGATTTCTGCGGCGTGTCGCGCGTCGATGGCGAATTCGACATCGACGCTGTCCGCCGATCGTCCGAGCAACGCGCCGATGTTTGTGATCATCTGCTCGTCCGGTGAGGCATAGCCGAAAAACAGGCTTGGAATAAGTGCCGATATGGCGGCCACCGCGACCAGCGTGATCAGAACCCAGAACAGCAGGGATCTGAGCACCCCGGGAGCCGATCCGCTGGCCATGGCCGAACGCATAGCCAGAGGAATGGTGGCGAGCAGAAACGGCAGGACGCAAATCTGCAGCAATGCAATATAGAAATCGCCGACCGGGCGAAGGTATTCCAGAAACGGCAGCCGCATCACGCCGAGCGCCAAAGCCAGAACGATCGCCGCAAGGGTGATGGCGGGCCGATTGATGGATCGCGATAACGCCTTGAGCGAGTTGTCCCTACCGGCACCGGCACCAGCCTTCATCGCGCCGGTTTCCCCAGTTCAGAATCGAGAAGCCCCTTGAGTGTGAATGCCCCGCGGGTCACGCCGATGTGATAATTGATGAACTCCTGGAGTTTGGAGCAAGTGTCGCAGATGGCTATGGATAGAAGAGCCTTTTGATCGACGATCACCGCCGAGCCCAATGGAACGTTGAGCGCGGGCTTGTTCTTGAGCACACGCCGGATCTCGAATTCGTCGCGGTAGACGGCGTCCACCTGCCCGCTCAGCAAATTCTCGATCGCAGCATCCCAGTTCCGCGCTTCCACCACGGTCGCGTCGGGGAAATTCTTGGACGCAAAATCCACATAGGCACTGCCGGCAATGACGCTGAGCCGCCCTTGGTATTTTTGCAAGACTGCCGCCGGAGGGCGGCCGCCGGCTGCGCGGGCGATTGCCACCCGATTGAACAGCAAGGCGTGGCGAAGCGTGACGTAAGGTTCGGAAAACCGGACACGCTTCAACCGGTTGTAGGTCTGAGATAACTTACTGACGCCGATATCTGCGCTTCCCACGGCCACATAATCCACTACGGAATCGAACGATTCCGCATTGTCGATGAACTCGACTCTGATGCCGAGCGCGCGTCCGATTTGCTGCGCCATTTCGATCTCGGGGCCGACCAAGGTCCCGTCAGGCCCGCGCACGTGAAACGACGGCAGATCGAAGCGCGTCACGGCCACGCGCAGAACCTTCGCTTCGACGATCAAATTTAAATCGCGAAGAAGCCCGGGTCGCGACGGCGACTGGGCAACTGCCGGCGGATTCGAAAGCCCAATGGAGCCCGCAAGGACAATGGTGCCGAATAGACTGCGGAAGAACATTGCCGTCGTATGACCCATGCTAATCTCCTTGGAGAGCAAGTCTATCGCCCGTCGCGTGATTTTACTCAAGGGTCTTGTACGTACGGTCACAGAGAGGGAGATTAAACTTCAGATCGAGAGAAAAGTCATCGTTCGCTGGCACGGCGAGAACTTTATCATTTCGCTGCTCCCTATCTCAAAGACTTCAACCCTTACGCGACGGCGAGCTGAGAGTAGCGATCAGCATTCCGATGTCTGTCACTTTCTCGAGCCCCAGAACCAGGCCTACACTACGCTCTATTTCATCCGGGCGCAGCTGGCTGCGCCCACAGTCGCGGTACTTGGCCAGTAGCTCGTCGTCGGTCAGCGGCAGAGCGGGGTCGCCCCGCGGTATGTCCACCCGTGCGTTGTAGCTTCGCCCATCCGTTGTCCGAATGGTCACGGGATTACCGACGAACTCGGTATCCGGGCCGACGTCCGCCAGGCCGGGCCAGATGGGGATATCGGGAAAGGAAAGATGAACCTTCCTCCTCGCCTCGACGATGTCCCGATTTTTCATCTTGTCAGATGTGAAAGTGTCGAGTGTCACCTGATGGTCCACCACCGCAGCGGCAATGCAGTAAGGCATGCTGTACTTGGCCTGGTAGGGCGTTTCGGCCTCGGAGAAGGCGAGCACGCGCATGGCCCGCTCTGAGGTGCCCACGTCGACTTCGGCGATGTTCTTGTCGCTGAGCCGGTGCTCTCCCAACAACTGGAACACTCCGTCCAGTGCCCTATGGGTGTGATAGCAGCTTGGGTATTTCTTCAGCCCGATGCCCGGAGACTCGATGTAGAAAGGCTTGCCCAGACCCTCCACCATGCGCTCCGCGTCGTAGTGGCCTGCGCCCACCAGGGTGTCGTAGAAGCCGTTCTTCGCCTCGATGATGTCGGGGTTGGCCGTGACTCCCTCCTGGGCCATGAGAGCGGCGATCACGCCATTGCGACAGGCGTTTCCCGCCGCCATAGCACCGGCCATACTACCGTGGTTAGCCGACAGGCCGCAGGCAAAGTTGGCGGCGATGCCCAATGCCATTCTGGTCTTCGCTACATCCAGCCTGAGGAGCTTGGCGCACGCGGCAGCCGCCCCTACGGAACCATACCAGCTCTGGTGGTTTAGGCGGCTCTGCATGAGCTTGAAGTCCGCGTGGAGCGCCATCTTGCCCTCGACCTCGAGGCCCAGGATGTAGGCGGTGAGAATATCCTGGCCAGAAACGGCCAGATGCTCGCCAAGGCTTAGTACGGCAGGCAGAACCAACACACTGGGGTGGCCAATCTTCACACCGCAGTCATCGTAGTCCAGAGCGTGGGCAATGGTGCCGTTGGCCAGGGCAGCGTCTTGAACCGAAGCTTTGAGGCCAGCGCCAAACACGGATGCCTGGGGCGGCCCGCCAAGTTTGGTTACGTAACCGGTGATGGCCTGGCTGACCGGCTCGGTAACGCCGGCCAGCGCGGCTCCTAGACAGTCCAGAGCCGTGCGCTTGGCCTTCTCCACGGCGTCGCGCGGTATGTCGTTATAGCCGGTGTCTACTACGAACCGGGCAATTTTCTCAGTGGCATTCATTATGCCTCTCTTTGTCCCACATCCATACCACATGTTCTCGTCGAGGCGGGCAATCTACCACATGATTGAGTGCCGGAGCCAACGACTCTCCGAATATGTTCAAAACGTTCAAGTCGTTCAAACCGTCAGTAGCCAACCGCGGTTCAACAGTTCAACGGTTCAAAACGTCAAGGGACGGTGTCAAAGGCGAGACGGTCTACAGAAGCGCGCGCCCGCCAAACGGCCCTCGCGGATGCGCACCGTTACGCTGTCATTCCCATCGGGCCGCAAAGCTGAGGAGATCGTGGTCGATAGCGCGGCGGGGCTGGTAGATCGTTAGGGGATTTGACTTGAATATGTGAATGAGCGGATCTCCGGTCACCATGAACCGGCCGGTAGGGTCACACCTTGACTTTGGTAGTCGCGACTGAGAAGCGCGTTAGATATCTATCAGCTGGAAAATCGCGCGCTCAGCCTTGCTAGTGGATTCAGCAAAAGGCCGTTAACGTCCGAATATGGCTACTTCGGGTCTTGCGTAGCGGCTTGGCGTATTCCACTATTGTTTCCATCAATGAAAGATTTGTACGAAGCGGTTCTTGCGCGAGACCGCCGCTTTGACGGCAAGTTTGTCGTCGCGGTAAAGACCACCGGTGTGTACTGCCGGCCGATTTGTCCGGCGAGACCTAAGCCGGAAAACGTCGAGTTTTTCCCGGACGCGGCCGCCGCGGAGCAGGCCGGATACCGGCCCTGCTTGCGCTGCCGCCCGGAATGCGCCCCTCACTCACCTGCCTGGCTCGGCAAGAGCGCGGTGCTCCAACGAGCGCTCAAGCTCATAGCCGGAAACGAGTTTCATCGAGCCAACGAAGATGAGTTTGCCGCCCGGCTGGGCGTCAGCGGCAGACATTTGCGACGGCTTTTCGCACAAGAGATCGGCCAAACACCGAAACAAATTTCCGACAACACCAGGCTTAATTTTGCCCGCAAGCTGATTGTCGAGACTGACATCGCGCTCACGACCATCGCGCGAACGGCCGGCTTTGGTTCGCCTCGGCGTTTCAACGACGCATTTCGAAAACGTTTTCGCCGGCCGCCGTCGCGACTGAGAAAGGCCGGTCTAAAACGGGTCGGCGCCGACGGCATCGATCTCAAGCTTTCTTTCCGGCCGCCCTACGATTGGCTGACCATTCTACGGTTTTACCAAACGCATCCGATTCCCGGGGTGGAAACCGCCGCGGAGAACTTTTTCGAGCGGGTTTTCCGCCTTGGCGGCACGATCGGACTTTTCCGGGTCCAGCCGGTGCCCGGCGCGGCGCACCTAATTCTGAGAATCGTCACGGAGGATCCGCGGGTGCTTTTTGATGTCGTCCATCGCGTCCGGCGGATGTTCGACCTGGACTTGGATCCCATGCTCATTGCGAGCCGCTTTGCGACGGTCCCACTGCTCGCCAAACTCCACAGACGCTTTCCGGGTTTGCGCCTTCCCGGCGGATGGGACGGTTTTGAGACGGCGGTCTGTACCATCTTGGGCCAACTGGTTTCGGCGCCACAGCGGGCGCAGCTCGTCGGCCAGCTCGTGCGCGGTTACGGAGAGGAGATCTTTCATCCGATATCCGGAGACAAAGTCCGGTTATTTCCTCGCGCGGAAATCCTGGCACACTCCGATCTCAGTGAGGTCAAGACAACGGCGGCTCGCAAAGAAGCTATTCGCGATTTCAGCCGGCGGGTGTTGAGCGGAGCGATCTCGCTTTCGGAAGCTCAAGACCCTATGCCGTTTCGGGGATCTCTGCTTGAAACCAAGGGCCTTGGCCCCTGGTCGGCCGAATGCATCAGCCTTCGAGCCATCGGCGATACCGACGCATTCCCTAAGACCGACCTGATTCTTCGGCGGGTAGTCGAGCTTCATCCGGGTCTTGATCTGGAAAAAGTACGGCCCTGGCGATCCTATGCGGCGATTTATCTCTGGAAAGGATTCGCGCAAACTCTCAGCAAGCTGGAAAGGACCAAAAAACATGGCGCTGTCTTACAAGGAAGTAAACTCGCCGGTGGGCAAGCTAAAGCTGATCGCGAGCGCCAGCGCGCTGGTCGGTGT
>DAIRFP010000086.1:0-14878 GCA_036794995.1 Thermodesulfobacteriota bacterium | reverse complement strand
CGGGCGCCGGGGTCAGACTTTTACGACTTGACTATCCTTGCTGACTTGGGGTCGGAATCTGACGCGATCATCTGTCATCTTGTGAGCTGCTGTAGTGAGAAACTCCGTAAAGCGATAGCACCAAACCCACAAGGGACGCCCCATAGGCCGAGAAGTTCAACATCAGGTTGGATTCCAAAATCTGCAGCACCATCAGAAAGGGCAGAAGAAAACCTGCAATGATGAGAACGAATCCGACGGCCAGCGATGTCGCGGGACTCATGGGGTCTTATCGTAGAGCCAGCACATTGCGAAGTGGCCCGGGCGCGGCTCGAATTCCGGGGGATCTTTTACTTCGCACAATCCCTTCATGAATTCTTGGCAGCGCGGGTGAAACCGGCAACCCGAAGGCGGCTGCACGAGACTGGGCGGCTCCCCCGGCGGCACCGCCTTAAGCGTCGCGGCGTTTTCGGCATCAGGATCCGGAATCGCCTCGAGCAGCGCCCGGGTGTAGGGATGGAGCGGGTTATGGATGAGCTCGCGAACCGCCGCTTTCTCGATGATCTTGGCCGCATACATCACGAAGACGCGATCGGAAAAATGCCGGACCGACGACAGGTCGTGGGTGATGTAAATGACTCCCAGATCATGCCGTTGCTGCAAGCCATGGAGCAGCTCGAGGATCTCCACTCGCACCGAGGCGTCGAGCATCGATACCGGTTCGTCGGCCACCAGGAGCTTCGGCCGCAGGATCATCGCCCGGGCGATGACCACACGCTGCTGCTGCCCGCCGCTTAGCATGTGAGGAAACTTCGGCAGAAAATCCTGCACTGGGGTCAGCCTCACTTCTTCCAACCCTTCGTGGATGCGCCGCTCCCTTTCAGTTCTTGTGCCGGCGCCGTTGACGATCAGCGGTTCTTCCAGAATCCGCCGCACGCTCATGAAAGGCGGCAGCGCGCCGTAAGGATCTTGCTGCACGTAACCGACCTGGGACCGATACCAGCGCAAATCTTTGCCACTGAGGCCGGCGAGATTCTTGCCTTCAAAAACTACCTCGCCGTGGGCGGGCCGATACAACCCCAGGATAGTCCTGGCTAGACTGCTTTTGCCGCAGCCGCTCTCGCCGACCACCGCGATGGCCTCACCGCGCTTGAGCTCGAAGCTCACGCCGTCGACAGCACGAACAAAGCCGGCGCGGCCGAACACCCAGCGCCTGAGCTCAAACTCCGTGCCCAGCTCTTTGACGGAGAGCAGGACTTCCTCTCCAAGTTTCGAATTGCGAATTTCGAGTTGCGAATTTTCACTCATTGTCATCTGCTGCCCTTTAATCCGGGCGGTTTCGGGTTTCAGCTTTCGGGTTGGGAACTCGAAACCAGGGACTCGGAACTCGAAACTTCCTCCTCGTACAGCCAACACTTCACCTGCCGGCCGTCTTTCACTTCGATCACCGGCGGTTCTTCGTCACAGCGCTCGAACCGTCGCGGGCAGCGCGGCGCAAAACGGCAACCGAGCGGCGGGCTCAGCAGGCTCGGCGGTTCGCCGGGTATGAACTCGAGCTTCTTATCGTCCCGCAGCCGGGGCACGCTGGCCATCAGCTTCTGAGAATAAGGATGGAGCGGTTCGCGGAAGAATCGCGCCGCGTCGCTCAGCTCCACTATCTGTCCCGCGTACATCACGGCAACACGGTCCGCCAGCTCGCTCGAGGTAGCCACATCATGGGTTATCAGGATGAAACTGGTCTTGAACTCCCGCCGGATCTCTTTCAACACATTCATGATGTTCGCCTGGGTCAGCACGTCTAGCGCCGAGGTCGGTTCATCGAGGACAACCAGTTGCGGCCTGGTTACCAGCGCCATGGCCAGGGCCGTGCGTTGCCGCATGCCGCCGCTCAACTCGAAGGGATAACGGCGCAGAAAATCCGCCGGCAAGCCGACACGCTGCAGCATCTCCTGAGCGCTCTGCCAGGCCCCTTCCTTCCCCAGCCCGCTGTGGATCATCAGGGGTTCCGCCACTTGATCCCCGACTCTCACCACGGGGTTTAAAGCGTTCATCGCCGCCTGGGGAACAAAAGAAATTTTCACCCACCGGACCTCGCGACGGAAACGCTCATCGTCCAGAGTCATGATGTCCAGATCGTCAACAAAGATCCGGCCGGTATAGGTCTGCACGTTGCGCGGTAAAAGGCGCAAGAGCGCGCGCGCCAAGGAGCTCTTGCCGCAACCCGATTCGCCCAGAATGACCAGCGCGTGGTTTTTATCCAACTCAAAGTTGACCCCATCCACAGCTCGAAGCACCCCTTTAGTGGTGCCGAAGTGGAGGCGCAAATCTTCCACGCGGAGCAAAGTCTCCGTGCTCACCCCGATCCGAGATTCTGCCAAACCTTGAATCGACATAACTACTTTCGCTTTATTCGGATCGGGGCTCATAGGGTTCTCAACCTCGGATTGAAGACGCGGTCGAGCGCGAATCCCACCAAAGCAAAACCGGCTCCCGTCAACATCAACAGCACCGAGGGCGCCAGCACCCAGTAGTAATAACCTTTGTAAAGGGCTCCATTGGCATAGGCGTCGTTCACGACTTTGCCCCAGGTGGGCAGCACCGGATCGCCCAGACCCAGGACGGCCAACCCCGCCTCCAGAAACACAAACGAAGGAATCAGGGTGACGAACTGGGGGATCAGCACCGGGATGATCCTTGGGATCATATAACGGAAAATAATCCGAAAATTGCCGGTGCCATAGGTCCGCGCGGCCTCGATGTAGGGCGCTTCTTTTACCTGCAAGAGAATTGAACGATAGGTTTTGATGCCAAGGCTAAAGATGCTGAGCAGGATGATCGCCCCCAGCATCACCCAGAGACTTCGTGAATAGAAGATTCCAATCATGATGAGAATCGGCAGCACCGGCAGGATCGCGTTCACTTCGGTGATCCGTTGGATGATGGCGTCGACCCACCGGCCGAACCACACGCCGATAGCGGCGATCAATAAAGTCGTCAAGGTGGAACCCACCGCCGCCAGAAACCCGAACGCCAGCGCCACCGGAGTCCCCCAAAGCAGTGCCACCATGAGGTCGCGGCGACGATGGTCGGTGCCAGCCAGTCCATACACCTGGCCATAGACCACGAGCTTGGCGTCGAGGGTCGAGCCCTCCTCGAAGAAGAAACCTTCGAGCTGCAACTGGTACTTCCCCTTGAGCGGCACCGCGTTCTCCACGGGTGCATTGGGCGCGGTGAATAATCCGATCTCCGGCGGACGCCGTCCAAGTCTTTGCGCCAGGTGGCGATCGAGGGAAATGCTATAGCGCTCCGCGGCTCTCACGCTGCGCTCTCCCAAGGGGATCCGCTGGCCGTCCGGGGTCAGCCAAAAAAGCGCGATGTAGGGTCTGCGCTCGTCAAATTTTGCTTTGAGAAAAAGGTTGATCTCACTGGGAAACCCGTCATACGGGTAATCGAAGGCGAGCGCCATTTGCACCGCACGCAAGCCGCCCGGCAACGGCGGCCCGACGTTCACTGTCCCCGGCTGGGTGTTCAGGATGATGGTCTTAGGCAGACCTTGCTTTGAGAAAAAATCCACCCAGGTGGGCCGGGCATTCCTCGGGTTCTCGATCCAAATGTCTTCTCCCCCGCGCCACAGCCTCATGCCTTCGCTGTAAGGGATCGTGATCACCGTGTAAATCGCCAGCAGGATCAACGCCGTGATGATCACCAGTCCCATGATGGCGGACGGATAGCGGGCAATCTCTTTGAAGGCGTCTCGGAGCGCGCTCACAAGCTTCTTCCCGCTTCTCCTCCCACCTTCACCCGCGGATCCACCAGCGCGTAAATAATGTCCAACAGAAAGACCGTCAGCGCGAGCAGGTAGGCATAGATGACCACTGAACCGATAATAACCGGGGTATCGAACTGGCCCACGGCCTGAAAAAGCAGACGCCCCAAGCCCGGCCAGCTGAAGACGGTCTCGAGGATAATCGCCCCGCTCCAAAGCGAGATCAAAGTGAAAGCGAAGCTCGTAATAATGGGCGGCAAGGTCGGCCGCAAAATGTAGCGGCGCTCGATCGCTCCGGAGGGCAGCCCTTTGGCTTTGGCCACCTCCACATAATCCTCGCTGGAGTAGATCAGGAAAAAGGTTCGCCAATTGTAAATCGAGATGAAGAGCGAGCCGACGAGGATCGCCGCCACCGGCAGGATGAGGTGTTCCAACACGCTCAAAGCATAGGCCCCAGCGGTTTCGGGAGGCGGCACGTCGACCATGCCCCCGAAGGGCAAAACCCGCAACAGCGAAGCAAATATCAGAATCAAAAAGATTCCATAAAACCACGCCGGCGCCGCCGAAGTCGGAGCCAGCGCAACCACGACTTTGTCCAGCAGGCTGCCATAGCGGCGGGACAGAAAAAGCGCCGCAAAGATCGCCACCGAAAAAACGATCAGGTCGGCGGTACCGAAGAGCAACAGGGTCGCCGGCAGGCGCTCAATAATGATGTCCCGAACCTGTCTCGAGCCAGTGTCGCTGGTAAGTCGTTCCGCTCTTCCCAATGAAAGCGTGAGCGCATCTCTGAGGTAAGTGAAACTACGGAGCAGAAAGGGCCGATCCAATCCCAGACGCTTTTCCTCCAACTCGATCTGTTGGTCGATGACTTGTCTGACTTCGCTGGGCGGCAAGGTCCGGAGCTTGAGATCGGCCAACATGGTGGCGCCGATTTGTTCGCGAATCTGCGCTTTGCGGATCTCATCCACATAACCGCCCATGTTGGCGATGAGGATAGCAAGGTAAACGCCGATCACCACCGTAACGAATAACGATAGCGCGCGCAGGATCACGTAGCGCAGAATTCGGACTAAAGTCATAGCTAGCTAGCCATCATCAAGTACCAGCAACATTTCGAGGATAGAGGACTGAGTATAGAGAATCGCGACTTTCCATCCTCGATTTGTGGAAACCCATCTTGCCGCCTCCGGTTTTGCATTGTGGCACTAACTCATTTTCCCCGAACCGTCACGAAGCGAAAAGTTTTGAACGAGGGCAGGGCCACTACCCGGGAAGTCACGGCGACCTCGAGGCGGTTGGATCCTGAGGACAAACGCTCCGTTTGCTTGGCGTCAAGAGGGATCAGCCACATGCCATCTCCAGCAGCTTCGGGCTCGGCCAAAGCAATCATCTCGCCACGGGCATCGAACAGCATGAAGCGGACGAATTCCACGTCCTTTGCCGGATAGGGCTTCCCTTGAAAGCTTACTTGCACTTGAAACTCCGCCGGCGATCCGACCTTGACGATTCTTGGACCCGTGACCTCGACGTCGGCGATCCGCGGCTCAACGAAACGCACCCATTTATCCGCCGGATCAGGAAACAATTCGGATCTCCGGATAACTACGATCTTCTCCACGGGATGGACGGAGTTTAGATAGAATGGCCCGTTGCTCACCCAAAAATGGCGCTTCGCCTGGCGCCAGGCGCGGAGCTTTTCATATCTCTCCGTGGCCTCCTGCTGGCTCACATGCTCGCCGAGGGTTTTCCTATAAGGGATGAAACCCTCTTTGAGAGCGGCAGCGAGTTGCCGGTCCAGTACCGCCAGGCTCGGGCCGCTGATATAGCTCAGCCATTCCACTTTGAGACGGTCCGCCTTGGAGGCGGAGAAGGCCAACTCTCGATTCCTTTCGGCCAATACCCCCAACGCCAACTCGTGCCAGGGCACATTGGTGTAGAAGTCGCCCGCCCGCGTGGCGGCGATGGACTCGGCATCGGGAAACAGTTGATCGCTATAAATCTCCACGACCAGGGGATTTTTCTCGACGATGCGCGCTCCTCTGAAGTGGCTCAAAAAAGTTTTGAAAGCCGGCACCGCGGCCTCGTCGAAGATCGGGCTTTTCGGGTTCGCCCGGTCAAAGCTGAGGATGAAGGAAAAGAGAAAGTCCGCCAACGATACCTTGTTGCCGTCGTGCCAGCGGGTTTCCCAAAGGTTGTCGGCATAGCGAACCACCGTCTTGGTCCGTGCCTTGAGGCCCTTAGGGTGCGCCTCTCCAGCAGCGATGAAACGCTCGCCGGCAGCATCCCAAGCGATCCACGCATCGCGCGGGACATCGATGGCAGGCACAAAATTCAAACTCAGCCAGTCAAGGGTCTTCGTGACGGGCAGCCCCTTCTCCACATAGACTTCCGCAGACTTAATTCTTTGGGGCCAGAAAAGCCCTGTAAATGGATCGGGAAAGGCCGCCAAGTCCTGGGTCCCGCGGGTAATGATGTTATCGAATATCCAGTTGCTGCCCGCCACCGGGTTCCAGGGTTCCGTCAGCATGCTCGGGTTAGCGAAATTTACCCTCCGGCCGTTGCCATCGGTAAACCGTATAGTGTAGGGCCAGAGAATCGAGCCGGAAATCCCCCCCGCAAGATCCGCCGCTAACACCACTTCTTTGCGGCGCGGCCAGATGTAGACGACGTCCACCAGCCAGACGCGCACCGAATCTTCCATCGCCAGCTTGAGCGCCTCGGTCATGAGCTCTCTGCGTTCTGCCGATGTGCTGTAGTCGCGACGGTCAAGGATCTCGGCAACTTTATCGAGCCTTGGGCTCGGCGTATACGCCTGCCAGAGCGGGTCCGGCCTCCCCCTGGGCGTGTAGTAACCGTTGAACATGTCCGCCTGATCGCGATCGATGGACAACGAAACCCAGCCGCCGGTGTAAATGTGCCAACGGCCGTCGGCAGGGTTGCTGCCGATCCAGATCGGCGAGCTCTCAGCAGCGGTCTTGTATTGACGGTCGACCACAAAGCCCGCGTTCTCCAGCAAGGTGGCGAAGTAATCCCCTATCTCCCGGCGCTGGTCTTCCGTCCGAATAAGGAAAATAAGCTTTACCGGCTTGCCGCGATAGTGCCAGCGCCCATTCGTCAAGGTTGCGCCGAGTTTCGCCATCTCTCTGGCGATAACGGTCTTCGCCTTTTCGGTATTGTAGCCGTAGTGGAGTTCCAGGCGCCGGGCCACATCGGCCAAACGGGCGTAGTCTGGGAAAGCGGTGGTCAACGGCAAGAATCTCGGGACGGCAAGCCCCCCGTAGATCTCCTCGGCAATGTATTCGCGATCGAGGAGCCAGTTGATGGCCTCGCGAATTGCCGGGACGTGAAATGGGTTAAGATCGCCGGTTTTGGGAAAGGTGGGCCCGACAGGGTTAAACGTCAATTCGGCACTGGAGCCGTAGGATATTTCGTATTGGATAACTCGCGAAGCTTGTATCCTGCGGTAAAGCTCAGGGTCGGTTATGCCTAACCCGTAGACTTGGATCTCACCGGCCTCGAACATGTTGATGGCCTTCGCCCGGTCGGCCTCTTCACGAAAAACGACCTCGTCGACCCACGCGCCCAAGCGCGGCGATTGGGCGGCCGTGGCTTCGACGGTAGCCGGCTTGATCGCAGGAGCCTCCCGCTTCGAAAAAAAATAGGCCCCTCCGCCTAGCAAGACGAGCAACGCGAGCGCTGCCACGCCAACGCCCCTTTTCATGCTTCGCCCGTCTCCATCCTGAGACTCTTATTCGATGATATTTTCATGCTGCCTGGTTTGGTTTGAGCAAGAGAGCAAAAATTCAGCGCGGCCTATTATGGTGCTGAATTCTTTACTGCCCCTAAAGCCTCGATGGGGACTTCCTTTACGTTCGGCGGCTTTTCCTGGACAAACAGAGACGGGGCGAGTTCGACGTTGACTTCCGGTTCTTGGTAAATAATCTCTAAGGACCGCTGTTGAGGCCCCGCTTCTAAATTAATCTTCAAAGGAAACAGCCCCACCGGGGTGGCGGAGAAATTATCGAAGGAGGCGCTTAGTTCAGGGCTTCCGTCGGCCGCCAACCGATACCAGCGAACCGGAATTTCACGGCCCAGATCGAACACCACGATCTCTTTCCCTTGCCCATTGAATGGACGATAAAGCGAGCTACCACCAATCTGCCAATCGGCCCCCGTCGTGACCGGCGGCAACCCCATGAGTAATCGCGTCATTTCTTGAAGCTCCAAAGGAATGCGCGTATAGCGATAGAGATTCTCCTTGGAACTCTTACCACGGAGATAAAGCCCTTCGCGCGGATGTAGCCCGGCGATCTGATCCGCATTAACGGTCACGATCAGGATAGCTCCTAAAAGCGTCAGCGTTTCCAGCCGCGCTTTGTCAGGTCGTTGGACTAAAACGGCCTCCTGGAATCCTTGGTTTCCGTCAGGCCCGCGATAGGAAACCGCTGCAAGAGACCGAAGAGACTTAAACTCTTGATCTCTCCTTGCAAGGACCCCAACGAGTTTTTCCACGGTCCAGCCAGTACCGGGAGCTTGTTGCAAATCAATCTCTGCCGGGGACGGAATTTTGGTGACAACCGTCGTGCAGCCGATGATCGCCGCTGGAATAACTGCGAAAAGAAACGAACCGGTGATTTTGCGGAGGGCGCCTCGCGTCGGCAGCCGACGCGAGCTCAAATTTTTCTCTCCAGGCGCTGGATTTTCTCACGCAGGCGCTTGCTTTGCTCGTCTTCCTTCGTCTTCTTGAGCGCATCGCGATAACGGACGACCGCCCGGTCGATCTTGCTGGTCTTCTCGTAAGCGTCGCCAAGATGTTCGATGATGGTAGGATCGTCTACGGTAATTTCCACCGCCCGCTCCAGGAACTCTACCGCCTTATTGTAATCACCTTTCTGATAGTAGACCCAGCCCAAACTATCGATATAGAAACCGTCGTTGGGCTCGATCTTCAGCGCCCTCTGGATCAGGATCTCCGCTTCGTCGAGCTGGATGCCCATTTCGGCCCAGGTATAACCGAGATAATTCAACGCCGCAGCGTTCTGGGGGTTGATCTCGATGGCTCTCTTCATGTTGGCGATGGATTTCTCTTTGTTTTTATTTTCGTCGTAGAGCGCGCCCAGCTGGAAGTGGGCCTGATCGTTCCTGGAATCGAGCACAATCACACGTTCCATGGCTTCAATGGCTTTGGGGTAGTCCTTCTGCTTGCGATACAGCGAGGCGAGTAATCCAAAAATTTCCGTTTGATCGCTCTTCTTTTTCAGCGCTGACTGTACCGCTTCGATGGCCTTTTGGGTCTGATCCCGCCGGTCATAGAGATAGGCCGCCTGGATGCGCGCGTCGACGAACAGCTCGCTTTTCTCCGGCACGCGCAGAAATTCCTCCACGGCTTTGTCCTCAGACTTCATTTCCACATAGGTGGCACCCAGGTAGTAGTGGGCACGATCGTTCTCCGTGTCACCGGCCAGTACCAGATTGAACTCCGTTGCGGCGCGTTCAAAATCACCTTTTTCGTAGTAGATGAGGCCGATCTTGATCCGCGTTTCCCGCGGGTCCGCTTCCGCGCTTTCGAGTCTTTGGAAGTGGCTGAGCGCTTCATCCAATTTATTCTGGCCGACGTACAGTTCCCCCAACCGCTTCCGCGCCCACACGCTTTTCGGATTTACCTGCAACAACCGTTGATAAATCTGGATGGCGTCTTCGGTTTTGCCCTCGAGCTCGTACACCAAGGCGAGATCCACGAGCACCGCCTCAGACTTCGGGTTGATCTCCAGAGCTTTCCGGTAGCTTTGCTCGGCGGCCAAATAGAGCTTCCCTTTGGCGCGCACGCGGCCAAGATAGTAGTGGCCAAGGACGGAATTCGGGTCCAGTTTTAGGAGCTCTTCAAGATTTTTGGTCGCCCGATCGTAATCTTCGAGCTGTAAATAAAGCGCGCCCAGGTAGAGCATCGCTTCCTGGTTTTGAGCATCGAGTGCGAGCACCTCGGTGTATTCACTGATCGCTTTCTGATTCTCACCGAGGGACGAATACAGGCCGGCAAGGAGGAGATGGTTGTCGACGCTTTTGGGATCCGACCGTGCGGCCGCCTCCGCCTCCGCTAGAGCTTTTTTGAGATCTCCTTTTCGGAGGTAAAGCGTTGCCAGGCGAAAGTGCAAGAAGGAGTCGTCGGGATTGTCTTTGGCAGCGGCTTCAAACTCCTTTAGCGCCTCATCGAATTCGCCTTGCCCGAGCAACAAATGCCCCTTCAGGAAGTGAAACAAGCCGGCGGCTTCGGCGGGAATTTCGATCTTTTGCTCACGCGCGAAGGGCGCTTCGGGAGTCCAAACCAGAGCGTCCGGGGGTGACTTGACGTCGGGTACAGTGGAGGCACAACCTGATAGCAACAGGAGAAAAACCACCCTCCAAATAAAGCGTCTACCCATTAGTGACAGGGTTAACATACTCACCAGAGACGGTCAATGTAGCGTCGCGTGAACTTCATTCGCTGGATTAATTGTGCTAGTTTTTTTGGTGATTGAGAGACTAAAGACATGGCTCTGTCTAAAATTTCACCGCATCCCACCACGCCGGAATCCCGCGCCGCCGCGGAAAAGGAAATCGTCGAGCTTCGCCGGCAGATCGAGAAACACAACTTTCAGTACCACGTCCTCGACGACCCGACGATTAGCGATGCGGACTACGATCGGCTCTTTCGCCGGTTAGTAGAACTCGAAAAGACCCATCCGGAGCTTGGGTCGCCGGATTCGCCGACCCAAAAAGTCGGCGCGCCGCCGTTGCCCAAGTTTAGCACGGTTCAACACACGCTGCCTATGTTATCCCTCAACAACGCCACCGATGGGCAAGAGCTGGAGGAATTTGAGGCACGGATTCAGCGTTTTTTGAGGAGATCTGAACCCATCGAATACGCCGTGGAGCCGAAGATCGACGGTGTCGCTGTGGAGCTGCTCTACGTCGATGGCCGGTTTACCGTGGGCTCGACCCGAGGCGACGGGATTTATGGCGAGGACATTACCGTAAACTTGAAAACCATCCGCTCGATCCCGCTCGCGCTCCGCGCCGGAACCCGGGAGCACCCCCAGCGGCTCGAAGTTCGGGGTGAGGTCTTTCTTTCGCGGAAGGCATTTCAGCTGATAAACCGCGAACGCGAAGAGGAGGGTCAGCCTCTCTTTGCCAATCCACGCAACGCCACCGCAGGTTCCTTGAAACAGCTCGATTCCACCATCACGGCGAAGCGGCCCCTGGACATCTTTTGCCATGGGATCGGCGCCATTACCGGGGCACAGTTCACCAGCCATCTGGAATTTCTCGCTGCGATCAAGGACTGGGGCCTGAAACCGATACCGGGAGCCAGAATCTGCCGTAACCTGCACGAGGTCCTGGACTATCAGTCGGAGATGGGAACCCACCGCGATGAGCTTCCCTATGAAATCGACGGCCTCGTCGTTAAGGTTAACAGCACCGCACTACAGCGACGTTTAGGAGAGATCGCGCGCTCACCGCGCTGGGCCATCGCCTATAAGTTCAAACCGCGCCAGGCGAGCACGCGCATCCTCGACATTCAGCCCCAGGTGGGGCGTACCGGCACTCTGACACCGGTTGCGAGCCTGGCGCCCGTGCCCATCGGCGGCGTAACGGTCAAGAGCGCATCGCTTCACAACATGGATGAAATAGAACGCAAAGATATTCGCATCGGCGATGCCGTCGTTGTCGAGCGAGCCGGCGACGTGATTCCCTATGTCGTGCAAGTTCTACCCGACCAGCGCACCGGCGACGAGCGGCCTTTTATCATGCCCGCCCAGTGCCCGGTTTGCGGCGCCGAAGTTTACCGCGAGGAGGGAGAGGCTGCCTACCGTTGCATCGGCATTTCCTGCCCGGCGAAAACCAAGGAGAGCCTCAAGTTCTTTGGCTCGCGGGGCGCCATGGACATTGAAGGACTCGGTGAAAAACTCATCGACCAGCTGGTGGAGCGCGGACTGGTCAAGGATATCGCCGATCTCTACCACCTCAGGATGGGAGACCTGGCCAACCTGGAACGCATGGCGGAGAAGTCGGCCCAGAATCTTCTGAACGCCCTGGAACGCAGTAAGGCAGCGACTTTGTCGCGCGGTTTGACTGCGCTAGGGATTCGCCATGTGGGTGAAGCAACCGCCAAGCTCTTGGCCGAACACTTCGGCGATCTGGCATCGATTATGGCGGCCTCCGAGGAACAATTGACAGACGTCAGAGAGATCGGTCCCCAGGTAGCCAAAAGTATCGCTTACTTTTTCGCGCAAAAGGAAACCCGGCAAGTCATCGCGAAATTGACCAAAGCCGGCGTCCAATTTAGACCGGAGCCGAAAAAGCAAGGCACCTTGGCAGGAGCGATCTTCGTTCTGACGGGGGGACTGGAGAGCATGTCGCGGTTGGAAGCACAGCGGCAGATCGAGGCCCTGGGCGGTCGTATCGCCTCGAGTGTAAGCCGTAATACAACTTACGTTGTCGCCGGGGCCGATCCTGGTTCCAAACTCAAGAAAGCGCAGGAACTGGGGCTGCGGATTTTGGACGAAGAAGAACTCAAGAGGATGTTGGCGGGCTGAACTAATAGCGATTGCCGCCGGGCGGTCTCCCGCCTCCGAAACCGGATCGCGGCTCTCGAGGTTGTTGCGGTCTCGCTTCACTGACGACAATGTTTCTGCCTTCGAAATCCGTGCCGTTCAGAGCCGCTGTTGCTCGTTCCGCCTCCTGGTCGGAACTCATTTCAACGAAACCGAACCCTTTGGATCTCCCACTGAACTTATCAGTGATGATCCGAGCGCTGAGCACGGAGCCGTGCTGGGCAAAATGTTGCTGAAGCCGTTCTTCGGTCACCGAGTAGGGAAGGTTTCCCACGTACAGCTTTGCTCCCATATTGTCCCTCCTTGTTGCAACAAGAAAAGATAAACTTCTCGGCATCGTTTACGCGAAGGAGAGCGCCGCAAACGGTCTCACCAACGGGAGCCAATCTCGCAGCGCGTTCTTCGGTAAAATGACCCCTACTAAACTAAACGGGCGCCAGACTACCTAAGGAGCGGCCCGCTTGTCAAATCTATCCGGAGCCGGGGCTTACGGGTAATATTGCGAGCCATCGATAGGTAGGATATGAGCGTGGTCAAGATGGAATCTCTGGAAAAAACCGCGCGCGTTCATTTGCAGATTAGGGGCCGGGTTCAAGGAGTTTATTTTCGCGCGTCAACAGTGGAACAGGCCCAACGGCTGGGCATAACCGGGTGGGTGAGGAACTGTCTCGACGGTTCGGTGGAAGTGATGGCAGATGGTAAAAAAGCGGAATTGGAAAAGTTGATCGGCTGGTGCCGCAAGGGACCGTCGGGCGCGCTGGTCAAGGAGGTTCAGACGGAGTGGGAAGCTTCGACGGAAGAATTTTACAATTTTTCTATAAAGCGCTAATGAGGCTAACGACCCACTACTCCGCCCGCACAGTAAATCCGAAACTAATAGCTAAGGGGATGTCGCCATCCCCTTAGCTATAAAGACTCATGTGGATCTTAGTCACCGGGCTTATCCGGCTTTTCCGGTGGCGCTTCCTGCGCCTGACTTACGGGCATGGATAGGCTGATGATCGAGGATGCCAGATTCATTCCCAAAACGATGGCCAAAGCAACTGCGAATTTTTTCATTTCTTCACCTCCTCTCTGTGAGTTGTTGCTTTCTTTACAAGCGCAAGCTGCATGCCATCCATGATTCGAAACTGAAGCGTGAAATTACTTAGAGATTCAAGGGATTCTCTGGGATCGCCAGATTCTCGGCTCGCCGGCGAATCGCTGGAATTTGCATTCTTAACCCTTCACCCAAGCGCAACTCCTTAATTTGTTGAGTTTTTCTCAGCGTTGCAAATTGCTACACGGCGCAGTAGATTGCAACAGATTTATGGCCCGGTCCGACGGACCAATCTGTAGGTACTTTGTTTTTTCTAACTATCCGGAAAATTTTTCTCCGTGCCGTCCTCGGTATGATGATTGCTCCCCTGGAGCAACACGTTTAAATGAATCTTGGAACCAAACTCATCGTTTCACTGGTTACCGTGATCGTCCTCATCATGATGGTGCACGGCTATCTCAGCGTTCAACAGGACCAAGAAAGCATTAAGCGTGAGCTGAGCGTCGGGATGCGTGGCTTCTCCAGAGTTTTGCAGGCGGGGTTGAGCCGCACCTTTATCGACCAAGCGGACATCGATAGAACGCAGCAATTTATCGACATTGCCGCGCCGAGAGGCAACATCCACGGCATCATTGTTTACGATCTGTCCGGCAAGGCTGTGGCTAAATCAGCGTCGATCCGATTCGGGATGGATTTTCCGGAGCTGGATCCCACTCCCATCACAAAAATAGATCCTCGACCGGTTTTACAAAGCGGCGACGGAGTCGACGGTTATGTTCAGCAGCCGAGGAATTTGATCTACTATCGAATCGAAGCGATTGTCGACCCTGATCATCGGCTTGCGGGAGCCTTCGTGCTCGCGCGCCAGGGATACGGAACATTCGCCGCCCTGGAGCAGCGGCGCAACCGTATTCTTACGACCACTTCCGTTTTAGTGGTTCTACTCTCAATCCTGGTCCTGATTCTGGTGCGCCGCAGCGTAACCCGACCGATCAACGAGCTGATTCGCCGCATCAAAGAAATCGCTCAGGGCCAAAACCAGCAGAGCATCGAAATAAAGGGCCGTGACGAAGTCGCTTCGCTGGCTCGCGAATTCAACCTGATGTGCCAGCAGCTGCAACAAAGCCACGCGAGACTTCTGGACCAACAACAGGAGAAGCTAAAGTTGGAGCAAGAGTTACGTCATTCCGAGCGGCTGGCTTCGGTGGGACGACTGGCGGCGGGTCTGGCGCATGAAATCGGTACTCCGCTTAACATCATCGGCGGGCGGGCCGAGTTTCTTTTGCGCCGGCCACGAAGCCCGGAAGAGCTCAAGGAGAACCTGGATGTCATCCGCTCCCAAAGTGATCGCATCACCGCCATCGTACGCCAGCTCTTGGAGTTCTCACGACGCAGAGAACCGGTTTTTCAGCCCGTGGATCTGCTGGCGCTCTTGGACCACGTAAAATACCTGCTGGCGCACCAGCTGCAGGAGAAGAATATCCGAGTTGAAATGGAAGTTAT
>DAIRFP010000338.1:0-4600 GCA_036794995.1 Thermodesulfobacteriota bacterium | reverse complement strand
TCAACGTATTCCGATCTTTTATAAACCGCGTAAGCGCAATCCCTAACCTTGAACCTTGAACTTTGAACATTGAACCAGTAGGGCAGGCCCATTGCATTCGATCCGGAGGGCTCGTCCCTTGATCGTTGCCTGACAGTGAATAATCCGGGTTAGGTCAGGGTTAGGTCGCAACATGCACGACGGAGGAGTTTATGGAATCGCAGCCCAGGGATCTTAGGCATTTTCTACAGATCCTGGAGGAGAGGTGGCCCGGCGAGGTGCTCCGAATCAACACCGCGGGGAAGTCCTTTAGCCTCACGGACTGTGATGCCGCCGCGGTGCTTTTTAAGCTCAGAGAACGCGGCAAGAAACCCGCCGTACTGTTTGAAGGGTTCAAAACCGCCAGCGGCAAGGGATGGCCGGGACAACTGCTTTTCTCCGAGTTAGTTACCTTTTACAAACAGGCGGCGGCGTTGGATCTGGCCGGCGAGGTCGGTTTCGAAGCTCTGGTGCACGAGTACACGCGCCGCACCAAAGCTGTCAAACCGCCCGTAAAGATCCCGTCTGCTGAAGCGCCCGTAAAGGCAACCATACTTACGGATAAGGTTTCCTTGTTCGATCTGCCGATCTACCGAAAGGATGAATTCGATGCCAAGCCCGGCTGGCTTTGCGCCGTGGCCGTGGCCAAGGAACCGGAGTCCGGGAGATATAATTGCTCTTGGCATCGTCACCACGTCCACTCCCCTGAATTATCTTCCGTGCGCGTCAATCCTCGTCATCTCAGAGAGTACATGAATCGTTACAAGGCCAGAGGCCTTAACCAAATGCCCGTGGCTTTTGTGCTGGGTCATCATCCCATGTTTGAAGTGGCATCGGGTTCCAACTGTCCGTGGAGCATCGACGAATACGAATTTATCGGCGGCATGCTGGATAGCCCGCTGCGGGTCACCGAATCGGCAACCTTGGGAAGCGATTTTCTGATTCCGGCCGACGCCGAAATCATCGTCGAAGGCAATCTGGATCTAAAAGCGCGGGAATTCTGCGGCCCCTGGGCCGACGCGATGAAATACTACTCGCCGCAGACTTTGGAGCCGGTCTTTTCGCCGACTGCGGTGCTGATGCGAAAAAATCCGATTTGCATCGGCAATTGGACCGGTCACGACACCTATGGGAATCTCGGGGCCGCGGCCTACATCTATACGGTTTTGAAAGAGCGCTATCCGAGAGTGTTGGCCGTCAGTCAGGCGGCGCCGTTCACCTACATCATCCAATTTCGTCCCGCCTCGCCCGGGGAAGCGACAAGGGTAGCTCTGATGGCGTTGGGAAGCTTCGGCGACAGAATGAAAAACGTCATCATGGTGGATGAAGACATCGATCCTTCGAACTTGGGCATGGTTTTTTTCGCCATCGCGACCCGGGTGGACGCCGAGAGCGGGCAAGTTCAGATCATCAAGAATCTGCTCTCCAACCGGCAGGATTCTTCAACGGAACGCTACTTGAGAGTGGGCGGTCTGGTTATCGATGCCACCAAACCGGTGGACAAGCCTTTCCCGGACATCGGCAGGACCCCGGCGGATGCGATCTCTCGGATTCGTCTGGAGGATTTCGTTTCGGCTGCGGAGCTGGGGAAAATAAACTAGCACGGCTTGCGACTGTGCTGATCAGTTAAAAGAGACGTTTTTGCCAAAGAGTCGTTCTTTTTAAATTAAATGACGAAAGGCGGTCGACATGCCTCCGGAATTTTATATTGTGTGTCCCGGCTGTGGCCATAAGTACAACGTTCACAAGATGATCTACGACCAGGGCGAGGATTTTGTCATGTTCTGCCCGTTGTGTATGAAGCGATACAAGAGGAAAGACGGCAAAGTCGAAGATGCCAACTTCGATTTGAAATGACGCGGTCCGCTTACTCCGGGAGGTGATTCTATGGTGATGATGGAGCGCTTCGGCAATCCGGCGACTCGAATCATCTCGTTGATGAAGAGCATGCAGATACCGGTATCATCCGTGCAACCGGGTGATCGGCTGCTGGTGATGACCGATGACGCCATGGATCCCTTGATTTGGCAGGCGTTGATGGCGGCGATCAACGAGAAGGGCGGCGAGGGCATGCTTTGCATGTGGCCGAGACTGCCGCATCATTTTGCCGATCCGCCGCAGATGGCCGTCGAAGCGGCGCGGGGAGCGGACGCGATCATCGCGCTCACCAGCACCGCCATGAGCAACGCGTCGCCGGCTTCCCGGGCGATGCGTCAAGCGTCCGGCGGGCCGATGTGGCTCATGGAGGAGCTGACGGCGGAGATTCTCTTGGAAGGCGGCGGCCGGGCGACCTTGGATGATATCAAGGAGATGGATCAATTGCGGGACCGTATCGGCGAGCTCTACGAGCGCGGCAAGAGAATCCGCGTCGAAGCCGACAACGGCACGAATCTAACCGCCGAGATCGGCGGCTATCCTGCCGGCTTTTTTTCGGAATGGGGAGAATTGCCTTTCAGCCGCAATCCGAAGACCGGAAAATTCCGCGGCGGTACCTGGCCCTACGGCGAAGCCCACGTGGAACCGGTGGCGGGCACTGCCAACGGTACGGTGGTCTGGGAAGTCACTGCGCAATATCCTCCCGGAAGGTGGCGAGATCCCGTGGCGCTGGTCATCAAGGACGGGCGCGTTATCGACATCCAGGGAAAAACCGAAGCCGAGCAGGTCCGCTGGTTTCTGGAGACCTATGGCGACGAGAATTCCTGGCTGATGGGAGGAGAAATCGCTATCGGTCTCAACAAACTTTGTCAGCCGGATGCGGATTCGGTGCGGAGTTGGAAGAAGCACTACGGTGCCATGCACTTCGGCATCGGCCACGGCGCGGACCGCAAGCAAATCAACAGCGTGCTCAGGCTCGAAGGCATCGTCGACAAAATCACCATGGTGATCGACGATACGGTGGTGTGCGACAAGGGCAAAATCCTGGTCTAGGTGAGGGACGCGTAAGATGCCCCCGACGGTAGAGGGCGTCGAGATGAGGTTTGCAAGCTATTATCCTGTCCCATCGCAACACCTTATACAAAAAGTGTTGCACTTGGTGTGTGAATTTAGGGCATCCAGAAGTATCTGATTAACCTGGATTCCGGGTCGCGCAACCCCGGACTATGATCCGGGGTTGCCCGGAATGACGATTAAACTTTGTAGCGAACTGCTGCGACCACACTAAGGAGGAACCGCGGTGCGTAACCACAACTTCGCCAGTTCAGCATTGACACTGTTCATCTGCGTCGTGTCCGCGCTATGGCCCGCTGAGAATATCCGAGCCTGGGACGCAGATCCCAAGTTAGTGGAGGCGGCTAAAAAAGAAGGTGGTGAAATTCTCGTTTATTCGACGGTCCGGCTGGATGAAACCAAGCTGTTTTGGGATCGGCTGAGAGCCAAATATTCCTTTATCAGAGTCAACCAGTACCGGGCGGGCACGAACCGGATGGTGGAGCGCGTCATGGCCGAGCAAAGAGCCGGCAAGTTTCTTCCCGACGTGATCACCATGGGGGATGATTTTCTGCTGACGGTTTTAAGCGAAGCCGGAGTTTTTAGCCGTTATGATTCTCCCCAAGCAAAAAATTTCGGCGCGATGTTTCGCGACGGGGAGAGTCGTTGGACGACTATTTTCATCGTCCCTCTGACCATCGCCTATAACTCCAGGCAGGTTCCCGCAAATGAGGTGCCCAAGTCCTGGCGCGATCTCTTGAACCCCAAGTGGAAGGGCAAGATTGCCATGGAGAGTGATCACCTCGTCTGGTATGCCGGCATGCTAAAGGCACTGGGCAGAGAGAAGGGGCGACAGTTCATGAATGATCTGTCCAAACAGGCGATTCGTCTCGTCGGCGGAGCTTCGATTGGTATGAACCTTTTGGCGGCGGGCGAATTCCCGATCTTCTTGAGCCGCGCCAATCAAACTGAAATCTTCAAGGTGCGAGGTGCCCCCGTGGACTGGGTAAAGGATCCAGACCCGTTGCTTTCACAATTTCACGCCGCCGGCATGGCCAAGAACGCGCCGCGGCCAAACTCAGCGAAGCTGCTACTGGATTTCCTGCTTTCAGAGGAAGCCGCTGAAATCATTGCCGCGGGCCAGCGCGTCCCCTCCAGGAGAGGTGTATCGAAGGAACAGCTCAGCCCGGGCTTCAGAGAGATCAATATGGAAAAAATGCTGCCGCCCCAGAGAGAGGATTTGCTGGTGAATCACAAGAAGTATCTCGAGGAGTTCCAAAGTTTGTTTGGCAAGGGTGATTGATCAGGGGCGAGCAGCGATGATGACTCCGAGACGAAACCAGGAGGTTCTTTGAAGCCCGCAAGGTTCGAATATCACCGGCCCCGTGCCATCGATGAAGCGCTGGCCGCGCTGCGAGAGTTCGGTGAGGAAGGCAAAATTTTGGCCGGTGGCCAGAGCTTGATGCCTTTGATGAATTTTAGATTGGCGCAGCCGGCCCACCTCATCGACATCAATTTCATGGACGGGTGGGATTACCTCAAAAGCGAAAAAGGCGCATTCAAAGTCGGCTGCTTGGCGCGTCAAGCTCGCCTGCTGGACGATCCCTTGATTCGGCAACGTTGTCCGCTGCTGGCCGATGCCCTCGCCCACGTC
>DAIRFP010000337.1:0-4611 GCA_036794995.1 Thermodesulfobacteriota bacterium | reverse complement strand
ATCTGTCGTTTCCTAGGGATTGCGGCGCACTTTAATCGCGAGCCTTTTATCAACTGGCATGCAAAGGGCTTTGATCGGCATATCCTCCAAACCGGCCAAAAACGCCATGGGCGCGCGCTAGACACTCCTACTATTTTCGAACTCATGGATCGCTATGGCACTCGCGAGATAAACCGCCGCTTGGTTCAAGTGCTAACGGCAGGTGAAGAATTCGGCCATCCCATGATGGCCCCTCCCGGCACACCACCCGACAGGGTGAAGTTTTTGCGTGAGGCCTATGCAAGGGCGTTAAAGGATCCCGAACTTTTGGCGGAGGCTCAAAAAGGACAGTGGGATCTGGACCCCGTGGCCGGTGAAGAGCTCCAGGAACTGGCGCGCCAGGTCGTGGATCAACCGCCAGAAGTCGTCGAGCAGACCAAAAGAATCTTGAGGTCGAAGTAGACTCCTATGGTGAAAGCAAAGATTGGCTTCATCGGCTCGAGCCCACCATCGAGCCCGCATCTCGATAGCTTCCGGGCGTTCGCCCCTAAAGATGTCGACTTCACCATTGTGCAGGAAGTGAATCCGGGCGCCTCCCTATGGGACGCGCAGGGCAAGTTGGATTCGCTGATTGGCCAGGTAAATGATTTGGTCGAACGTCATGAGTGGAATGGCGTGATCATCAGCGGCGGCCCTAAAGAAGTTCTCAATGCGGGCATGTGGGAGCGGCTTGCCGCGGAAGTCAAAGTTCCCGTCGCTACGGCGCTGCGCTCGTCGGTGGCCGCCTTGAAAGTATTCGGTGCCGCTCGTGTCCTGCTGATGACGCCGGTGGATGACAAGTTGAAAGACCTGTACCGGGACTATCTCGCGGGATTTGGTATCGAAGCGGTCTATCCGCCGCAGACCTTGGGGGTGTATACCGACGCGCAGAAGCTTACGCCCGCGGATGTTGCAGAGATGACGCGAGCAACTTTTGCGGCGCATTCCGGGATCGATGCGATCTATTTTCAAGGCGCCTTACTCGACCCTTCAGCGGTCTTGGACCGGCTCGAATCTGAACTGAAGGTGCCGATCGTCGCCAGCAGTCCCGCGCGGTTGTGGGTGATCCTCTCCCAGCTCGGCCTCAGTTATAAGATCACCGGTTACGGTCAACTTCTCGCAACCTGGCCGCCATTGCCGGCCGGCCTGATTTAAGGTTCTACGAGTTTTCTCGCGCAGCAATCCGCTAAAACCCCCAAGCCACCCTCGACAATTCTGCGAAATAACCGGGGGATCTCACTCTGAGTGACGGACCAATGGCCAAACGCGGCAGTAGACAATTCACTTGTGATGCAATAAGGAGCGTGAATATCTGATTTCTGATGGCTTGACGAGATAGTCCGAAGGATTGATCGATCTCAAGATAGAGGTTGGATATGAAACGTGACCGCGGATTTCCCGGAGTACAGGCAATCGTGTTGGGCGTCGTCCTCATTTGGGCGACGTTTGGGAGTGCCCAAGAACGGCCGAGCATTCTTGCGGGACATGGAACCTTATCCGGATCGATCCTGCCCCTTTGGGTGGGCACGGAAGCAAAGCTATTCGAGAAGCATGGCCTGCAGGTGAAACCGATCTATTTGCCGCGAGCAGCGGGCCGGGCCGCTCTGATCAGCGGCGACATTCAAGTTTACTTTTCCGCTGGCCCTCCTTTGGTGCAAATGCGTTTGGGTGGGGGAGATGTGGCTGTTACCTCTTGTGTGATCCACAAGCTCACGTCGAAGATCATGGTGATCTCGGCCATCCAGAAGGTCGCCGATCTCCGAGGCAAGGTCTTGGCCGTGGCCAACCCGGGTTCGGCCAGTGATTTTGCCGCGAAGCTTTTTATGGCCCGCCAGGGCTTGAAGCCCGGCCAAGACATTTCGATCATCTATAGCGGCTCCACCAGTGCCGCGTTTGCCGCCCTCGTCAATGGCAGAGTGCAAGCCATCATGGCGACGGCGCCGAACGATACGCAGGCTGCAGCCGCGGGTTTTAAGCCCTTGCTGGAATTGGGCGATCTGAACATCCCCTACGCCGGGAATTGCACCGCCGCGATGCGTCCCTATATCGCCAAACAACCGGGGCGGATCCGCAGCTTCGTTGCCGGGATTACGGAAGCCATCGCCTACATCAGGAAACGCCCCGGCGAGGCCAAAGCTACTTTGGAAAAGTATACCCGGGTCAACGATCCCACCATTTTGCAACATACCTACGATTCGGAAACTCGATTTATGGAGCCGGTGCCGTATCCGAATCCCGAAGGGGTTAGAACCATATTGGAACAGTTAGGCGTGTCGGGCCCGCCCGCCGAGGCGTTCATCGCCGAGTTCATTGACAACCGGTTTATGAAACAGCTCAGCGACGAAGGCTTGCTGAAACAAATTTATCCTGGCTCCAAATGAAGTTCTCTCGCAAAAGTTTCACGGAGGGGAATCGCTATGTTTGCTAAAACATTTTGGCTGATGCTGGCTATGGCGTTGTTTGCCGTGCCGCTAAGGGCCGAGCCAATAAAAGTCGCCTATTCCGGTGTGTCTGCAGCAGGGACTCCGCTCTGGCTCGCCAAAGAAGAAGGTATTCTTGCAAAGCATGGATTAGAGGCGGATCTGGTGGCGGTGCGCAGCGCTCCTCTACAAGTTACCGCCCTGGTCTCCAATGAGGTCCAATTTGTCCGGGGCAGCGCTTCCAGTATGCTTACCGCTGCAGCGCAAGGGGCGAAGCTCAAAATTCTTTTCTCGCTTTTCGCTGAAAGGGCGTCCTACGATTTTCTGGTATCCCCGGCGATTACCAATCCTCGTGATTTAAAGGGCAAGAAAATCGGAGTTCAGGACTTTAGCGGTCTGCTTTGGACGCTGACGATGTTGTCGCTCAGGGAGATGGGGCTGGACCCGCAAAGGGATAATATCAATATACAGGCCATAGGCGACAGTAGCGTGATTGCCCAATCGCTGGCAACCGGAATTATCGACGCGGCCGCGTTGGATAAATTGCAGTCCGTGCGGCTTCAGGGGCTGGGAGTTAAAGTGCTATACGATTTAAGCCGGATTCCTTTTCCTTCCAGTCCTTTTATGAGCGCGGAATCTTATATCCAAAAAAATCCGCAGGCGGTCGAAAACTTCATCAAGGCGCTGATTGAGGCGAGCACGATTATGCGCGCTCAGAAAGAACGGGGCCTCGCAGTCTTGCAAAGACACATCAAAACAGACAGGCAACTGGCGGAGATTGGCTACAAGAATCTGCTGGAGGATTTGACGCCTTATACTTTTGTTAGCGTGAAGGGCCTGAAAACCGTCCAGGAGATCATCGCTCTGCGTGATCCCAAAATAGCGAAATACAATGTCGAGGACCTTCTCGATCAACGCATCCTTCAAAAGGTAGTTCAGAGCGGGTACGTGGAGGAGATTGAGCGAAGGTATAAGATTCGATCTTGATAGAACCCTCGTTGGCGCTTCGTTGATCAAGGCATCAGAAGTTTCTTTGCGGGTTACCAGGGATCACAAGTTGGCGGAGGAGTGGGAGCTGGCGCTCGTTGCCCAAGGTCTGTCGCCTAGCTTGAATTGGACCTCGGAGGGTTTTGTTCTCAGTGTCCCGGCGACAGAGGAGGAGAGGGCGCTCGTCGGACTCTCCGCATACGAACGGGAGAATCCGAACGAAATACGGGCGGAAGAGGAGCCGGCCGAGCCGCCAGATCTCGTAGCGGGCGTGTCGGTTGCCGGAATTCTCCTGCTATTTTTTGTCATCACGGCAGTATGGCAACCCGGGTTGCCATGGTTGGAACGCGGCAGCGCGGATGCTGACCGGATACTTATCGGCGAGCTCTGGCGGACTGTGACCGCTCTCACCCTGCATGCCAATCTCGCGCATGTCCTGAGCAATGCCGTCGGTATCGCTCTTTTCCTCGCTGCGCTATCCAGCATGCTGGGGTTCGGAATCGCTTCGGCTCTGGTTCTGCTCGCCGGCGCCGGCGGCAATCTCGTCAACGCGCTTGTCCACGGCTCGGCTCACGTTTCGATAGGAGCCTCCACTGCGGTTTTCGGCGCTGTTGGGATGCTCGGCGGCTTGGCGCTCGCGAGGCGCGGCCGGAGGAAAAGACCGGGGCGTCGCGCCTGGGTCGCCGTCGCCGCAGCGCTTGCCCTTCTCGCGATGCTGGGTACGGGAGGAGAACAGGTGGATGTTTTGTCTCACCTCTTTGGTTTCCTGTTCGGCGGCATCTTAGGACTCCTCTTTGCTTTTTTCGCACCCTCTCCACCGGCGCCTTTCGTCCAGTGGAGCTGCGGTAGCGCGGCATTCGCCGTGCTGGTTGCGTGTTGGCTACTTGCGTTGCACTAAGTCTTGGTCCCGGACGTTTTTGCACAGCTATCGTCTAGTGGCCTTTCCCAGAAGTTCATTTAAAAAGTCGGTTCTTCTGGTTTGGTGTGAAGAAATTTTCACCACAGAGGCCCAGCGCGGAGAGCCGCAACGAAATCTCGGAGTTTCTCCCGCGAAGACGCAAAGGTCGCAGATTACGGGTGAAAATCATTCGTAAGAGTTTTCATCTTTCCCCTTCGAACTTGGCGACTTTGGCCTTGGCGGGAGGAATTTCCGACTCCGAGTGCTTTCAGCTTCCAGATCATTTGC
>DAIRFP010000085.1:0-20422 GCA_036794995.1 Thermodesulfobacteriota bacterium | reverse complement strand
GCTGCAAGCGCGCAAACTGAAATTCAAACTGCTCTTCGACATGACCAAGCTCGACGCCGAATATCATATCAACGGCGTGCTGACGACGCGGAAATTCTTGCGCAGCAACGAGGACACGGCGCGGCGTTTTCTCAGGGCTTACATCGAAGGCGCGGCCCGCGCTCAGAAGGACAAGAACTTCGCCTTTAAAGTCATGGGCAAATATTTTCGCACTGAGGACAAAGAGATCTTGGAAGAAAGTTACGACACGACGATCCGGTCGAATTTTGCGATTCCGCCCTATCCTTCAATGGCCGGCGTCGCGAGCTTGATCCAAGAGCTGGAGAAACAGAATCCCAAAGCCAAGGGAGCCAAACCGGAGGATTTCGCCGACGGCCGGCTGGTGCGGGAATTGGATCAGAGCGGCTTTGTCAAGTCGGTTTTGCAATGAGGTGACCGGGTTGTAAGGTGCAAGCAAGAGTTTCCCCCTTTGGCAAAGGGGGATTAAGGGGGATTTTGCGGAGATGTGAAACCCTCGGTGACCTCGCAAATCTCCCCTGGCCCCTCTTTTCCAAAGAGGGGAAATTCTGATCTTTACCTGTTCAAGAGGGAGAGACTTTCGGTCGGCCTCCGGTAAACAGATGGCGAACCTGCTGGTTTTCCGAATTCCCTAAGTCTATATCCTTCACAGCGCATAGAAATGCGTTGGGTTGCCCCTGGCGATCTTCTTCTTCGCCGCCCGCGGCAAATCCTTGCGGTCAAAAAATTCTTTAACGAGTTGCTTCATGTTCGTGCGCGTGGCTTCGTGGGGGAAGTCCGAAGCCCACAGCAGACAATCGTCCCCGAGCAGCTCCACATCCCGCTCCGTCGTGCTCTCTTCCCCGCATTGAAAGTAAAACTGCTTCCGGGCAAGCAGCTCCTTGGGCAACACCGGGCGCTCGCTGGGCGTCACCCGTTCCAATCGCTCCTCGATTTTGCTGATCAGAAACGGCGCCCAGCCGCAGCCCGCTTCAAGAAAACCAAGCCGGAGTTTCTTGAGCTTGTTCATTACCCCGGAGAAGACGATATTCGTGAACTGGCGCATCTGCGGAATCACGTGGGCGAGGGTGGCGACTTCGTTAGGTTGCAAAAAGCGATCGTTGTCTCTGAGGGACGTGCAGGAGTGGACGGAGAGGGCACAACCCAGACGGTCCGCTGCGATGAAAATCGGGCGATACAACGGATGGCCGAGGGGAAGCGGCAGCCCTTCTGCCGGCAGGATGCCGCCCACCATGCCATAGCTCTTTACCACCCGTCGCAGTTCTTTTACGGCGGAGGGAATGTCCTGGAGAGGGAGCAACGCCATGCCACGGAAGCGGCGATCTTGGGCAAGAAATTGCTCGTGGAGAAAGTCATTGTAGGCCCGGCACAGCTCCACGGCGTACTTTGGGTTGCCGATCTGGCCAATGTGCATGAATCGCGTCGGATAGAGAACCGTCAGCTCGATGTTGCCTTCGTCGAGCTTGCCCGCCCACTCGCGCCAATCCGGCACGCGAAAGTCCTGATGTCGATAGTCGTTGGCTGGAATCGACCGATGCCAGCCGTGGTGCGGCACCAGTGGAAAGTAGAGCATGGCATCGCGTCGCGAGCGGTAGCCCGGAGACATATATTCGATGATCTGCTCGTCGGTTTCGCGCACGTGGCCGTCGGCATCGATGATGCGCATCGCGACTGCTCTGTTATTACCGTTGGATTTCCGGTGCGAGTTTGTTTTCATGAAATTCCCTCCGCGCTCTTCCTTTGCGGTTTTTCGCACAGAGCGAATTGGATTGTCAACGAACGTTTTGAACGGTTTGAACGATTTGAACGACTGGAACCAATCCGGTTAGGGATTGGGTCATAGACTTTTTTGTGTCAGTGCGTTAGTCAATTCTCAAGATGGGTTATCTCACGGACCAAATTTCCGAAGAAATTAGCCGGCTCTCCCAACAGCGGGGCGGGCAATATTTCTTGCGCGGCGCGGTGAAGCGGATTGACGGCGATGCCCTGTCCATAAACGCCGTCGTTCAGGGGACGCTACCCTATGACGTGACCATTTCCAGTGTCGATGACTTCTTGGATTATTCGTGCACCTGTCCCTACTTCGAGCGAGACTTCGAGCCCTGCAAGCATATTTGGGCGGCGTGTATTGCGGCGGAGCGGAAGGGTTATCTGAAAGGCACCGGAGAAGCCTTTCCCACCGATCGTTTTGCAGCAGTGCCAAAAGTCTCCAGTCATAAGGCAAATCCAAAACCGGCGCTGATGAAGGGAGTCCCGCCAACCCCGGGCTGGAAGCAACAGCTGCAACCGCTGCTGGCGAAGATGGAAGCCGACGAAAATCACTTGCGGTCGGAGACGTCATCGGAGCGGGAGTTCGTTTACGTCATCGACTTAGATCATACCCAAGACAGGGAACGGCTGGTCGTCGAAATCGCCCAGCGTGAACGAAAAGTGAACGGCAGTTGGGGCAAACTCAAAACCCGCAGGATGCAAGCGCGGGAGATCAATTCCTTGCCAAATCCAGCGGACAAGCGGATCTTGGCCATCTTGCTTGGCGCCCGGGAAGATCTAACCTACCGCTACTCCTCCTATTACTACGACACCGCTCCCTTCAGTTACGTGGTGAGTTCTTCGCTATGGGATGTGGTGTTGCCGCTGATGTGCGCGACGGAACGCTGCGTGCTCCGCGGCACTTCGACGGCCGGGGAGGCGAAGCCGCTACAATGGGACGACGGGGAGCCATGGGAATTTTACCTAAGGATCGCGCCCGATGACGGCGTTGAGCGATACTGCGTCACCGGTATCCTGCGCCGCCAAGAGTCGGAGATGGGCTTGGCGCAGCCCGACTTGCTTCTGGCCGGCGGATTGGTGTTCTACGACGGCCGCGCCGCCCGCCTCGAGGACTTCGGCGCTTTCGACTGGATCTCGCTTCTCCGCCGGAACGAATTGCTGTCGATTCCAAAAAGCGAAGCAGAGGATTTTCTCCCGGAGTTGTTACGGCTTGCTAATCTGCCCAAGCTGGAACTGCCGGAAGAGCTGAGGTTTGAAGAAGTTTCCTGTCCGCCGAAGCCCTGCTTGATCGTCAAGCCCGGAAATCGTCATCTGAGTAGCCCAGCCCGCCTGGTGGGCGAGTTGTCCTTCGACTATGACGGAGAAATCGTTGCGTACCAGCGCTCCGGTCGAGGCATCTATCAAAAAGCGCGGCGCCGCCTGGTCCGCCGCGACCTTGAGAGTGAAATCGCCGCCGAACAGCGACTCAAGCAGCTCGGGTTTCGGCGGCCCTATTGGACCGCTGCCGATGCTGATTTCGAATTATCACCGGACCGTCTCCCCAAAGTCGTGCGCGCGCTCGTCAATGAAAGTTGGCGGGTCGAAGCCGAGGGGAAGCTCTACCGCACGCCCAGCGCGATCCGCATCGAGGTCAAGTCCGGTGTCGATTGGTTCGAACTCGAGGGCGGCGCCCGGTTCGGCGACGCTGCGGTGGCGCTGCCGAAACTGCTGCGGGCGCTCAAGCATGGCGAGCAGACCGTCCGGCTCGACGACGGCACCCTCGGGATCCTTCCCGAAGAATGGATAAAGAAGTACGGCCTCCTTGCCGGACTCGGCAGCGTTCAGGGAAATCACCTGCGGTTCACTCGGCAACAGGTCGGTCTTTTGGATGCGCTGTTGGCCTCCGAGCCGGAGGTGAGCGCCGATGCAATCTTCGAGCAGGCACGCCAGGAGCTCGAGAGCTTTGCCGGTGTCAGGGCCGTTGATGCGCCGGAAGAATTTTCCGGCCGGCTGCGCGATTACCAGCGGGAAGGACTCGGCTGGCTCGGCTTTCTTCAGCAATTCGGGTTCGGCGGTTGCCTTGCCGACGACATGGGATTGGGCAAGACCGTTCAAGTGCTGGCCTTGCTTGAATCGCGCCGCGCATTGCGTGCCGGCAATGGGATTAACTGGCCCGGTCCATCCCTCGTCGTTGTGCCACGATCCTTGGTATTTCACTGGAAGAAAGAGGCGTTGCAATTCGCGCCTAAACTGCGTTTTCTCGACCATACGGGGGCAGGACGCCTCAAGCCCGGCGATCACTTCGGCGAGTATGACGTGGTGATCACGACCTACGGAACACTCAGGCGCGATGCGCTCCAGCTCAAGGACCGCCGCTTCGACTATTGCGTCCTCGACGAAGCTCAGGCCATCAAAAATGCCGGAACGCTTTCGGCCAAGGCCGTGCGTCTGCTGCGCGCCGACCACCGCTTGGCCATGAGCGGCACGCCGGTGGAAAACCATCTGGGCGAGCTTTGGAGCCTGTTTGAGTTCCTCAACCCCGGCATGCTCGGGAGCGCAGCGGTATTTGGCCGCGCCGGGCGCGACCCCGACGCCGATACGCGGAAACTCCTGGCGCGGGCACTGCGCCCTTTTGTCCTGCGCCGCACTAAAGGTCAGGTAGCGCGGGAGCTACCGGCGAAAACCGAGCAAACGATCTTCTGCGATCTCGAGGGGCGTGAAAAAAAACTCTATGACGAACTGCGCGCTTATTACCGGGCTCGGCTGCTGAAAGATGGGGGAGACGAATCCATGAGCCGGTTGAAATTTCAAGCGCTTGAAGCTCTGCTCCGCTTGCGTCAGGCTGCTTGCCATCCGGGGCTCATTGATAAAAGTAGGCTGGCGGAACCCAGCGCCAAGATCGATACCTTGCTGGCGCAGCTCGATCAGGTCCTCGAAGAAGACCACAAGGTTTTGGTTTTTTCGCAATTCACCAGTCTGCTGGCAATCTTGCGCGATCGGCTCGACAAGGCGGGTATTTCCTACGCCTATCTCGACGGCCGGACCCGCGACCGCGAGGCGCGGGTGGAGCAATTTCAAAACGATCCAGGCTTGAAGCTATTTCTGATCAGCCTCAAAGCGGGCGGGCTGGGGTTGAATTTGCACGCCGCCGAGTATGTGTACCTCCTCGACCCTTGGTGGAACCCCGCGGTGGAGGCCCAGGCCATCGACCGGGCTCACCGGATCGGCCAGACCCGCAAGGTCTTTGCCTACCGGCTGATCGCCCGGGACACAGTCGAAGAAAAGGTGCTCGCGCTGCAGCAGACCAAGCGCGATCTAGCCGATGCCATCATCACGGCCGACAATAGCCTGATCCACAATCTAACTCGCCAGGACCTGGAGCTGTTGCTTTCCTGAAAGTGCGAGGGTTCGTAGGCGAGGTGGAGCACAGAGGCCTCGGTCATCCATCATCGGTTGTCCGTTCTTCAGGTTCACCATCTCCTTACGTAAACTGGACCGTGCGGAAGACGTTCACTGGTTTGGTTGACAGCGACGTATGTCTCTCGATAAGCTCTCCGTGAGGATCAAGAAAGTGAGGAGGATACCCTATGACTTATGACCTGCTTATCAAAGGCGGGCGGATTTACGACGGCAGCGGCATGCCTTCCTATCTCGGCGATGTCGCGACGAAGGATGGCCGCATCGTCGAAACCGGGCGTATCAACGGGGCGGCGAAGCGCGTGATTCGCGCCGACGGACTGGCGGTTTCGCCGGGCTTCATCGATTTTCATACCCACCTCGACGCCCAACTATTGTGGGATCCGCTGGCAACTTCCTCCTGCTTTCACGGTGTGACGACGGTCATCCCGGGAAACTGCGCACTGGCTCTCGCCCCTTGCAAGGAGCAGGACCAGGACACGATTCTCAAAAGCTTCGAGCGGGTCGAGGCGATTTCGCTCCAGGCGTTGCGAGCCGGGGTGAAATGGGGCTGGACGACCTTTCCGCAATACCTGGACAAGCTCCGCGGCAACCTCGGCGTGAACGTGGCGGCGCTGATGGGCCACTGCGCGTTGCGCCAATTCGTCATGGGCGATGCCGCCATCGAGCGCGCCGCGACGCCGGCGGAAATTCACCAGATGAAGGAAGTGCTCAAGGCCGGGGTGCGCGCGGGCGCGATGGGTTTTTCCACCAATCAGAATCCGGTTCATATGTATGCCGACGGCACGCCGATTCAGAGCCGCTTCGCTACGGATGAGGAGATTATCGAGCTGGCCTGCGCGTTGGGCGAGATCAATCAGGGCGCCGTGCAGATTTCCCGGGGCTCGCTGGGCGTGTCGGTGCCCGCGCGCGAGACGGTGCAGCTATTCGACGAGATCTCGTCGCGGTCCGGGCGGCCGGTGATCTGGCAGAGCATCGCGCACCGCTGGGACAAGCCCAATGAATGGCGCCAGCTGTTGGACCTGGCGAAAGAGTCTTTGGACCGCGGCGTACAATCCTATCCGTTGTGCAACGCGCGACTGTTCAACAACCGTCTCACCATGAAAAACGCCCAGGTGTTCGACGATTTGCCGACCTGGAAGACGATTCTTTTTTTACCGCTGGAAGCGCGCATCGCGGCGATCACGGACCCGGAGACGCGGAAGAAGATGCGCTACGAGGCGGTGGAAGAAAAGAAGTCGTCGCGCTTCTCGCGGCGCTGGGATCTGGTCTATCTGATCAACGCGGCGACGCCCGCAAACAAGCATCTAGAAAAAAAGAGCGTGGCGGAAATCGCCAAGATTCGCGGCCAGGACGTCATCGATGCTTTCCTCGATCTTTCCCTGGAAGAAGGATTGGACACCGAGTTTCAAACCTCCAGCACCAACGGCGACGAGCAGGCGGTGGCGGAAATCATCCGCAGCCCCTACGTGCTGGTCGGCCAGTCCGACGCCGGCGCCCATCTGATTTACGACGCCGGTTTCGGCTATGCGACCCGCCTGCTGGGCTACTGGATCCGCGAGAAGAACATCATGTCCCTGGAAGAGGGCGTGCGCAAGCTGACTTTCATGGTCGCGTCGATCTTCGGTTTGCACGATCGTGGTTTGATCAGGCGCGGCATGGCGGCGGATCTGGTGCTCTTCGATCCGGCGACGGTCCGCGAGTGCGAGCCGGAAATGGTGCAGGACTTGCCGGGCAACGAAAAACGGTTCATTCAAAAGGCGGTGGGCATCGAGATGACCGTGGTCAACGGCGAGGTGCTGGTCGAAAAGGGCGACCACACCGGCGCGTTGCCCGGCAGCGTGTTGGGGAGCGGAAACGGCAAGGCGCTGCAGGCGGCGGCATAGCGAAAAGATTTTTTAACCGCAAAGAACCTAGCGCGGCGAAGCCGCAACCAAATAGAGTCAAACGAGAGAAGAAGACTCACCACGAAGGACACGAAGTCCACGAAGAAAGAAAGTTGACCACAAAGGCGCAAAAAGTTTTCAATCAGAAATATCCGAAACCTTCGTGTCCTTCGTGATCTTCGTGGTGAGAATATATTTCGTCATGTGTGCTGCATCCGTGAGGAATAACAGTCAGAAAATTTGCGCAGACGGAGAAAACTCTTCTACATAGCAATGCATAGAACGCAAATTTGATAGGGGCGGGTTTCAAACTTGCCCCTACTCTGTATAGGCTCTGAAAGTCTTCTCAGCTTGCGCAGATTTTGACATCGTTTGACGAAACATTTACTCACCACGAAGCGCACGAAGGTCACGAAGGATTCGTATATAATTTTTGATTCTAAACTTCGTGCTCTTCGTGTCCTTCGTGGTCAAATTTGTCATTTCTTTTTTGGTTGCGGCTTTTGCCGCGCTAAGCTCGCTGTGGTTAAAGGAGAATAACAGACATGTATTACGGTGCGCGTGGAGTCGTCGGTTTGGTCAAACCGACTTACCGTCCGGGATCCATGGAAAGTTTTATCAAGCTCATGCCCGAAGGCGTGGGGTTTATTCCCTGTCATGCCGGAATCCGGGCAGGCAATGAAAAGGAGCTGCAGGAGGCGCTCACGGTGGCCGAGAAGAAGGTAGCGCGGCTGGCGGAGCTGGGCGCGGACGTGGTCATGATCATGGGCGCGCCGCCGACCATGGTGCGCGGGCATGGCGCGGATCGAGAGATCGCCGATCGGCTAACGAAGAAATATGGCATCCCGGTAACCATTGCGACTATTGCTCAGGTGGAGGCGTTTCGCGCTTTGGGGATGAAAAAACTGGTGGGCATCACCTATTTCCAGGATGACATGAACCAGAGGTTCGCCAAGTTCCTCGAGGACGATGGGTTCCAAGTGAAAGCCATGAAGGGAATCGAAGTCCCCTTCAAAGACGCTGGCAAACTTTCGCCGGAGGCCATCTACGGCTTTGCCAAAAAGGTCTTCCTCGAGCACGGCCCGGTGGACGGTATCTACATGCTCGGCGCGGGCTGGCACAACCTGCCGGTCATCGAGCTGCTGGAGAAGGATTTGAAGACGACCGTGGTCTCGAGCATTCCCGCTCAAGTGTGGGCCACCAAGAAAATCTTGCAACTGAACGAGCCGGTTACGGGTTACGGACGACTATTAGCCGAGATGCCATGACTGACGCTTGCCAGTTTCGGGCTGCGAGTCTTGGTTGGAGACAGTTCGCCGTCGGGTCAAGCTGCGTGTTGTTGGTTTGCCTCTGCCTGCCGGGCCGCGATAGTGCACCCCACATCCGATTAACCAACGAGACGTTCAAGTTCAAATCATGCGATGGTTCTGGCCCCAGTTTTTTATGAATAACAGAATAAGGGAGAGCTCATGAATCGAGTCGGGCGATTTGCAAAGACCCTGCTCGCGGCTTGCGTATGGCTATCGCCACTGCTCGCGGGAGCCGCTGAAGTGAGAGACCGGGCGGAGGCCGAAGGGAAACTGATGTTCTACGCAGCCTTCAATGCCGCCGACTCCAAGACGCTTACCGACGGATTCAAGCAGCTCTACCCGAAGATTGACGCGGTATTTTATCGCACTACAGATGCCGCGCTGATGGAGAGAATTCTAACCGAAGCCCGGGCCGGCCAGAATCTTTGGGACGTGGCGATGACGACAAGCTTCTATGGCCACAACCTGAAAAAGCGCGGGATATTCGCTTCCTACGACTCGCCGGAAAGAAAATATTTCCGCGACGGATACAAAGACCCGCAGGCGATGTGGACGTCGATTTATACGAACTATGCCGCCTTCGGTTACAACACTCGGGGTGTGCCTAAAGGAAGCGTGCCGAATTCCCATACGGATCTTCTGAAGCCAGAGTGGAAAGGGCAAATCGGCATGGACAGCAAGCCCTACGAGTGGTTCGGCACTCTGGTCAAGGCGATGGGCGATGAGAAGGGGTTGGCCTATATGCGAGAGCTGGCGAAGCAGGTAACGTTGCGCGCTGGCAGAACCCTGGTGGCGCAGCTCGTCGCGGCGGGGGAATTCAAGGGCGGGCTCACCGCTTATTCTCAAACCTTTGAAGTGTTAAAGCCCACGGGAGCTCCGGTGGACTGGATCTATCTGAATCCGGTTTTCGCCAACATTCATCCGGTTGGCATCGCCGCGAAGGCGCCCCATCCCAATGCGGCCCGTCTGTTCACGGATTTCGTGCTGTCAAAGCGCGGTCAGGAGCTGATCCGCGGCATGAACCGGATCCCGGATCGGATCGATACCCCGCCGTTGCAGGTCCGTTTGATGGAGAGTATCAAGCCGGTCTTCGCCCCCGCTGAAGTGCTGGACGATTTTCCGCGCTACGCCAAAATGTTCGACGAAGTTTTCGCCGCCCGATAAACCATGCGTATTCTGATTCACAATCTCACCAAGGAATTCGCCCAAGGGGAAAGCACCCTGCGAGCCCTCGGGGGCGTCAATCTCGAGGTCCGAGACCGTGAGTTCTTCGGCGTCATCGGTCCCACGGGGTGCGGTAAAACGACCTTGCTGCATATCATTGCCGGGCTCGACACCGCCACCAACGGCTCCGTGGAGTTTGTCGGCGAGAAGAAAACCCAGGCGATGGTCTCCATGGTTTTTCAGGACTCGGCCTTGATGCCGTGGCGGAACGTCGAGGACAACGTTCCGCTGGGCATGGAGTTTCGCAAGGAATCGGCGCCGATTTACAAGCGCGCGGCGCGGTTTTTTCTCGAGGTCGTTCATTTGCTGGATTTCAGCACGGCTCGAACTCACGAGCTTTCGGGCGGCATGAAGCAGAAAGTCGCGATCGCCCGGGCGTTGGCCAACGACCCTGAAGTGATCGTGATGGATGAACCCTTCGCCAGTCTGGATGCCCAGACGCGCCTGATCCTGCGCGAAGAGCTGTTAAGAATCTGGGAGCGCGACAAGAAAACTGTCATCCTGGTGACCCACAATATCGAAGAAGCGGTGATGCTGTGCGATCGGATCGCCGTGATGAGCGCTTCGCCGGGAGTCGTCAAGTGCGTGTTGCCGGTGGAGGTTCGCCGGCCCCGCACAATCAGAAGCATGTCGGACCCTGACTTCGCCCGCTGCGTCGACAAGATCTGGGAGATGCTGCGCGACGAAGTGGACAGAACCATGCGGCAGAACCGTCCGTCGCCATGACTAAAAAAAACGAAGGGACGAAGGCTGTCCACTCTAGTTTTACCGTTTGAGATCGGAGAACTCTTAGCATTATTGGAGGCGTGATTATGAATAGGATTTCGTTAGCAAGTAAGGGGTCGTGGTTTTTTTCGGTGGCGCTGTTGATGATGATGTTGGGCTGTGCGACGACACAGACGACGCCCAACGTCGCTGCGATCCTCGCAAATCCGCAGCGGCCGCCGGAAGATAAACAAATCGACACCGCACGCAAGCCGGCGGAAGTCGTGCCCTTTTATGGCGTAAAGGCGGGCGACAAAGTCGCAGACCTGGTGACGGGGAGAGGATATTACACCGCGATTCTATCCCAAGTGGTGGGAGAGAAGGGGGTGGTTTACTCGGCGTCTGCAACCTTCCGGCCTGAGGTAAAGGATCGTTTTAAAGATCCGAGCTTTGCCAACGTCAGGTTGTTAGAGGGTCCGCTGGGAACCGTTGCCTTACCCCAGGACGGATCGTTGGATTTTGTACTCATTCATCTGAGCTACCATGACTTGGAGCCGGCGGTTCGCGTCGCCATGAACAAGAGAGTTCTGGCCGCGCTCAAGAAGGGCGGCTTCTATGGAGTCGTAGATCACTCGGCCAAGGACGGCAGCGGCAACGAGGCAGTCAAGACGCTCCATCGGATCGACCGGCTGCTGGTCATCCAGGAAGTCACCGGCTCGGGTTTTATCCTGGCCAAGGAGGGGAACATGCTGCGCCGTCCCGAGGACCCTCGCGACTTCAACGTGAATAAAACCCGCGACAAGGACGATCGCTTCGTGCTGGCGTTTCAGAAGCCGTAAAGACCCGAGCCGCGGGAATTCTACCGGGCCTGATTCACCAGCCGTTGACCTTCATAATCCGGCGCGCGTTTGCGCGGGCGATGTGATCGTAGCCGAGCCGGCCTGTCGTTCCAGCCCAGGGACGCGAAGTCTTGCATATCCAAGGGTCGCTTAGCGACCGGACTTTTCGATTTCGGTGGCCTGATATTACCGGTTCCTGTATAATCACGCCTTAGTTCTTTTTCTCAGGCGCCAGCACAAAGCTACCCGAACCGCCCCAAGCGAATCCGTCGTCTGACGAAATCTGCAAATTTTTTCTTTCAGCATTTGATGACCGCTCTGCGACAATCATTGCCTGACCTCGAAGTGAGCTTTCGTCGCGTCGTCATCCTGGTGATGCTCTATTGCTTCGCCGCGTTTCAGGCGATGCTTCCGGTCAACGATCCGGATATCTGGTGGCATTTGCGAACCGGCCAGTGGATTCTGAGCCACGGCCAGGCACCCATGACGAATCCGTTCTCGAGCTACGGAATGGGGGAGCCTTGGGTCGCCTACAGCTGGTTGTTTGAAATCCTGGTTTACGGCCTCTACAGAAACTTTGGTCTCTCCGGCATGCTCTTTTTTACGGTTGCGATGGCGCTGCTCATCGCCTTGACTGTTCACCTGCTAGTTCGCCAAGCTAAGCTCCCATTCGTGGTGGAAGTATCCCTGGTTGCCGTGACGCTGGCCGGCATGAAGCCGCTCATGAGCCCGCGGCCGTGGCTGATTTCAATCGTTTTCTTCACCCTGCAGTTGCTGCTCCTGAGGCATGCCATACTCACGGGTAAACCCGCGATCATTTGGCTACTACCCGTCCTGTACGCGGTATGGGCGAACTTTCATATACAGTTTGTCTACGGGCTTGCGGTTATTTTTCTGCTTGCCGGCGAGGGTTTGATTCTAACGATTTTGGGCCGCGAGTTACCCAGCGAAAAATCGCGGCGTATCCCGGTTGAATCGCTGCTTTTAGTCGGAGCGGCCTGTGCGTTAGCCGCCCTGGCTAACCCCTATGGTTACCAGCTTTATTGGCAGGTGCTTGAATTCAGCTTGCTGACGGAGGCTTTTCAGTCGGTCCAAGAACTACAGCCGCTCTCCTTTCGTTCCCCGGCGGACTGGATTGTGGTCATGTTGACGGTAGTCGCCTCGTTCGTTCTGGGATCGAAACGGCGGTTGCTGCCTTTTCCGATGCTTTTGTTGCTCTTGGGCTGTTTTCTGGGATTCAGATCCCGCAGGGATGTCTGGGTCACTCTTTTGGCGGCAGCTTTCATCATCAGCGAGTACCCAATTGTGAGTTTTCCTGCTAACGCGTTTCGATGGACACCGGGTAAAGTGCTGGCTGTACTCGGCGGCATCGCTATCGGCGTCGCCATATTGGGGCGTTACCGGCAGCTATCCGAAGCCGATCTTCGAACCGAGGTCGAACAGCGGTTCCCTGTGCGGGCTGTGGAATTTGTGAGCCAGAAAAAGTACGACGGTCCGCTCTTTAATAGTTTCGATTGGGGCGGGTATCTCATCTGGAGTCTGCCCCAGATACCCGTTTCGATCGACGGCCGGGGCAATATACATCGTCATCGGGTCGAGAGCGTCCTGCAAACCTGGATGGGCTACCCGGGATGGGAAACCGATCGCGACCTGATGGAATCCCGAATTGTTATCGCCGAGCTGAAACGGCCGCTAACTGCTTTGCTCCGAAAGGATGCTCGCTTCAGACTTGTCTACGAGGATAGCACGGCTGCGGTTTTTATTCGGAACTCGCCAAAGAGTTGAAGGGTTACGCTTTTTTGACCCCGGAGACGACGCACTAAGTCGGCCGCACGGCTTGTGCCATCGCAACGGCTTCTGAAATCGTGCTTTAGATCTCGGTGAGCTTTTTCATTTTGAGTTTTTTCTTCTTGGCCTGTTCGAATACGTAGCGCCCGACGGCGAGGTCTTCGTCGGCGATGCCGTTGGATTGAAAAAATATTCGCTTGGGTCGAGGCTGGGGCACGCCCTCGGCGATGATCTTTTCCAGCGCGACGATGTCTTCCCAACGGGTTATGCGCGTCTGGCAAGCGGCGATCAAGTCCCCACTGTCGCCTTTGGCGGTGGGCACGTCATCGGTAACGATCAGATCCATTAGCCTGATAAGACGGTCGGAGACTTCATGTTTGACGGCAGCGTTGGCGCCGATGGAAGCGACCAAAACTTCCTCCTTGAGACTCGTTCCCTGGGCGACGGGGGTAGAGGAGTCGGTGGAAACCACCAGAATGTCCGATGCCGATTCGACTTCATCAACGGACCCGACCTCCTGCCAATCGGCTTTCACGACTTTGCTCATCTGTCGGATGAACTCCTTGCGCCGCTTCGGCGTCCGTCCATAGACGACAATCTCTTTGATCGGCCAAGAATTCGCGATGGCCTCGACTTGAAAGGTTGCCTGCCAGCCGGGCCCGATGACGCCCAACGTTTTGGCGTTCGCCGGGGCGAGATATTTCGCGGCCACGCCCGTGGCGGCGCCGGTGCGGAGACTGCTAAGATACCCCATATCGATGATCGCCTGAATTTGACCGGTGCGCCCGTTGTATAGGGTAATGGTGTTGGAGGCGCCGGCGTAGGCGCGGAGGCAGATCAGGTCCGAAGTTTCCTGCCATGCGGCCATCATGTTCAGTTGTCTCGCGCTGCTTTTCAGCCGTCGCCGCGGCACGCTCCGGACTTTTCCGGCGGCGCGATCGCGAAACATCGCCTCAACCGTCTTCAACGCCACCGGCATGTCGGCAATTTTTCTGGTTTGCGGTTCACTTATGATCAGAGCCATGGTGTTTCTTTCCTCCCACGCTTCTATAGCGCAAGGGGTCCCCACAGGGCAAGTTACCATCACCCCGGCACGTGGTTCCGGGTAGCCTGCCCGAGAGCGAAGATTCCTCTTGACGGGCAAATATATTGGATTCAGAATAATTTCCATGAAGCAATGCCCCCATTGCTCGGCTGAGTACGGCGATGAGACGGATTTTTGCCTAAAAGACGGCAAATCCTTGGTGACGAAGTCAGGCATCCGCACCAAACTCTGTCCCCATTGTGCCAACAGCATTGCCGAGGACGCCCTGAAGTGCCCCTATTGCAAGGCAGATCTGACCTCGACCTCGGTTCCGGAATGGCCGACACGAGAAGAAGAAGGCATCGAGGTTCGCAGGCGCTCGGGCCTAAACAAGACCACGATGGCTTCGAAAGCGATCTTGATCGCGGGTTTGATTGTATTCGGCATCGGAGTTTTTTTGATTGGCGGACAACGGGAGCGCAGTGAATCGCAATCTGTGCTCGAAGAAAGGGTCAAGGAGATCAAGGATAAGGACCAAAAGATCCAGGACTTGGAAAAGCAACTGGCCCAAGCGCGGAAGGACCTTGCCGGGAATGCGACCAAGCTTGTCGAGCTGAAAGCAAGGGTCGAAGAAAGTCATAAAACTCTCGCAGCTACACAACAGAAATTGAGTCGTGCCGCGCGGGAGTCGGAGCGCTTAGCCGCGAGCAAGGCGCCCGCGGCAACGCGGACCTCGCCGCGCCCGGCCGAGCCGGCTTCTACGAGTGGGTCCGGCGGTGCGCGCCCCACGTCCGAACCGGGGGTTTACCAGACGATTCGTCCAACAACGGTCTATGAAAAGCCCTCCGGGTCTTCACGGGTTTTGTCGCAGATCAACAAGGGCACCAGGGTCAACGTCGTGCGATCCGTCGGCGATTGGCTGGAAGTGACATCGAAGAGCAACAATCCAACGGGCTTTATTCGCTGGGACGACGTGGTGTTGGTCAGCAGGGCAAATTAGTTCCCGAATTGCGGTTCAAGCAGTTCAAACCGTTCAAGTCGTTCAAATCGTCCGCTCTGATATCTCCAATAAGCTCTTGACTAGAAGTCCTTTCAGACTTCGCTGCCGCAAAAATTTCGCACGGCACCACCGCCGCGTTTTCGACCTGGCAACTGAAGTTCAATAGCCAAATAGCGCCGAAAGGTGTATGCGTCACAAGGGATCAACGACCTTGGACGATTCGACATCTCTGGGCGAAGAACGCGAACCTAAAGTCTCTACTCGACGGATTCGACTCGGGACATTTGCCTCGCTCCGACACCCGAATTTCAGATACCTTTGGTTCGGCACGTTGTTCATGAGCGGCGGGCAGTGGGTTCAACAGGTCACCTTGGGCTGGCTGCTCTACGATCTCACGGGCTCCTCCGTATTGCTGGGCTTATTGAATGGCCTCCGCGCCCTGCCATTTCTCATCGCCAGTCCCATTGCCGGTGTAGCGGCCGACCGGATGGACCGAAAAAAACTCATCCTTGTCACTCAATATGTGCTTACCCTTATTACCCTTGGCATGGGGGTATTGGTGGTTTCCGGATTTCTCGAGGTCTGGCATTTGTTTGTCTTCACAGTGATCACCGGAGTGACCTGGGCGTTCGTGGACCCAGTGCGTCAAACCCTGGTTCCTGCCCTCGTACCCAGAGAGGATCTCATGAATGCGGTGGCGCTCAACTCCGCCGCCTTCAATCTCACCAAGATCATCGGTCCTTCCCTCGGCGGCGCTTTGATCGTTTTTGCCGGCGCCGGAGGCAACTTCTTCGTGCAAAGTCTCGCGTACATCGGTGTGCTTGTGTCGATTTACTGGACCGCCATCCCGCCGACACCTACGGACGCGCGGCAATCCACTGCCGTGGCCAATCTTAAGGAAGGGTTGGTCTATGTCTGGTCCAACCCGTCGGTGTTTGCGCTGATGACAACCGCGCTGGTCCCCAGAATATTCGCCGTTCCCTACCAGACCCTGATGCCCGTGTTTCAAAAAGACGTCTTAAAGGTCGGCCCCGAGGGGCTGGGAATGTTGCTGGCGGCGCCGGGTTTGGGGGCGATATTGGCCGGGCTCATGCTGGCCACACTGGCTAGTCGCTTCAGACGTCAAGGGGTTTTGTTGCTCGTCAGTCTAGTGTCGCTGGGGATCGCAATGAACTTGTTTTCCTGGACGACTTCGTTTCCCATGGCGCTTCTGGCATTGATCGCTGTGGGCAGCTGCCAGGTTTTCTACATGGCGACAACCAATACGATGCTCCAAGTCATCGTTCCGGACCATTTACGCGGGCGAGTCATGAGCATTTATGCACTGGACCGCGGTTTGATGCCCGTGGGTGCCCTAATGGCAGGAGTCAGCGCGCACCTCATCGGCGCCCCGGCAACCGTAAGCTACATGGGGTTGGTGGTTATCGTGCTGGCGATTTTGGTTGCCTGGCGGGCGCCGGTGGTTCGCGATATCGGGCTTGGAGCCAAGAGTTGACTTTCGCGTGATCTCCCTCCTATGATTGCCTATGGCGTTAACACTGATGGTTGCTTTGCTCGCCTGGCTGTTCGGCGCTCACGAAGCCGAAGGTCAAATGCGTGGCCGGGCGGGTTTCGCGCCCCGCTCCGGAGCCGTACTGCGATTCTCCCCCCACGGTGTGCAAGGTTTTCCGCGAGCTTCTGGAATAGGCTTCCGTCAAACACCATCGATTGTCGGACCGATTGTTTTTGCGCCTCGCGGCTTTCTGAGAATAGCGCCGGCTCCGGTTTTTCTCACCCCGGTGGCGCCGGTTTTTTATTATTTTGGTCGTCCTTTTTTCCCCGTTTTTCCCAGACCAGGCGGGGTTTTGCTCATCGACGTTCCCAGCGCAACTGAAAGCTCTGTGATTACTCAAGCAGTGCCCGGGGTCATCCAACTGAACCCGTCGATGGCTGGTACCGGCGCACAACAAATCCCTGGAAGGTCCCCCGCTCAGTTGGCTCCCTTCGATCCGACACCCGAGGAAATCATCGTGCGTTTGCTGGTGCTCGCGGAAATCAAGAAGGGGGATATCGTTTACGACCTGGGGTCCGGAGATGGTCGGGTGGTGATCGCGGCGGCGAAGAAGTACGGTGTCAAGGCCATCGGCTTTGAGATCGATCCGGGGCTGGTCAAATTGGCGCGCGAGAATGTACGCGAGCAGGGAGTGGAAAAGCTGGTGGAGATTCGCCAGCAGGATTTCATGACCGCTGACCTATCTCCGGCCACGGTGGTGACGCTCTACCTGTCCCATGACGGCAACCTGGCGCTGAGACCTTCCCTGCTAAATCAACTCAAACCGGGTGCGCGCGTCGTGTCCTACGGGTTCGATATGGGAGACTGGGCGCCGAAGATTATGGAAACCTACCGCGACAGAGCCGGCGATTCGCACTTGCTCTATTTCTGGCAGATCTCCGAGCCCCCGCGCTACGGCGAGAATTCCTTTTCAGATCAGTAACGAATATCTCAAACGGTTGGTTACAAGACGCCGTCGTTGTCAACAATCTCTTTTTACTGCGCGTAGAGCCGATCGATGAAGCCGCTGTCATCGATGGTTCTTAGATAGTGCAAGTCCCAGGGCTCCATGGGGCCGATGTTCCTCATGGCGGGATCTTTCCCGACGTCGAGGTCATAGACGTTCTGGATGGCGCTGGCCAGGGGATAAGGCTTCTTCGACAACAGTCGCGCCCATTCGCGCTGGAGGTGCAGGTAATATTCGTCGTCTTCCAGGCCGTAGCGCTGAGCCAGGTTGTGCTTCAGGATCGGTACGACTTTATCCGGCTGGGTCTTGAAGAAATGGAGGGCCTCGATGAAGCCCTTGATAAAGGCATAAACTGTCTCCTCGTTTTGTTTGATGTAATCCGTCGTCGCCAATAAGGTCGTATTGTGGATCACCGGGCGATCGGGAAGATCGATGATCTTCAGCCCTTTTTTGATGCCGTAGAGATCGAAGGGCATGTCCACCAAGGCCGCCGCGGCCTCGCCGGAAGTCAAGCGATCGACAAATTGCAGGAACTTGCCCGAGGAGTCTTTGACGGCCTCGATATGAATCTCGTCCGGTTGGAGCCCGCAGCTTTCCAACACCGCGCGGAGGTTGCCGGCGACACAAGGCGCGGTGGAATGACAAACGATTTTTTGGCCTTTCAAATCCTGGATGCTTTCGATCTTGGGCAGCGCGACGAGGCGGTCATCCCAGTTGTTCTGGGCTTGCGCGAGGTAGGTCAGCCGCTTCTCTCCCTTGGCCCGCTCGCGATAGGTCTCGTGATGCAGTCCGCTGAGAAAATCGATTTCTCCGGCCAAGGCGAGTTTCGCTCGGTGCGCCATAGTCGGCGCTTTGGCCCCGCCGACAATATGGAGATCGATTTCGAAGCCGTATTTTTCCATGACCCCCGACTCTTTAAAGACAAAGAGGAAGGGTAGATGGGATGGATCACTGGCGAGCAGATCTAGAGTGCGAAGCATAGGTGACCTCCTTGCAGGATTGGGCTACTCGACAAAGCCGGCAGCGTCGGTAATGATGGTACCTTGTCTGTGCTTGATAAAACGTCATTCATGGCATGCCAAGTTCGCGCTGCACCTCTCTCAGCAAGGTCATATCATAAGCGATGGCGACCGGCACGTTGGTTTTCCTGGTTTGTTGTTGAATAAAGCTCCATTCGATGCTCAGATCCGCGTCGGTGAGCATGCCATTTTTGCTAAAACCCGGTTTGGCGAGCTCGAGGGAACGCACCGCATCCCTTTCGTTTGCTCGGGTCCAATCCATTAAAATTTTAGTCGTGTCTTTGGCGTTGGTCTGCAGGAGCTGTAGGCTTTTGAGCGTGGCGCGCATGACTTTTTTGATCAGATCAGGGTCCTTCTTGATGGTTCCCTCTTGCACTCCCAAGCCGGCGATCGGATTGACGACGATCTCCGCCGTATTACCGAGCAAGCGATAGCCCCGATTCTCCATCTGAACGTTCGCCGGCAAGGGCATCAAGCTCCCCTGAACGATATTTTTCTCCATGGCGGCGATCCGGGCCGGGGTCGCGCCCATGGCGAGGAGCTGATACTCGCCTTTTTTCAATCCGAGGTGCTGCAAATGCTTTTCCGTAAGTATGGCCTGCGTGTTGCCGAAAGAACTGACCGCGAAAACTTTGCCTTTGAGATCAGCCGGCGAAGTGATTTCGGGTCGCACAACCAAAGCAAATAGTGGCCGGGAATTCAACGCCGCGACGAGTTTGGTTCCCAGTCCTTGCATGGCGCCGTTCAGCACCGGAGAGATATTCAGGGAAAAGTCGATGTGGCCGTTGGCCAGCGCCACCGTCGCGACATTGCCGTTCATTTGAATCAGCTGGGGTTCGAGCCCTTCGTCGCGGAAGAAGCCTTTTTCGATAGCCACCTTCACCGGGAACCAGGTCATGCTCACAGCGGAATAGGACAGGGTGACTTTTCTCGCTTCGGCTCCTAGCGCTGGATTCCCTTCAGACAGAGCCAATAACAGAACCGTGACGCAGAGATTTTTGCCAAAGTTCAAGCTCATTTCTTCTCTGTGGGCGTCTCGATCGGTAAGTCGGTCCGGTCGCCCCATTCTTTCCAGGAACCGATATAGTTACGGATCTTGGGGAAGCCGAGCAACCGCAGGGCAACGTAACTATGAGCGGAGCGATAGCCTCCTTGGCAGTAGGATATGATCTCTTTGTCCGGTGTTATCCCCGCTTGGTCGTACATCGCTTTGAGCTCGGCGTCGGATTTGAACTTCCCGGCGGCGTCAAGATTGTCGGTCCACTCGATGTGAACCGCGCCTGGCACCGCGCCGCCTCTGGCCGCGCGCACGTGGGTGCCGAGATACTCGCCTTTGCTGCGCGTGTCCAGGATCGCAACTTCTTTTCGGTTGAGCGAATGGAGGACATCTTCGACGGTGGCTAAGACCTCACGACGCTCGCCGGTCTTGAAGGTTGCCGCCTTGGGCGCCGCCGCTTCAGTGGTAATCGGGGCGCCGGCTGCTTGCCAAGATTTGAAACCGCCGTCCAGCATGCGGACGTTGGGATGGCCGAAGAATTCGAGAAACCATACGCCGCGGGCCGCGCGCATGCCGGAGTTGCCTTCGTAGAAGACCACTTGCTTCGTTTCGCTGACCCCACGTAACTCAAGCACGTGGTGAATCATGTGCATGAAGGCCTTGAGCGGGGCTTCCCGCGTGTCGATCAAACTCAGGCCGAAGAGGTCGAAGTGGACGGCGCCGGGGAGATGGCCCCGGGCGAACTCCTCGGCAGGACGCACGTCGATTAAACAAAGATCGGGAGCGCCGATTTTCTTGCGCAGCTCATCGGCTGTTGTGAGCAAGGTTGCGCGCGTGTATGGTAATTCCATAGCGTCCCTATAACACTATCAGGCTGCTGAAAAAAGCCCATCTGCTTCGTTGCGCTCAATCGCCTCGCTACAACGTACTGCCTAAGTACGCCTCCGC
>DAIRFP010000336.1:0-4621 GCA_036794995.1 Thermodesulfobacteriota bacterium | reverse complement strand
ATCATGACGAGACAGGAGCTTGGGGCGAAGAGCCGGTCCCAATGCGCTGCGGGCACGTCAACCTTACTAGATTCCGTAGTGTTCCTATTCATGGATTGATCTTTCCTCGTATCGAATATTTTTGACCACCTCTCCGCAAACAGCTGCTTGGGCCTCACTATACAAACGCTTGCTCACCAACTGCAAGTATATTATTCGCATGGCAATTATGGATCACCGGCTATCGACCCAATCCCTATTTTGCAGTTCGTCCGCGCGCGGCGGAAATCTGTTGGTGGTTGATTGGATTCTCACTTTTTTGATCCGGGTTGAATGGGTCCATGCCAGCGTGTTCTTCTAGCATCGCCTTGAGAGTCGAGGGAATTGACATTTCTTTCGGCTCTCGGTTATAGGAGTGATGAATAGGAAGCCGGAGGAAGCTATGACTAGCGAATCCATACGGATGATTGATTGTGACGGGCACGTTATTGAATCGATGAGCGAGCTCGGTGAATACGGTGACGCCTCGATCCGCTGGCTGCACCCAGGCGAGAAGGACGTGCGGCGGCTGCCGTTTCCATGCCTCGACGGGATTCACTGGCACAACAATCAAAGAGTCGAAGGCAACTTAAAGCATAAACGCACCAATGCAAGCGAGCACAGAATGGGCTCTGCCGAGGATTGGCAGGCGTTTCTTGAGAAGACGGGTATTGAGGAAACCGTGTTATTTCCCAGTAGCGGCCTCGGCATAGGTTTGCTGCGCGACGTTGAATACACGGTCTCCTTGTGTCGAGCCTACAATGACTATGTGGCCGACCGTTACCGCCGGGTAGACAGTCGTTTACATCCGATGGCTATCATTCCAATGCAGGATCCCGGTCTTGCGGCAGAAGAACTGCGGCGAGCGGTGAAGGAACTCGATTTACCCGGCGCCATGGTCCCGGCTACAGGCCTGCTGATGGGAGCGGATTTGGGCCATTCCTGGCATTGGCCCGTCTACGAGGCTGCCGCTGAGCTGGACTGTGTTCTCGGCGTCCATGGTGGTTCGAACCGGCAATTGGGACTGGACACTTTTATGGCGCCGGGCAGCTCGCAAACCCTGCACCATCCGATCGCACTTGTGACCGCCTGCGTGTCGATGACCTACAACGGGGTTTTCAATCGGTACCCGAACCTACGCGTCGCTTTTCTGGAAGGTGGGTGCGCGTGGGTGGTTCTGATGCTTGACCGAATTGAGCGCAACAGAGAGCAATTCCCCGTATTCCATAACTGGCCCATTCATGATTATCTGACCAGCGGCCGAATTCTTGTCGGTTGTGAAGGCAATGATCCCAGCCTGGCGTATTTGGTTGAACGTATCGGTCCCGAGGCGTTCGCTTATTCATCAGACTATCCTCATGAAGTTGATTTGCTAGCCGCGCGGCACGAAATCAGTGAAACGATGGAATCGCCGAAGCTAACTATAAACGACAAGGCAGCCATCATGGGCGAAAACGCAAGACGTTTTTTCAAGCTCGGCAATGCCGTGCCGCTACAACGAACATCAAGCTTGCATGGCACCGCGGTTTGACGCTCTGTGTACTGGCCCGAGCACCGGTTTCGTGATTGTCTGAGCGCGGAATCGCCCCTGGCAATGTCCGTACCTAACTCACTACAACGAGGGGCTCGGTCTAGTGCAAGCGCTTGGCCCAGACCACCAGAGTTACGATCCTGCTGTCTTGGAGATGTTCTGGGTTGAGCCAATGAGTAATTATGGAGACCAATTTTTCCATGCGAATACAGTCTAAATCCGTTTGGCCTTGGTTAGTTCAACTGATTGCCGTCATTGGATTGGCCGTGAGCTTTCCCGTCGGCGCCGAGGCCCAGGAGCGGCGGGTGAAGGCGAGAATTTCCAACGCCGGGTTTACCATGACCGCCTTGCCGCTGCTGGCGGCGAAGGATTGGGGAGTTTTTGCCGCCAATGGGCTGGACATGGAGCTTATCCTCATGCAGTCCTCGTTGGTCCCCGCTGCCTTGACTCAGGGCGATATCGACTATCAGGCGGGCGTCGGCCCGGCTTCGGTCAACGCGACATTGGCCGGCTTCGCGACGCGCGCCATTTGGTTTTCGTCCGATAAGATATCCTACTGGTTGATGGCGAAGCCGCAATTCAAAACCCTTGAAAGCTTGAAAGCCAAGAAAGTTTCCATCACCGGGCTGGGCGGCACGAGCCACGTCGCTTTCAATATGGCGCTGGAAAAACTCGGCGTGAATCCGAAGGACTTTGTTCTGGTGGCCATCGGAGGACAACAAATCCAGCAGTTCATTTCCCTGGAATCGGGCTATGTCGACGCGGCGCTCCTCTCCCCACCGGTCACCTTCGGCGCGGAGAAGAAGGGGTTCCACAAAGTCTTGGACATCGGCGCGATGGTGGAAATGCCCGGCGGCGGCCTGACCGCTCTGGTGAAAACGATCCAGGAGCGGCCCGCCGAAACCAAGCGAGTGATCCGTTCGCTCCAGCTTGCCAAGGACGAAATTCGCCGATCGAAACCAAAGACGTTGGAGCTGATCGTCCGCCTGCTCAAGATGGACAAAGAAGCGGCGAGCGAGACCTACGATCAGTTTTTGACTACGCTCAGTCAAACCGGTATTCCCAGCCGCATAGGCATGGAGGTTCTCGTCAAATCGGTGCAATCCCAAGGCCGCCATGTCGATCGCAAGGTGTCTTTCACCGACATCGCCGACGATCGCCTTGCCACCGAAGTGGCGAAGGAGTTGGGCTACAAGATTCCATAATTCAAGCAAGCAAATCTTTTCCCTCGCCCGCGAAAGTGGGAGAGGGCGAGGGTGAGGGCAAAAACAATCAAGGGCAAACTCCGTGCACAAAAAAATCCTTCTCCTTGCTCTATGCTCCATGCTCCTTGCTCCCTGCTTCCCCGCGGATGCGCAGCAGCCGAAGAAGGTCCCTCGGATAGCGTTTCTGTCGACGTCCGATACAGCGGCTGATTCCGGCCGTTTCGACGCAATTCGGCAGCGTCTGCTCGAGCTTGGCTACATAGAAGGACAGAACATTACCATCGAGTATCGATCTGCGGGCGGGAAGCTCGATCGGTATCGTGAGGTTGCGGCCGAGCTGGTGCGTCTCAAGGTTGATATCATCGTGGCAGGAGGAGGGACCATATACGTCGAGGCCGTCAAGAATGCGACCAAGACGATTCCCATCGTTATGACGGGCCCCGGCTCCGATCCTGTCAGAGCAGGCGTAGTTGATAGCCTTGCGCGTCCCGGCGGCAACGTCACCGGCCTGACACTCCTTACCAGAGAACTAGGCGGGAAGCGGCTGGAGCTGCTCAAAGAAGCCGTTCCCAAACTTGCCCGTGTCGCGGTTCTCTACGATCCGGCCAATCCGAGCCATGTACTCGAGTTGAAAGAGGATCTCCCAGTCGCGGCGCGTGCGCTGAAGTTGACTCTGCAGCCTTGGGAGGTAAGAGCTTCGGACGGTTTCGAAAGGGTTTTTGCCGAGACGGGCAAGCAGCGCCCGGATGGACTCTACGTGCTCGGAGGCCCACTAATGATTGCTAACCAAAAACGGATCGCGGGTTTCGCCTTAAAGAGCCGGTTACCGTCGACGCACGGCAACAGAGGAACTGTAGTTGTCGGCGGGCTCATGTACTACGGGGCAGATCTCGCTGACAGCTACCGGCGCGTCGCATATTACGTGGATAGAATTCTGAAGGGAGCCAAGCCCGCCGATCTGCCGGTGGAGCAGCCGACAAAGTTTGAGTTCGTCATCAATCTAAAGACGGCCAAGCAGATCGGCCTGACGATTGCGCCGGAGGTGCTGGCACGGGCGAATAAGTTGATCAAATGACAGAGGTCAGAAGTCAGAGGTCAGAAAATCAGATTGTAGGTCCGGATAAGGGGACAGGCTACTTTTTTCTTTGACGCGCGATTTCGTGGAAGAGTAATGCTAATCACAGGGTTCGGACTGGGTGCCACGGGGAGGATCGCGTACCAACTCCCGCGAGTTCGAATTGTCCGGGAAATCCATCTCGCTTTTGACAGATGGGAAAGGTCGTCGTAAGATTTGAGCTATGCAAGCAAAAGTTGCCAATAGCAGACGTATGAACGTCCAGTTGCCCACCTATCTTTCCCGAAGGGTGGAACGGACGGCCCGACTGACTAAATGCAAGGTAAGCGAGATCGTTGCGTCGGCGCGCGAAACATCGTTGCCGCTGTTACCAGAAGATTTACCCCCTGCTTTAACTCAAGAACTTGCGGGTTTAATGCTGCTGGATGATGAAGCGTTGCACGCGATTGCCGACTCTTTTTTACCAAGGAAGCAGCAACGGCGATTTACCGCTTTGCTCCACAAGCAAAAGACCCGTCGGCTAAGCACGCGAGAGCATGCCGAATGGGAGGCGCTCCAACAGGACTATCTGCGCGTTTCTCGAAACAAAGCGAAAGCGCACTACCTCCTGGTTCAACGGCAAAAAGCGCGCATGGCGTGAGAAATCGCGGCGTCCGCTCCATTTCTCTCAGCTTACGTACCGAGCACTCTGAACCTCGTTGCGCCTACTGCCACAGCCCTGAACGTCTCCTTGGCCTCCCTCTGGAAGTCGATCGCATCATACCAACGACAGCCGGGGGACGCACCCTTCTT
>DAIRFP010000335.1:0-4632 GCA_036794995.1 Thermodesulfobacteriota bacterium | reverse complement strand
TCGATGGAGGTCAACACTACACCGAAGAGCTGCAGGCAAAGGATGAAACGAGAGACAGATATATGATGACTCAAGGACTAAAGACTCTACGATTCTCGGACAAAGAGGTTTTCGAGAATCTGACAGGAGTGCTCGAAGAGATATGGAACCGTGCATGATTGAAAAATCTCCCCTAGCTCCTCCCTTCGACTACGCTCAGGGCATGCTTTTTCAAAGAGGGGAATTTTTATTCGTCCTGCTATTCGCGTTGTTTTGTTTATTTGGCACAACTCAATCTGCGGACGCGCAATCCTTTAAGAAAATCAGGATCGCCTCGAAGGGGGGTGGCGAGACGATGCTGCCCTATCTGATCCCACAGCGGCTGGGATTCTACAAGGAAGAGGGACTCGACGTCGATGTGATCGTCACCCGCGGGACGGTGACCACGCAGGTGGTCGTCAGCGGTGCGGTGGACTATAGCAACGGCGGTTCGATTCCGGCGATGCTCGGCGGCGCGCGGATCAAGATCCTGCTGATTAGCACCGACAAGCCGGCGCAACATTTAGTAAGTTCGCAGAAGATCTCCCAACTGAAGCAACTGGCGGGGAAGACGATCGCGGTCTCGGATGCGTCGGGCAATTCGACGTTGCTGCTGCGTGAGATGCTGCTGAAGAGCGGCGTGGCCATCGAAAGTGTGCAGATGCGGGCCCTCGGGGAGCAGTCCGTGCGGCTTGGCGCGCTCTTGAGTGGCGCTGTCGATGCGACCCTGGTGTCTTACGGCGCGGCGCAGCAGGCTCAGGCGAAGGGATTCCGGATCCTCGCCTATAGCGGCGATTATGTGTCGGCGCTCAGCGCCAATTTGGAGGCCACTGACGATAAGATTCAGAAGGCGCCGGATGAAGTCTATCGGGTCGTCAAGGCGACCCTGAAGGGACAGCTTTTCTTTCACCGCAACGCCAATGAAGCGATCAAGTTTGTCATGGAGGTTCTGGGGTTGTCCGACGCCAACGCGGCCCGAGAGTTTTGGACCGAGCGGACTAAACAATCGTCGGAGCTGGCCAAGGCCGGCAGAGCATCGGACGAAGCGTTGGCGACGAATATCGATCGGGTCATGGATCAACTGAAAATGGTCGGCGCCACGAGCCGGATCAAAGAGAAATTGACCCTCGAGCAGGTCTACGATTTTTCCTTCGTCAAGAAAGCCTACGAGGAGCTTCGGGCGAACAAGTGGGATCCGCTGGGTTACGAATACGTGAAGCGATAGTAGGGGCGACCGGTCGCCCCTACACGCCAGGACGCCAAGAGGAGATTGACGATGATTAAAATCATGATGGCAGTGGTTCTGCTTCTTGGTTTAGGAGTTGGCGATGCCTTCGCAGCCGAAGCACTGAAAAAAATCCGTATCGCTTCGAAGGCGGCGGGTGAGTCTATGGTTCCCTATGTGATTCCGCAGCGCTTGGGTTTTTACCGGGAAGAGGGGCTGGACGTCGATGTCATTGTGACGCGGGGAACCGTAACGACTCAAGTCGTCGTCAGCGGCGCCGTCGATTACAGCAACGGCGGCTCGATCCCAGCCATTCTCGGTGGAGCGCGCGTCAAGATTCTGCAAGTGAGCACCGACAAGCCGTCTCAGTATCTCGTGGTTTCCCCAAAGATCAACACTATGAAGGAACTGAGCGGCAAGACCGTGGCCATTTCCGATACCTCCGGCAATTCCACGTTGCTCTTCCGCGAGCTTTTGAGCAAGAACGGCGTTGCCGTCGAGACCGTGCAATTGCGGGCCCTGGGCGAGCCGTCGGTGCGGTTGGGGGCGTTATTGAGCGGGGCCGTGGATGCGACCATGATTACCGTCGGCATGGCCAGACAAGCGCAAGCGAAGGGGTTTCGCATTCTGGCGTACAGCGGCGATTATGTCTCGTCGTTGAGCGCTAATCTTGAAAGCAACGACGACAAGATCCAGAGCTCGCCGGAGGAGGTTTACAGAGTCGTGAAAGCGACGCTCAAGGGTCAATTGTTCTACCATCGCAATCCCAATGAAGCCGCGAAGTTCATCATGGAAGTTCTCCGCATCGCGGATTTCAATGAAGCCAAAGAGATTTGGCGCGAACGGGACAAGCAGGCTTCTGAGATGGCGAAGATCGGGCGTGCTTCGGAGGACGTCATGATGACCAACATCGAGCGGGTGCGGGAGCAGCTGAAGGCGGTGGGCGCCACCAGCCGCATCAAGGGGCCGGTGACCTTGGATCAGGTGTACGACTTCACCTTCGTGAAAAAAGCTTACGAAGAAATCCGGGCGAGCAAGTGGGATCCGATGCGTTACGAGTACGCTAAGAGGTAGGGGCGACCGGCCGGTCGCCCCTACGCTCATGGCTTATGGCAGATCGCAAATCCTGAGCTATAGGCTATCAGCCATAAGCCATCCGCTAGATTGGGGTTACGATGTATCCAGCAGTGTTTGAATATTTGAAGCCCAGTAGCATCAGCGAGGCTATCGCGCTTTTGAAAGAACATGGAGATGACGCCAAGTTCCTGGCCGGCGGCCAAAGCCTGGTGCCGATGATGAAACTGCGGGTGGCGCGGCCGAAGTTTTTGATCGATATCAATCGCATTCCGGACCTGAGCTTCATCAAGGAAGAAAACGGACAGATTCGTTGCGGCGCCATGACACGTCACGTTGAGTTCGAGGACTCGGAGCTGATCAGAGCCAAGCTGCCGATGATTGCCGAAGGGGCCGGCGCGATCGGTGACACCCAGGTGCGCAATCGAGGAACCTTGGGCGGCGCCCTGGTGGAGGCCGATCCCTCCGGCGATTGGGGACCCGTGGTCCTGGCGTTGAATGCGCAAATGAAATGCGTGAGCCCCAAGGGCGAACGGCTGATTGCGGCGGCGGACTTTTTTACCTTTGCTTATACCAGTGCGTTGGCAAGCGACGAGATCCTGACGGAGGTCATTTTCCCGCTGCCCGAGACCGGCAGCGCGGGAGTCTACTTGAAACTGGAACGAGTGGCGGGGGATTTTGCCATCGCCAGCGCGGCGGCGCAGTTGGTCCTTGATAAGAATGGAGCCTGCCGCGCCATCGGCGTCGGTATTACCGGAGCGGCGGTGGTGCCGCAAAAGGCGGTCGCGGTGGAAAGTTTGCTGCTGGGCAAGAAGGTCACCTCCGATCTGATCGAGGCAGCCGGTCTTTTGGTTCAGCAGGGAGCCGACCCGGTGGAAGACCTGCGCGGTTCGGCGGCGTACAAGAAAAAGGCCGTCAGCGCGATGGTCAAACGGGCGTTGAGGGAAGCGTTGCAACGGGCCGAGGCCAATCGAACGTAGGCGTCCTCTGCCCTGCCCGCGGCGCGCGAAGCAACTACCCCGAAGCATTTATGGCTCGAGAATACAGAGTGTAGTATGAGTCGGGTTTAAAACGTTCAAGCCGTTTAAGCCGTTCAAAACGTTCGTAACGATTGGAACTATGATGGAAGAGCGGTGGCCCTGGGAGGCGGAGGAGAGTCTTGAGCCCAGCGATCCGTTGGCGCATCAACGTCACGAAGAGCTTTTGAAAGAGCAATTGCCTCGCGTGGTCAAACTGCTTCCCGTGCAAGGCACGGTGATGGGGAGTAGCAGTCCACATCAGACCGGCGATATCGTTTGCTATGACATTCTGAAACGCGCGCCGCTCTATGATCTTACCTCCCATTTTTCCGACATTCATCCCCACGCGCCGGTCAGAGGAGCGCACCGGCATATCAGCGCGCCGACCTTGTTTTGCTTGAGCGGCCGGGGTTGGGAGATCAACGATGGCAAGACCTACTGGTTCAGCACCTACGATATGCTGGTGGTGCCGCCGTTCACGATTCATCAACATGGCGGGGATGAGGAGGTCGGCTGTGAGATCTTCGTGCCGCAAAGCCGGATGTTCAGTATTCTCGGTTTGACCAAGCGGGAGCAAATCAAGTTCGGAGAGAAACCGACTTTTCCGCAGGGCACAGAGCCCCTTCATGATGAGCAAGGCAAGCTCATCGGCTATCGGATCAAAAAGGGGGTCCTGGGAATCAAGGAAGATATCGATGTGATGTTGGGCGCCGACCAAAAGACCGAGACGGTGTTCCGGGCGCGAAAAGAAGTGAACCCGTGGGAGGGCGCAGTCAAAAATACCTATGATCGCTATTTGAAAATGTTTCACGACGAAGGTTCTTTCTGCAATGCGGTGACCCACGTGGTTTCCTTTGAAGAACAACCCTGGGAATGGTGCCGGCAGGGTCGTTTGAAGTGGTTTACCCATCCGGAAATGGACAGCGCGGCCAGAAGGGTCTGGCTCTACATGCAGGAAATTAGCCCGGGAAGTCGCTCGGGCAAACATCGGCATATGGCGGAGGAACAGATTCTTGTTATCAGCGGGCGGGGCTACGACATCCACGACGGCAAACGGTGGGACTGGGAACCGGGAGATCTGATTAACGTGCCTTCAATGACGGCGCATCAGCACTTCAACGCGGACACTGAACAGCCTGTCTTGTTGCTATCGTCCATGCCAAGTGTCTGTACGGACTTGGGTCTCGGCGGGATCGAGCAGCTCGAGGACTCGCCGGATTTTTTGACCCGGAGCGAACGAGCCCGGATTATTCACGCGTGACAGCGATCGAGGAGCGAGCCCTCCGGAGCGACGGC
>DAIRFP010000334.1:0-4663 GCA_036794995.1 Thermodesulfobacteriota bacterium | reverse complement strand
CCAAAGGCGCGCCGGTGGAATGGCTGCCGATGGATATCGTGCCGACCAACGTCGGTGGCGCCGCCATCGCCGCCCAGCCGCCCCATCCCCATGCCGCTTTGCTGTTGGCCGATTATCTTTTGGGGCCGGAAGGCCAAGCGGTGCTGGAAAAATTCGAATATGGCAGCGCGGCAAAGAACCTGGGTTTCAAACGCTGGCGCCCGGACCACGCCATATCCACCGAAAAATACGAAAAAGAACTCGAAAGCTGGGAGAAGCTGTTGAAAGAAATCAGCCGCAGGGGCGGCTAGTCGAGTTCGAGTTATTGAAGGGCTCTAGACTCGGGAAAAATAATTTGACCGCAAAGAACTCAAAGTTCACAAAAGGAATCTCTCTGCGTTCTTTGCGTTTCAGCCTAAAAAAATAGTGGCTGATCCGTCCTTCGGCGGACTCTGCGGTAAGATTCTTCTCTTTGCTCTTATGGCTGCGGTTTCGGCGCCCTGGATGCTTTGGGGTTGATTCCGTTTTCGGGTTTACCTCGGTTCGTACAGCTTCTTGATGAATCCGCTCTTGTCTAATTCTGCCACGAAGCTGGTATCGACGAACTCCTCGGGCTTGTGACCGCGGATTTCGGGCCTTCGGAACGCCACGATTTCGTAGATGGCTTCCAGCCCCTTGGTAATTGGATAGGGAGCGGCGATGAAATCTTCCTTGAAGATAAGGTAGGCGGCCTCCAAGTACTCCGGATCGTTGGTTCTTAAATATTTGGCTAAGACCTTTTGGCTGAACTCTTTGTTCTGTTTCAAAAACGCAATGCCTTCCACATAAGACCGCACGAAGCGCGTGACTGTGTCGCGCTCTTCCCGGATCGTCTTGCGCCGGGTCACCACGGACGCTGTCGGGTAGACGATCTCTTTTTTGGCATCGAGCAAGACGCGAAAGCCTTTGCGCTCTGCCTGCGCATCCGCGGGAAACGTCAGGTCCGCCGCATCCACCGAGCCTGAGTACAGTGCCTGGAGCCGCTCGGCGGTGTTGCCGACGGCCAGCCAAAAGACTTCCCGGGTCGTATCGATGCCGTATTTTCGTAGCACATAGCCGAATAGCAAATCGCCCGCCGAGCCCAGGCTCGATATGCCGATTTTTTTGCCCTTGAGATCCTCGATCTTGCGAATCTCCGGCTTCACCATAAGCCTGCTGGCCTGCGCTGCAATTCCATGCGCCACGTTCACGAGATCGGCGCCGTTGAGATCCGCCAGCATCACGGCCGGCAAGGCAACGGAGGAGGCAAACAGACTGCCCGCCACCATGGCTTGCGACGTTTGCCCCGAGCCTCGAAGTAAGACCGGCTCCACATCCAGCCCGTTTTTTTCGAAGATCTTCGCGTCTTTGGCGAGCCAGGGTATCCACAAGTTCGGCGACAAAGTCGATACGCCCCAATAGATTTTCTTCAGAGGCCGGTCTTGAGCTGAGCCCTGCACCGGGATTGCAACCACAGATAGGACTAACGAAAGAAGCCAGCTTCCCCGAATAGTTTGCGTCATAGCCTCTCCCTTGCCCTCGCCCTCTGGGCGCACAGATTATTGGTGCTGCGGCCCCGGACACTAGTCGACATCCCTCTGCTATGTCAACTTTGAAGCGAAGTTAATAGTAAGAAGTTTCATCGGTTAGGCAGAGCAACGTCAAATTCAGTTTTACTTTACTTAATTGAATTCTGGCGTTTGCCAAAAAATCCCCCCTTCCCCCCTTTTTCAAAGGGGGAAATAGAAAGTCTCCCTTTGTAAAGGGAGATTTAGAGGGATTTTTAATCTGCTCAAACTGACTTAGACGTTGCCCTGATTGGTTAGGAGACATACGACAAGCAAGCACGGGCGCGACGCCTGGAGAGCGCGGGCATAAGCCCTACGGGATTACAAATTGCAGATTGCAAATCTCAGATAACCCAATTTGAAATTTGAGATCTTGCATTTGAAATTCCGAGTGGAACGAGGACAAGACCTATCGCCCGCGCTTGGAAGGGCTCGTCCCTTGGGTTTTGAGGAACCGCAGTTGTCTAGATACATATGAACTCCTCATAATAGGGATAGTCAAAAGAACCGGAGAGTGACCAGGCTTGTCTCGGGTGAGCGCGATTGTCGAGAATATAATTCTACGATTCCCGGCAGTCACTTGGTTTCGCTAGCGACCGCGATCGAACGGCACCGACTCGCGATCCACGGTAAACAGACTCTGGGGACGTTCGACACCCCGGAGCGCGTAGCGCCCAACCGAGACGAGAAGTCGTTTTGGCTCGCCGATTGCCGACGCAAAAGTGGAAGAGACGAGCACCGGCTGATCGAGGGAGCGGCACATGGACGCGATACGGCTCACTTCGTTGACGGCAGGTCCAACCACCGTGAAGTCGAGCCGCTCCTCGCTGCCGATATTGCCGTAAAACACCTCCCCTACGTGCAACCCGAGATACATATCGGTGGTGGGTAGACTCTCGGCTATTCGTCGCTCGTTTACTAGCTCAACAGCGCGGCGCGCTTCGAGAGCGGCGCTGAGCGCCGCGTGACAGGCGCTGGCCCGGTCCGCCGCCGTGAAGATGGCAAGGGTACCGTCGCCGATCAGTTTGAGCACGTCGCCCTCGTGACTGTGAATGGCTGATAAGATTGCTCCGGCGTATTCGTTAAGCAGAGGAATAATTTGTTCGGGATCGGCCGAATCACTGATGCGCGTATAGTTGCGCAGGTCGCTGAACCAAAGGACGGCTTCGATCCGGTCTGCGACACCGCGGCCAATCCGGCCACCCAGCACTTTTCGGCCGGCATCACGGCCAAGATAGGTTTCGACCAGGGTACCGGCGATGCGCGTCAGAGAAGCGGATTTCAAGGTAAGCGCGACCAGCGGCATAAGCCGGGTGAGATCCTCGACGTCGGAGTCGCGGAAGCCTTGCGGGGCATCCGTCGCCCACGACGAGTAGACACAATCCATCTCGCCGATAATCCCTTCCGCGGCGAACCGATTCGTGATCGCTATATAGTCGGTCATGCCCCCAGCCCGTAGATCGGAAAATATCGGAAATTCTGCCCCGGTCTCCGCGCTGAGCCGCCGCCGGAGCAGCGACTCGCCGGTAAGCTCGAGACGATAGAAGGGGCTCCGTTCCCACAGGTCCGCCTGGTCGTCGCTCCGGCCGAACTCCGTCAGCACCGTTTCCTTTTGTTCTCGTTTCCAAGTGAAGGCGCGCCCTTCGTAAATCGGATGCAGCGTATCGATGACGACGTTTGCACGCGCGAGGGGCAGACCGAGAACCAACGCCCGCTCACAGAACCCCGTCAGGGTTGCCGCTTCGCTCACACCTGCCAAGCCGGCCTCGGTGATCCACGCCGTCAGGTCAGCCAATTGATCGTTGTCCATACTGCGCTCTATATATCACAAACCCGCGCCGCGATCCCGTGATTCGAACGATAGCCGAAAGCAAGGGGAAGAAGAAATGTTGAGTTGACAGAACTTTGTTCGTGCGACTAGAAGGGAACTGACGACTGAGATTCCGGCACTGAAGGCTGGGAAACGAGGAGGGAAACAATTCATGAGTGTCATCGATGCCGACGCACATGTGATTGAAACGGAGCGCACCTGGAGCTTCATGCTGGAAGAGGACTGCCGCTTCGCGCCGGAGCTCTTGGTATCGACCAAAACCGGAGTCGAGTTTTGGCGTATCGACGACCGCGTCTTCCCCAACTCCAATCTTGGTCTCAACGTCCCCGAGGAGTCCCGCGATCTTACCGATGTCAGCGCGCGGGTCGCCCATATGGACTCATTGGGCATCGATACCCAGGTTCTTTACCCGTCGCTTTTTCTCCGGCCGCTGACCGCTCGAGCTGAAGTGGATCTGGCGCTTTGTCGCGGTTACAACCGCTGGCTGGCTGACATCTGGAAACAGGGGAACGGCAGGCTTCGCTGGGTTGTCCTTCCGCCGCTTCGCTTCGTGGACCGTGCCATCGAAGAAATCAATTTTGGCAAAGCCAACGGCGCCTGCGGGGTTTTTATGCGCGGCTTCGAGGGTGAGCGTCTGCTTTCCGATAGCTCCCTGTTTCCGGTCTACGCAGAAGCGCAACGGCTCGACCTGCCGATTTGCATTCACGCCGGCACGGGAAATTTCGGCTACTACGATCAGTTTGGACAGGACGTATTCTCACGTTTCAAGCTGCCGTCGGTGGGCGCGTTCAATAACTTGGTCTATCAGGGAGTGCCGGAAAAGTTTCCCGATCTACGGTGGGCATTTGTCGAAACCACCTCGCAGTGGATTCCCTATGCGATCAACGATTTGGTTATTCGGACCCAAGCCGAACGCGAGTTTCAGAAAAAGTACGCCGGCCACGTACTCACTCAAGTCCGCCCCATGGAGCGCCATCTCGCCGCCGGAACTTTACTGCGCGACAACCGGATCTACGTCGCTTGCCAGACTTCCGATGATTTCTCCTACGTAGTCGAGTATGCCGGCGAAGACAATCTCATGGTCGGCACCGACTACGGCCACGCCGACTACTCCAACGACATCGAGGCCATCCAAACCCTCGCCCACGGCGGTAAAATCAGCCCGTCGCTCGCACAAAAGATTTTAGGCGATAACCCGAAACGACTCTACGGGGTGTGAGTAAGGCCACAGTGACTGCAAGAGGAAATCTCAAAGTTGGAGTAAACG
>DAIRFP010000333.1:0-4697 GCA_036794995.1 Thermodesulfobacteriota bacterium | reverse complement strand
CATTGCCCACGGCTGCAGGGCTCGCTGGCCTCGCGGGCTCAAAATAATGTCGGATCAGGGCTAAATCCATTGCATTCAGAATGTTCAAACGCTTGCCCTTCAGACAAGAATATCATGCTGCAAGCCTAAAAATTCAAAGCAGAAATAGAGGAACAGGTGGTCATGTCGTACTACATTCACGCGTCCATAGTCAAAGTCCGGGGGACCGACGGATAACCCGCTACGAGGCTGCGGCTTCATCACAGCCGCCGATACAGCCAAACCGCGATACCAAGCATCACTGCCACAGGGCTCAGAGTTATCAGCGGCGCAGGCAGATGAACCAGGGATCCAAGCTGGATCGTAAGCTGACTGCCGGAATGAAAAGTGGCGCCGATTAAGCCTCCGTGGAGCATGCGCTTACCGGCGCTTACCTGGCGAATCGGGCCGAGCACGTACGGAATGGCGAGAATCACCATCGCCATCGTCGACAGCGGCATGCTGATAGATCGCCAGAGCGTAAGTTCAGGACGTTCGGCGGCAAGACCCGCCCGCTTGAGATATTGTACGTATCCGTACAACTCCGAAGGCGAAAGCATCTCCACCGGCAACATGATTTTAGTGATTTGGTCCGGCGTAAACGGGGAGTCCCACGGTAATCGGGCAAAATGCTCTGTAAAGGTCTTGTTTTCCGCAATGATTTGTTGACGCACGTCGTGAAGCACCCACCGCTTTGAGTCCTGAATAACGGCCTGCCTCGCCCATGCCACGAGACGAAGCCATCCATTGTCGTCGAACTGATAAATTTCGATTTCGGAGGGGATTCGACCATAAAGCACGCGGCGTACATGCACCACACGCTGGCCATTTCGCGACCAGAATCCCCGCCGGTTGATCGTGGATTCCATGCCGGAAATCGCCTGAGTGCGGCGCTCAAAAGCCAATTGGTCCAACTTCGGAGCCACGAACTCCTGCAAGCCCATAACCGCGAGCATCAATAGGAGCCCGGTTTTCAGCACCGACCAAGCAATGCGCGCCCGGGAGACGCCGAGGGCTTGCATGGCGGTAAGCTCCTCTCCGGCGGCTAATTCTCCCAATCCGACGATCGCTCCCAAGAGCGCCATCGCGGGTGCCAGCTCCACCATCCATCCCGGCAACGTCAACAGGACATACAACGCCGCATCGGAGGTCTCGTACGTCCCCCTCCCTACCTTATCCAGTTCGTGTACGGTTGCGATCAGGCTGAACGCGGCGGCGAGGATCACTATGATCAGGGCGTAGCCTCTACAAACCCTTCTCGCGATGTATCGATCAAGTAAACGCATGATTGTAGCTAACCCCGAGATACGGGCGTTGTGGTCCTTTGCTGCGCTGGCCCCGGCCAGTTCCACATCAGTCCGACAATTAGGAGAGCCATCAGGAGATGTGGCCACCATAGACCCGGGATCGACTTCACGATGCCTTGTTCCATCCAGGTTTTGGCGATTAGCTGCAAATTGTAAAACGCCCCATAGCACAGAGCCGATATGAACAACTTGGCGTATTTGCCTTCGCGCGGCCTTGCGCGGCTGAGCGGAAAACCAAGCAACCCCATGAGAAACGCCGAGACCGGCGTTGATAGACGCCATTGCAATTCTGCGACATCGGGAGACGCGAGCGAACGAGCCAGCTGCCAGGTGGGCGCCGCTTTGCGTTTATAGTCGATCGGCACATCGTCGGGATTGTCCAGCTTGACGACAATCTCTGGGCTGACCGTCCGCGACACACCATCCTGATTCGGCGCAAAGTCGTAGGAGCGCGCCCGAACACACACTAAAAATCCCGCGGCACGCGGGTCGTCGGCCGGCTGATAAAAGGCTTCGTCTGCCGACACGATGGTTACAGTGTCGCCCGAAATCGTTTGAATAAAAACCCGCTGCATACGGCGGGAGTCCGGGTCAATACCTTGAAAAAACAGGACGCGATTTCCGGACGGGCTTTCATAGAAATGCCCCGGTTTCAAATCGGCGAAATTGAACTCGGTGACGGCTTGATGCTCAAGCAAATAGCGCAAACCGTTTGCCCGAGGACGCACGTACAATGTAAGACAAGCCATAAGAACCGCGACCAGCAGCGATACCACAACCACGACGCGAAAAATCCGCATGGGACTTATGCCGCAGGCAAAAAACGCCGTCATTTCGGAATCCGTATGGAGCCGGCCCAGACCGACGACAACCGAGATGTGAAAGCCGATAGGCAGGAGGATCTCCAAGGCGATGGCCGAGTTGACCAGGACCAGCGGCAGGACAGCAGGGGCCGGCAGCAAACCGCTGGCAACCTGGTCCAAGTAACGGATGGCCGTAAAGTTGGCGTGGAGAAATAATAGAGCGGGGCAGAAAATCAGCAGGGGTTTGAATATATCTCCCGCGACATATCGGTCGAGGGTCGACATGAAAGTACTGAGGAACGTCGGGCTGGGTTTGGGGCGTGCTGACTTTCCATAGTCCCGTGACCTTGGCTTGGCCACTCCGCAAAGTCGCTTGGTACGTTCCACTAATTCAATCACGGTGATCGGTGCACAGAAATGCTATTCTATCCTGCTTGCTTTCGATGCGATTGCGCACACGGGTATAGCCGAATATAAGCTAGCGTCCCACCTTGCGCAATCTTGGCTCAAGCCGGTGGCAGCATTGCTCCAAAACGTCCGCTGAGAGAAGGACGATCCTATCGGCAGCATCTGTTTTCTATCCTCAACGGCTGGTTCTTCTTGATTCTGTCGTGGTTTTCTCCTATTACCTAGAGATCTCGATCCACCTATCGCGCAACCTGCCACAGAGGCAAGTGAAGTGGTTGTGCCAAATGGAATAACACGATGGCGATCAGTCTAAGCTCTTTATGAAAGCGATTGTCCTGAACGCAGGCTATGGGCGTCGTTTGCGACCCACCACCGACGAGCTTCCCAAATGCCTTCTGCCGGTAGACGCAGACCATCCGGTGCTTGAGGTGCAATTGCGTACCCTCGCGCGATGCGGGATTCGACACGTCACTATCATGATTGGCTACGAGGCCGAGAAGATTGAACACTTTCTTACCACGCACCCCATCACGTCTCTGACAGTTCAAACTCGCTATAATCCTTTCTTTGCTACGACGAATACGGCTGTGACCTGCTGGCTGGCAATTCGCGACATGACCGAGGATTTTGTTCTGATCAATGGTGATACACTCTTTGACACAGAAATTTTACGTCGGGTATTGGCCGCGCCGGAGGCCCCACTCGTGATGGCGATCGATCAAAAAGCCAGGTACGACGCTGACGATATGAAACTTATGCTCACCAATAGTGGACGACTCAAAGCGGTCGGAAAATATCTTCCAGACTCGAAAATCGACGGCGAATCGATCGGCCTAATGGCATTTCGCGCTGAGGGCGTCGCTGCTTTTCGTTCCGCGCTCGAGACGGCTGTCCGGGACCCTGAGAGTTTGCGCTTATGGTATCACGATGTCATTAGCCTGATGGCCTCTACACTGTTAGTGAACACCGTTCTCATCAAAGGCCTGTGGTGGAGAGAAATTGATACTGCGCAGGACCTTGCGGAAGTTCGTGCCTCGTTTGCTCGCCGAGACTTGACCGGCGGGTTCCGTGAGTCGCCCAGGATCAAAGCTGTTCGGCTCAAAGTTTGAGCTTGCTCCCCGCTCGCGCGAGTCTCCTGACTCTGCGGAAGCCGCTGACCGTAGCTCTCCTGGCCTGTGGCTCGGTCAGGAGACCGATTCACACCATGAGGATGTAAGGATCGCCCGCATCCAGACGCGCCCCCGCTCCCGCCCGCACCAAGCACGAGGATAACGCGGTGCTGGCAAGGAGCGCATGGGACGTCGGTACGGGCGTCAATGTCATAGGGGTTTCCCGCTTTCTCTACCCTTGCTCTCTTGTTCTCGCTTGACGGAAAACCTCCAGAGCAAGGAATGGCGGATATGCGACAGGGTCTGCCTACAAAGCGCGGACCGCCAAAACCGCCACCCAACAGTCCATTTTTCATCGCTCCCTGCATACCAGCATACTTTCAACCAGAAGTGACCAAGCAATTGCGAGAACGCCGGCTCAGGATAGCAACCTGCCCGGTGATTCGCCGCTTGCAGCCGCAACAACCAGGTCTCTGCCCATTCAAGGTAGATGAGATCTGGTCTGAACCCCCGTTTCCGCATGCTGCGCAATAACAAGTGACGTTTCAGGTCAGTATCAGTAAAGGAAACTCCGAGGAGGTGGAGTTGCGCTGCATAGATAGCCAATCGTCGCTCTGGTGCGCGAGCGGCCTTTTCTTGGGTAAGCTGACCAGCGTGCATCCGACGACGCACCAAGACTTCAGGTAAAGTGGCGAGCTTGTGATTGGCAGCGATACGCGCCCAGAGGTCGAAATCCTCACAGACATCAAATTCCTCTCGATGCCTGTACGCACGTAGCACATCGGTGCGGGCCATACTGGCGGAATTCTCGATCCCCTGTTGGAAGAGCCGCCACGCAGCGATCTCTTCTGGTGAGGTAGGTTTGCGCTTAATCCTGCCCAAGGGGTGTCCTGCTTCGCTCATCCACTCGATCCAAGATCCTACTGCTGAATAATCCGGATGGTTATCAAGAAAGGCGGTCTGCTTAGCAAGCCGCTCGGGATGCGCCCAATCGTCGCTGTCCAAAAACGCCAGATACTCACCGCGCGCGAGTTGAATACCTTTATTGCGGG
>DAIRFP010000084.1:0-20766 GCA_036794995.1 Thermodesulfobacteriota bacterium | reverse complement strand
AGATTCAGGGGCAAAATTCAGTTTCGTTTGTGAGTGTCCAAGTCAACAAAAAAATCCCCCTCTGTCCCCCTTTTTCAAAGGGGGAATTATTTCGGTGGGGCTTTAACCCCTCTTTGGAAAAGAGGGGAAGGGGAGATTTGGGTGGAGTGGCGCGGAAATTGTTTGATGAATTGCTGAACCAGGACATGGGGTCAACCATGACTGGACCCCCGATCCATTCGACGTGACTCAGGGTCGTGGCGAGCATAGTCGAACCACGACTAAAACATTCGGGGGTGACAACTTGGGGAAAAGTCATCCGAGGTCCCTTTGATACCCCGCTGCTTGCGGCGGGGTAGTTCATGCCTCTACCGGCTGGTGTTATCGGGCTGGATTGATCGAGGGCGGTGGGTTTCGGTAGCCGTAGCCGACGCGCCAGTAGAATTGGCCGACTTCACGTCCATCAATTTCTAAAGTTTCCCTGGAGAGGTCACTGACGCGCTCAAAAAATTGAGAAAAGTCGTAGCTTTGTAACCGCGAGGGTCGTAGATCGACCAGGATCATGTTCTTTCCTATTTGAGCTGCGCTGGGAAACCAAAACTCCCACATGAGTGCTTGGCCGCCGAAAAAGTGAGGGCCGCCGGCGTTTTTGAATCTATCGCCGCGCACTTGATCATAGAAAGCCAGCTGACTGGTGATCATATACCGTTCTACCCCAACGACCAGGGGTGTCGTGCCCGTTTCAGCTTCGATTTTGCGTTGGATCGCATCGACTTTCGTGCCAATCATTTTCCACGGTCCCAGGAGTCGCCCTTCTGAAAAAGACCCCGACCAGGGTAGTCTCAAATAGATGTAATAAAAGTCCGCGCCGGTTGTGAGCAGGAGAGCCACTAGCGTCGGGACCCAGAGTCGCTGCACGACCAAAAAAATCTTTCCCGGTGGTTTAATTTCGGTTCCCATGGCGTGCGCCACCCAGGGGAGAATCGCCAGCCAGACGGGGGCGGTCCAGTTTATTTTCGGGGTGTGTAAGATGCTAAAGAGAAAGAATACCGATAGCGGCATGAGGGTGAACAGAGCTCCAAACAACCACTGACGTCGATACTCTAGTGGCTGTCGTTGCGTCAGGACATTGTCCCGGCGCGGTGGGACGAGGGCCTGGGCAACTGTCGCCACACCCACGGGAGTGAGCACCAGCAGAATGGAGCCAAAGAGAAACGCGAGTGAAAAATCAAACTGGTCCGACCAGCGACGCGGCCCTTGAAACACGAAAGAGGCCCATCCCTGCCTGGCATTCCAAATTAATACCGGCAAAAAAATCACCGCGGAAAGGATAGTGGCGTAATAAGGTTCTGCGCGGGCCCACCATTGTCTGGAGCGTCGGTCGACGAGCAGATAACCGACCGCGGGCAAGGCCAGCAACAGTATCGTGTATTTCGACAGTAAGCCGAGCCCCATGCATATACTGGCACCCCACCAGGCGCTGCGGCTTTGGGTGATCAAGGCGCCGTAAAGGAAATAGAGACAGCCTGCCCACGCGGCCAGGAGCGGCGTGTCCGGGGTCATGAAAAAGCCAAAGCCAAAGTAGAGCGGCAGGATAGTCATCAGCAAAAGACAGCGGAACGCTGCGTTTCGGTCGAAGATGCTGGCGGTGAGGCGAAACATAAATGCGGCGGCTATGGCCCAGGAGATCAATGCCGGCAGGCGAATGGAGAACTCTGATTTGCCAAACAACGACGTGGAGATCCAGATGAGCCAGGCGACCATCGGCGGGTGATCGAGGTAGCTCAGGTCCAAGTGCTGCGCGTAGTTCCAATAGTAGGCTTCCTCGGGGATCAAGTTTATCGGACCCATGGCGGCTAGCTTGAATGCAACGATATAAGCGACGACGACGATGGTGAGTCGTTTCCAATGATGCGCCGACGGAGTTATCCACGAGCCCGGAGCAAAGACGACCGTAATCACGCCGATCAGTTGGACGAGCTGACCGGCGAAAGCCGCCGCGAGAATGGTTGCTCGAAGCGGCCAATAGGAGGTTTCCAGCAAGTGGGCAAAGAGGATGCCGCGAAAAAACAGCGCCAGGAAAAAAACGATGAAGAAGCGACCACAAAGAATTCGGGCGGGCAGGGGATTGGCAGCGCCCGCGAATATCCCTCGCGCGAGCAGCAAGTAGCCCGAAAGCGTGCCCAAGGAGAAGGTGAAGAGATTAGTCGTGACGGTCGTCAAACCAGTCGCAGACAAACCAAAAAAAATCGCCGCGTCCATGAGGACAGCGACTGCTCCGGCCGACATCAGTCGGCCCCAAGAAGCTGGCTGCTGCATATCAGGTTCCCGCGCGGGTAAATTCATTTCGTTCGGTGGATGAAATCGATGCTTCTAGCCGGCTGGCAAGGATAACTCTCTTGCGTGCACTAGCTGTCCGAAGCTAGATTAGTATCATTCTTTGGCTTCTCTTCCAACATTACTGCCGGAGTATGATCCGAGACAATTGATGATTGTAGATAATCGTAGATAATCGTAGATAAATAGCCTTGGTCGCTCTTTCCTGTTATATTTCAATCGTTACCGTTGGCGACTAAGTTCGGGAAGCGGAAAGAGGAGGTAGTTATGGCAGCGAAGTCAATGATCTTTCGGGAGCTCGAGAGGCTGCCTGTGAAGGCTTTGGAAGAGGTTGAAAAATTTGTCGGTCAACTAAAGCAATCCCGGAGCAGCGGACGCACTCCTGCTCTGAACGGTAAGATGTTGGCAAAAAAGCAAATAACGGCTATCAAGAAGTGGGCTGGCAGAAATCTTGAGGCCGGATTTGCGGGCAGAGACCATGATAAAATCCTCTACGGGGACAACGGGTGATCTTCGTCGATACAGGCGCGTGGTTTGCGATAGCCGTGAGCAATGATCCAGACCACGAAGCCGCGACGAAATGGCTGGAGGGAAATCGCGAACCCCTCATCACAACCGATTATGTCATGGCGGAAACCGCAACTCTAGTTCGGATCCGGGACAAGACCCCTCGCGGCCACCGGCTTGCCGTACGAATCGCCACTTCACTGCTTCGCCAGCAGGCGGCTGTCTTGGAAAAGGTCACCGAGCGGGACTTGACCCAGGCTCTCAGCGTGTTCCGCAAATACTCCGATCACACATTTAGCTTCGTTGACTGCGTTAGCTTTGTGGTTATGGAACGGCTGGGCATTGGACAGGCCTTCGCCTTTGATGGCCACTTCGACGAGTACACCGGAATTCGCCGGGTCCCGCGACAGAGATGAAGGAAGCACTCCCCACGCATTACTTTCTCTGATTTTGTAGAAGATTTATTTATTAGCTTACGTTCACTACTGCGACCCAATGTGAATGACCTTACTTTTGGCTAAGGGAAGAATCTTTTCGTTTGACAGCGTTCAGCCAGGTTGAAAGAATTCTCCCGCTTGGCAGGCGTAGCATCTTAGAAGGAATAATATGGTTATCTTGAAAAGCCAGGTCGTACCGAGGAATTCCGGGGCGGCCTTCGAGGTGGACCAAGGGCAAAGGCTGCGGATCGCGGGCAAGAGCATCGTCGATTTCGTGGCCTCTAACCCGGAGTCATCGGCGTTCTTGACCATTGGCGTGAAAACATGAGGAAGTCGCGTCCGTTCGCATAGAGGGGTATTTCCTTTCTGTATATGACGTAATACGTGATGTTGATTTCTTTCAGCCGTGGAATCTCGATAACCTTGAAGTATCCTTCTCGCAAACCGGACTCTGCACTGCCGCGATAGAAAAGTCCTACTCCCAGGCCGGCTTGAACAGCTGCCTTTTTCAGTTCTATTGACTCGCACCAGATGACGATATTCAGTTTAAGCCCCATTCTTTCGATTTCCTGTGCGATCCTACCTCGGGTTGTCATAACAAAAGGGGCTTGACCTAGCTCAGCTTGATTGAGCCTTCTCTTCGTTGCCAACGGGTGCTTGGCGGAAACAACCGCCACGATATCTTCGAAATGGATGGGTTCGGCAACGATCTCAGAATGATCAGGAAGAGTCGTCGTGAGGGCAATTTCAACGTCGCCATTGAGGACCATCTCTTCTATGGCTTGAGGGTAGCCGGTTCGGAGCGTGGGATGCACCGTAGGGTGGAGTTGTACAAATGATTTCAATACAGCGGGAAGAAAAAACCCCGCGGGACTGGGAGTGCTGCCCACAATAAGGTTTTCGGATCTTGCCTCGGCGACTCGATTTACGAAGGTTCTCTTGAGTTTCTCGGTCTGTTCTACGATAGGTTTGACAGCCACCTGAAATAAACGTCCTTCTTCTGTGAGCCTGATTCCGCGTCCGCTCTTTACGTAGAACTTCGATCCGCATTCTCGTTCGAGGAGTCTCAACTGTTTAGTCACAGATGGCTGGCTGATTCGGACCTTCCGTGATGCCTGTGTAATGTTGAGATGTTCCGCCACAGCGTCAAAGATCTTTAGTTGGTGGAGAGTCATCGTATGATGCTAACGGTGTTTTCAACCATATCCTTTTCTCTATGGCTACCATGAAGTTTATATATTAGACAACCACTCTTATTGGGTATAACTAAAGCGTTGGGAACGGGTGTCAGCCGGACAAAGAAAGGAACTCACTATGATAGTCTGTCCTTACAATGAATCTTTTCTAGTGTTGGTCCTGCAAACCGATCACTCGCGCATCGCGGGACTTCTAGCTGCCCATTGGGGGAACGATAAATTTGCGAGCCTCAATCCATACTCCTCGATGGTGCTCGCGGCTCAAGAGCACGACAGCGGTTGGTGGGATTGGGAGATCAAACCGACTCTCAACGAGCAGGGCAGTCCGTCCGATTACATCGGGAGTATCAAACATCTCGGCCAAGGTGTTTGGCTGAACCTTTACCGCTGTGCCATCGAGCGCTTGGCGGCGCGCGATCTCTACGCCGCGTACTATGTTTCGATGCACGGCGAAGCGCTCCTAACTCGAGGCATGGGGCTCTTGCCTTCAATGCCCGATTACACCGGCGATCCTGTCGTCCAGGAATTCATCGCGGAGCAGAAAAAATTGCGCCCCCAATGGTTGCAGGCGCTGCAAAAGGATTCGGCATTACAAGAGGCGACCAGCGACACGCATCTTTGGACAAATTTCAAGCTGATGGAAGTTTTCGATCAGTTCGCCCAGTTTGTTTGCAACCGGTATCCATTCAATAGCCAGGCACGGAAGAACGGTCCCACGAATACGTTGAGTAACATTCCTGTTCCCGTGGCGCCCGGCCATGACGATGTTACTCTGACCTTGGATATTCAGAATGAAAAGGAAGCTGTCGTGCGCCCCTTCCCGTTTGACGTGTCGCCCTTGGTGGTCTCATTTCAGGGACGTTTGGTACCGAATCGGCGCTACCCTAATCAGGAGGAATTCTTGCAAGACTTTTACAGAGCCGAACGGATCGATATCAACTACACTTTGCGGGCGGCTTGATAGGCTGTTGAAAAAACCCCGAAAGGAGAAAGTGATATGGCACGACAACCTGCTTTGACCGGAGTTGAGATGCTGGGCCAAAGTCAGACCGACAAGGCCTTGGCCGGTGCCAAAGATCTGCGGGCGTATCTGCAAAAGCTCATTGAGTATGATCCCAGACAATTGATGATCGTGGATAGAGAGATCGACCCGATCTTTGAGGTGACCGCGATTGTCGATCAAATGAGAACCGACGCTCGTTATCCCAACTATCCGGCGGTCCTTTTTCGCAACATCAAGGGCTCGTCTATCCCGCTGCTCATCAACCTGCAAGGAACTTATGAGAGGCTGGCTCTGGCCATCGACTCGAACCTTCGAGGAATGGTGGAAGAGTTTGGCCGCCGGGAAAATTCGCCGGTTCCCGTCAAGCGGGTTGATCGAGCACAGGCGCCGGTGAAAGAGGTGGTCTGGAAGGGGGCCGACGCCGATGTGACAAAGCTGCCGATACTGCGCCATCAAGAGCTCGATTCCGGTAAGTACATCACCTCGGCGGTCTTTATTTTGCGCGATCCGAAAACCGGTGTGCAGAATGCCGGGATTTATCGTTCCATGCTCCACGGTAAGCACGAGGTTGGTTTTATGACCGGCGCCTTTCAAGGGGGAAACTATATTCTCGTTGAGCACCGCGAGCGCAAGCAGCCGATGCAAGTGGCAATGGTGATCGGCCACCACCCCTGCCTGTTGCTCGCAGGCACCACTAATCCTCCCGGCATGGGCGGTGAATTGGAGGTGGCGGGTGGTTTGTTGCAGCAACCCTTGGAGATGGTGCCGGCGGAGACCGTAGACCTTGAAGTGCCGGCGCGCGCCGAGATCGTCATCGAAGGTGTGCTGGACACCAGCCCAGAAAATGTGCGGGAGGAAGGCCCCTTCGGCGAGTATCCGCGCTATTATACCGGCGTCGGTCCTTACCCGGTTATCAAAGTGACCGCGATCACCATGCGGCGCGATCCGATCTACGTTGACGTCTTCAATGCCAGCAGCGAGCACTCGGCCATCGGCGGGCTGGCGCGGATGGGTTTTCTGCTCAATCGCGCCCGCGACGTGTGCCCCAACGTGATCAACGTGCATCTACCGATCTCGGGCGTAGCCCGAAACCACGCCTACATTTCGATGAAGAAAGTCGCCGATGGGGAGCCCCATCTCGCGGCATTTAATTTAATGGCCTATAGCCCGGCCACCAAGCATGTCTTTATCGTGGACGACGACATCGACATCACCAACGAAGCAGACGTCCTCTGGGCGTTGGCGACTCGTTTCCAAGCCGACAAGGATCTGGTGGTCATAAACAATTCAATCGGCAGCCGGTTGAACCCGCCAACCTACGGTTACCGGCGGGACGAAAAAGGTACCCTTGAGACGAAGCTGATTTTTGATTGCACACGTCCCCTGTCTGCGGGTAAGTTTCCGGACGCGACGCGCGTTCCTCCGGAAGTCAAGGAGCGCATGAATCCCGGCGATTATGTGCGTGCTCTATCCGAAGGAGATCTGGCACGCCTCAAAGGCTCCTAAGATCGCGCCAAAATCCGACGCGCGTAGCAAATGCACTTTGCTATTTTTGTCAAAGCCATAAGGAGTAACAAAGAGTGCGAAACAGAGTTCTTGCAGGTTTCCTATTGAACCGCGCTAAACGGAAAGTAGCGCTGATCGCCGTCGCAACTATTCTAGTATGGAGTGAAGTGCGCACCGCGGCCCGTGCTGCCGAAGCCGAAAAGCTTAACGTTTTCTACTCATCGGTTGCCGCGACATCGATGGTGACATGGATACCGAAGGAAGCGGGGATCTACAGAAAATACGGCCTCGATGTAAGCCTCATTTACGTCGTCGGCGCGCAGGCGATCTCGACCTTGATTTCCGGCGATACTCATATTGGACAAGGCTCCGGGGCCGCCGCCGTCCTGTCGCGACTATCTGGATCGAATGTGACGATCATCGGCACGCCGGTCAACGTAATTCAAATGAGCCTGGTCACAACCCCGGACATTAGTAGACCACAGGATCTCAGAGGCAAAACATTGGGCGTGAGCCGCTTCGGTTCACTGACCGACCTCGGTTTGAGAAAAGCTGTCAGCGAGTTCGGTCTCGATCCATTGAATGACATCAAGGTGATTCAGACCGGCGGCGTGCCGGAGGTTCTCCTGTACATGCAGCAGGGCGTCATAAAAGGCGGTCTCGTCTCGTCGCCCACTCTGGAAAAGGCGAAAGATCTCGGCTACAAGGAGTTTCTTAACCTTGCCGAGATTAATTATCGTTATCCATCGACGGCTTTGTTAACGACAGACGCGTTTATCAAGAGCCGTCCTCAGACGCTCAATCGGTTTCTCAAAGCGACCCTCGAAGGACTCAAATACGCCAAGGCCAATCCTGATTTCACCGTCCGTGTGCTCGGCAAACACACGCGACTCACAGATACGAACTTGTTACAGAGCGCGTTCAAGAGTACGGTGATGTTATTTCGCGATGTGCCGACTGTCACTACAGCGGAAATGGAATCGGTCTTGGAAGCTATCGGGTCGCAAAATCCTAAAGCCAAAGGCGCTGATCCCAAACAGTTTTACGATCCTGCGCCTCTTGAGCAATTGACCAGAGAAGGGTTCATTAAAGAAATCTATCCGCGATAGACAATGGCGGCCGTAAATTACCGAAACGAAGCAAACTGAGCGTAGAAATTGGCAGATTGCGTGCATCTTCTATTTTCGCAACAAAGATATTCTGAAACCATTAGTATGCGAAAACAGAGTTTTCAGGAGGTTCTCAAATGGCTAAGCAGAGAAAAGCCCAAGCCACCGGACCACAGTGGTCTGACCTGCGAGATTGGCTTGAGTTGGTGAGTGATCTCGGCGAGCTGAAACACGTCCGCGGCGCGAGTTCCGAGGAAGATATCGGCGCCGTTACTGAGATGCTGGACCACGCGGAGGAAAGCCCTTGTGTCCTCTTCGATGAGATTCCGAATTATGAGCGGGGCTACCGTGTCTTGGTTAATAGCATGGGTTCTCGCAAACGACAGGCGGTAACGCTGGGCTTGAATCCGGCAGAAGCGTCTCATGATGAGCTGCTGCAGTTTTGGCGGAAACTGCTCAAAGGCTTTGCCCCGATTCCACCGATGGTAATCAAGCGAGGATCGGTTCAAGAGAATATCCTGCGCGATAGTGAAGTGGACTTGAATTGTTTTCCCGCGCCGATCTGGCATCCGCGGGACGGGGGCCGGTTCATCGGGACGGCAAGTATCAATATCATGCGTGATCCCGACACCGGCATCATCAATGCCGGCACCTATCGCAACCAGGTCTTTGATAGAAACAGTATCGGCATACGAGTAGCGCCGCCCCACGACGGCGGCATCATCAAAGAAAAATATATGCAGCGTGGCAAACCCTGTCCCATCGTCACGGTGGTCGGCGCCGATCCCCTGTTGTTTCTTGCTGCTTGCGTCCAGGGGCCTGGGTATGGCGAAAGCGAGTTGGATTGGGCGGGAGGCGTGCGCGGCAGTCCCGTTGAGGTGATCGAGGGCGAGCTGACGGGCTTGCCCATTCCGGCCCATGCTGAAATTGCCCTCGAAGGTTTCATCACCACTGACGAATATTCTAAAGAGGGTCCGTACGGCGAATGGATGGGCTACTATCAGGACGGTTATCCCAATGACCGTGTCGTACGAATTCATCGCATTTATCACCGGAACGATCCCATTCTATTAGGTTGCCCGCAAGGCAAGCCGCCGCATGAAGATAATCGCTTTTTGGCCTATCTTCGCGCCGGCATGATCTGGGATCAGCTGGAAAAGTCCGGAGTGCCGGGAGTGTGCGGAGTCTGGAGCCCGCCTGAAGGCGGCAACCGTCTGATGACGGTCGTGGCGCTAAAGACCCAATATGTCGGCCATGCTAAGCAAGCTGGGCTTATCGCATCGCAGTGCTCCGGCGGAATAGAGATGAATCGGCTCACGGTTGTAGTGGATGACCATGTCGACGTCACCAATATTCAAGACGTGGTCTGGGCGATTTTGGCCCGCTGCGATCCTGAGCGCGGTGTGGAGATAATCAAAGATACCAAGGGCTGCCGGATCGACATGGCCATCGCGCCGGATCAACGCGAGTTGAACGCGAACTCGCGCATGATCATCGACGCCACCACGCCGTTTACGTGGAAGGACCATCCGCTGGCGGGTGATATCATCAGCACGCCGGAGCGCACCCGCGCCATTCTCGCAAAATGGGGATGGATTTTGGAATAACGTAGCTATGGGAACGCTCTGTCATTTCGACCGCAGGGAGAAATCTTAGATCCCTCGCATCCGCTCGGGATGACAACCCAATGGTTCAGCATCTTCTCCCGAATTGATACAAGGAAAATAGCATGGCGGTTGGGCAATCGATCAGCATGGTAGACTCGCAGCTGCGGGTGACCGGTGGCATCGACTATACGTTGAATTTCGAGCTGCCCAGAATGCTCCATGCCTGCGTGCTTCACAGTCCCCACGCGCACGCGCGCGTTGTCAAGGTCGATACTTCGAAGGCCGAAAAGCTTCCCGGCGTCGCCGCTGTGCTGACGCGTGAGGATCTGGTCGGCGATCACATTGACCCCTATTTCGGCCTGATCATTCAAGACCAGACTCCGGTGGCGCTGAATACCGTCCGCTTTGTGGGCGAGGCGGTGGCTGCTGTCGCCGCTGCGGATCCGGACACGGCAGCCGAAGCGGTCGAACTCATTAATGTTGAGTACGAAGATCTGCCGGCCGTGTTTGACCCGGAGGAGGCGTTAAAGCCGGAAGCGCCGATCTTGCACCCAGGACCGAGGCGCATCATAGCCGGGCGCCCGGATGTGGCGGCGCGATCGCTAGAGGGAACTAATATCGTCCACCTGTTCAAGCAGCGCAAAGGGGACATGACCCAGGGCTTCCGTGATTCCGACAGGATTTTCGAGAACAGCTTTTTTTCGCCTTCCGTTAACCACCTTGCGCTCGAACCGCACGTGACCGTGGCCCAGGTCAGTGGCGGGCGAATAACCGTATGGACCTGCAGCCAGAATCCCCACGTTGTCCAGCGCCAGCTCGCCGGAATGTTCAAAGTTCCCATCGCCGATGTGCGGATTATCGTTTTCACTCTCGGCGGCGGCTTCGGCGGCAAGCTGAATTCCAAATTGGAGCCGGCGGCGGTCTTGTTGGCCAAGAAAACCGGGAGGCCCGTGCGTATGGTGGCGCGACGCGCGGAGTGTTTTCTTCTCGGCGTTCAACATGAGTGCAAGATTAAACTCAAGACCGGGGTGAAAGCCGACGGCACCTTGGTGGCGGTCGAAGCGCATTGCTATTACAACTCCGGCGCCTACGGCGATACCACACCGAATTTGATTACACGTGGCTACGCGGCTGTCGGACCCTACCGGGTGCCCCACCTGCACATGGATTCCTACGGCGTATACACCAATACTCCGCCTTCCGCGGCGTTTCGGGGTTACGGCATCAGTCAAGTGGCTTGGGCACATGAGACCCAAATGGACATCATCGCCGATGCGTTGGGTCTTGATCCGGTCGAGCTCAGGCTCAAAAATGTCTTGCAGAAAGGCGACCCATTCTCGACCGGGGAGCCAATGCCTGAGATGCATTACAACGAACTCATCGCTGCGGCGGCGGAAAAAATCGGTTGGCAAGACGGCCCTCTGGTGCTCAGGGAGGGAAATAAGATCCGTGCCAAAGGCATCGGCGTCATCGTCAAAGGAATGGCGACGCCGACCACATCAACGGCGACGGCAAAACTCAATGGCGATGGAAGTCTCAATGTTCTGACCAGCTCCGTCGAGATGGGGCAGGGGTTAAAAACTGCGCTAGCGCAAATCGCTGCTACCGAGGTCGGCTTGCCGGTGGAGCGTGTGCGCGTTTCCGAGCCTGACACGGCGTTTACGCCTTTCGATCTGATGACCGCGGCGAGCCGCGCGACTTTTTGCATGGGCACGGCCATCCGCGAGGCGATTAAGGATATCAGGGAGCAACTCATCGAAGCTGCGGCGGCCCAACTCGAAGCGGCCAAAGAAGATCTGGTATTGCAGGATGGCAGGATCATGGTCCGGGGCGTTGCCGGCAAATCAGTCTCCTATGTCGACGCCATTCGCTTCACCAAGGCGAACAATCTTTTGGGTCATGGCGTTTTTGTTTCGGGGTCGGGACCCGACGGCAGTCCAGTGGTGATGGACTTTGAAACCGGCCAAGGTTACGGGTCGGCGGAATGGCACCCCGCGGTAGTGGTCTGTGAGGTGGAGGTGGACACAGAGACCGGACGGGTGAAGGTCACGCGGCTCCACGCTGAAATGTACGCCGGCAAGGTGATCAATCCGCGTCTCTCTGAGTTGCAGGTCCAGGGCGCGGCGACTTTTGGGCTTGGCCAGGTACTGTTCGAGGAGTTGGCGGTGGACACCAACGGCAGCATCACTAATCCGAACCTTTCCGACTATATGATTCCGTCGTTTGAAGATGTACCGGCGCAGATGACGGTCCACTTGTTGGAACCGCACGGCGTGACCGATGTTCACGGCATCGGCGAAACGGCAATACCGCCGGCTCGACCGGCGATCGGAAATGCCATTAGCCGCGCCGTGGGGACCCACTTTCTCGACTTACCGATTACACCGGAGAAAGTACTGCGCGCGCTGGAGCAGCAGAAAAATCGCTCAGAGGGAGAGTAGCGGAAAGAGAGAGATAAACCCGACGACCATGCCAAACATAAAAATCTTACAGCCGAACTCGCTCGATGAAGCGGTCTCGCTCCTGGGTTCGGAGCCTAACGAGACAAAAATAATCTCGGGTGGAACAGCGCTCGTCATCATGTTGAGACATCGACTCATCGCTCCTTCGAACCTGCTTAGCCTCGCTCAATTGCAGGAGCTTCGAAGCATCCGTCATGAGCCCGGAACGGGTTTGAGAATCGGCGCGTTGGTCACCATCCGTGAAGCCGAGATGTCCCCTTTGGTTCGCGAAAAAAATCTCACTCTGGCTCAAACCTTCGGCAGGGTGGGAAACGTGCGCGTCCGCAATGCGGCCACCGTCGGCGGCAATCTGAGCGAAGCGGACTACGCCTCGGATCCGCCCTGCGTTCTGGTCGCGCTGCGCGCTAGAGTCAAGGCTCAGAGCGTCAGGGGTGAGCGGGAGATTCCCTTGACGCATTTCTTCAAAGATTTTTACGAGACCACCTTGGCGCCGGATGAGATTCTTACTGAACTGATCGTTCCGGATCCGGCTCACGGGAGCCGCTCAAGCTATCTCAAGTACATTTCTCGTTCGTCCGAGGATCGGCCCTGCGTCGGCATGGCCGTGGTTGTCAAGAATGAAGCGGACGGTAGCTGCAAAGAGTTGCGTTTGGTTGCGGGAGCAGTCGCGGAGATCCCTCAAGAGATCGAATCCGCCGAGGCCATGGCTCGTGGCAAGCGGTTGACCGATTCCTTGATCGAAGAGATTGCCGGAGCCTATGCCGCCGGCATCGAACCGCTCGCGGATCTGCGCGGCTCGGCGTGGTATCGAAAACAGATCATTCGTGTCATGGCTCGGCGGGCCATCCAACAGGCGATGGCCGGCAACTAGCGGAGGGGAGAATTCACTGTGGCAGCCGTCGGCCAGACCCTACCCATGATCGACGCGCAAGAGCGCGTTTCCGGCCGCATCAATTACGTGCTCAATGTCGAGTTACCCGGGATGCTCTGCGGCAAGATCCTGCGCAGCCCCTTTCCCCATGCACGGTTGGTTCGAGTGGATGCCTCGCGCGCAGAACGGTTGGCAGGAGTCGGCGCCGTGCTGACGCGCAGCGATTTCGACGGTCCCGTCGGCCTTAACGGAAAGTATGGAAGAATCTTTCGCGATCAGACCGTGGTCGCTTTGGACAAGGTGCGCTTTGTCGGCGATGCCGTAGCCGCGGTAGCGGCGATGAACGACGATATCGCGGCGGAGGCCTTGTCGCTCATCGAAGTCGAGTACGAAGAGCTGCCCGCCGTTTTTGATGAAGAGGAGGCGCTCAAGCCCACCGCGCCGCTGGTCCACGATCCGCGGCCGGAGCAGCAGCCGATATTCAGCAAGGTGATTCAAGATCTCCCTGCCGGGAGCAACCTCTGCAGTCACTTCAAGCTGCGTCGCGGCGATGTGGAACAGGGGTTTCGCGAGGCTGATTTGGTTTTCGAGGATCTCTTTCGCTCGCCCGCGGCGCAGCATGTTCCCCTCGAACCCCACGTGACCGTTGCCGAGTTCTTCCAAGGAAAGCTGACGATTTGGACCTCGACGCAGATGCCCCATGCGATCCGCGCGCAAATGGCTGAGCTATTCAACCTGCCGCTGGCGCGAGTCAGGGTTATTGTCGAGACCCTGGGCGGCGGCTTCGGATCGAAAGGGTCGCTTAGATTGGAGCCGATTACATCGTTTTTGGCGTTGAAGGCGAATCGCCCGGTCAAGATCCTTCTCAAAAGGGAAGAAGAGTTTGTTACGGTGTGCAAGCACCCCGCGACGATCCGGATAAAAACCGGCGTCAAGAAGGACGGTGCACTGACGGCCCGCCAAGTGAGCGCCAATTTTAATACCGGTGCGTATAGCGATATTGGACCCATCGTCGCGCGCAACGGCGGCTCCGCCATGTCGGGGCCTTACAAAATCCCTCATGTCCGGATCGACTCATGCGCCGTCTGGACCAACGTTGTGCCGGCGGGAGCACTGCGCGGCTTCGGTGTGCCGCAGGCCGTTTGGGCCTATGAGAGCCAGATGGATCTGATTGCCGAACGGCTGGCCCTGGATCCGGTCGAATTCCGGCGGAAGAATCTGCTCCGCGATGATGATTGCTTCGCCACCGGCGAGAGGCTCGCCGACATGCATTACGATGAACTCTTGGACCAGGCTGCGGCCGACCTGCAGTGGACATCGAGCGATGCCCGCTGGCTTAACAAAAATCGCCCTTCGCACGAGAAAGACATTATAAGACGCGGCAAGGGATTGGCGCTGGTGATCAAAGCGACGATTACCCCTTCAACCTCCGCGGCGGCGCTTAAACTCAACGAAGACGGCAGTCTCAATGTCTTGACCAGCAGCGTGGAGCTCGGGCAGGGCGCGAAAACCGTATTGGCTCAGATCGCAGCCGATGCGCTGCAGATACCGATGAGCCGCGTGTCGGTGTCCGATCCTGACACTGAGTTGACGCCCTATGATCAACAGACGAGTTCCAGCCGCACAACTTTTTCCATGGGAGGCGCCATCGGTAAGGCAGCCGCCGACCTTAAGCGGCAGTTGTTCGATTATGCAGCTGAGCAGCTGGAAGCATCCGTGAGCGACTTGGTTCTCGAAGAGGGTAGAGTAGCGGTTCGAGGCACTCCCGGCCGCTCGCTTGGTTACGGCGAGATTGCGCTGCGCAGCAATCAAGGCAACCTTATCGGGCGGGGTGCATTCAGCACCCGCGGCGGCCTCGATCTGGAAACGGGGCAGGGGATCGGCTCCGTCCACTGGCACCAGGGAGCGATCGGTTGCGAGGTGGAAGTCGACGTGGAGACCGGCAAGGTCAAAGTTCTCAAGTTGAGCCCCCGCGTATTCGCGGGCCGGGTCGTGAATCCGCGCTTATGCGAGCTGCAACTGGAAGGATCCACGATCTTTGGGCTCGGGCAAGCGCTTTTCGAGGAGATGGCTTACGACGAACGCGGACAGCTTCTGAACGCAAACTTGGGCGACTACAATATTCCCTCTTTCGAGGATATTCCAAAGAAGCTGAACCCGGGGGCGCTGGAACACGCAGGCTCGGAAGAACTTCATGGCATCGGTGAAACACTGTTGCCGCCGGTGATGGCGGCTATCGGCAACGCGGTTTATAACGCGGTGGGGGCGCGCATCCGCGATTTACCTTTGACGCCCGAAAAAGTACTGCGGGAACTGGTCAAGGCATGATTTTAAACCCGATGTTTATGGAATTGATTTCACTAGTGTGGTGTCTCAGAAGTTCGTTTAAAAAGTCCAAGCGATGACAGCAGCTGAAGTCAAACTCAAATCCCCCTTCGTCCCCCTTTTTCAAAGGGGGAATTTTTCTCCGCGGGGATTCTAACCCCTCTTTGAAAAAGAGGGGAAGGGGAGATTTTCGGACGGTATGATGCGGGAATTATGTAGCGAACTTCTGGGTCAGGACACTAGACTAGATGGTCATCGAGGAAAAACATGAAACAAATCGTTAAACTCAAAGTCAACGGAATCGAAGAAGAAAAAGCCGTGCACACGCATCATAGTTTGCTCGAAGTGCTCCGCGCCGAATTCAAGCTCTTCGGCGCCCGCGAAGGTTGCGGCATCGGCATGTGCGGCGCGTGCACTGTGCTTTTGGATGGCCAGCCGATAAGCTCTTGTCTTATGCTCGCGCCGCTGGCCGAAGGCAAGGAGATCGTGACCATAGAAGGATTAAGTGACCCCGGCAAACTACATCCCATTCAGCAGGCCTTCATCGATCACAACGCTTTTCAGTGTTCCTATTGCACGCCCGGATTTATTTTGAGTACCAAAAGCCTTTTGGAGGAAAATCCCGCTCCGACGGTGGAGCAGATCCGCGCCTACTTGGCCGGTAATCTGTGCCGCTGCGGCAGTTACTACAAGATTCAGGAGGCGGTCCTGGATGCGGCCGCTCGCATGCGTGACGAAGCCGTAAATAGGGCTTGAGAGATAATAAAATCAATGCATTGTCATGCACGTTTCTGTCATCCTGAGCAACGCGAAGGATCTCGGTCGAGATTCTTCACTTCGCTACGCTACGTTCAGAATGACAGGATAGGAAATTGTAAAGTTAATTTTTGCCGCCCCGCTTAGCGAAACCTTGAGACTAACTTCGAGAGCGATAGGAGGAAATGAGATGAAAAAGTATTCTTTTGCGATCCTAACGATCTTGTTAATGGTGACGGTAGCCCGAGCGGCGGAAGTGGAAGTGCTGAAGCCGCGCGGCAATCTAGAAATCAAGCTCGGCCATCCATCGTCGGTTTCCTTGTATGATATTCCCGCGATATTGACCCACGATCGCTTGAATAGCCACGGGTGGAACCTCAAAAGCGTTGAGTTTACGCGCACCGACTTGAACGTTCAGGCGCTTGCCCAGGGAACGATTCAGGTCGCCAATTCGCAGGTCATGGATCCGGTGCGGGCCATTCAGAAGGGAGCCAAGCTCTTCTTTCTGATGGAAAACAATGGCGGGGAATTTGTGATGATCGCAAAGAAAGAAATCAAGGATTGCAAGGAAACCGACGGCAAGAGGTTTGCCATCCACGGCGAGGCCTCCACGACGTCTCTGGCGGTCAAGCTTTGGCTGCTCAACGAATGCAAAGTAAATCCCAAAATTGTCGTCATTCCAGGCGGCGAGAACCGGATCATCGCTTTGCAGAACAACCAGATCGACGCCACTCTGGTGCAGCTAGGCGACTGGCTCAATCTGGACTCGCAGGCGCCAGGCCGTTTTCACATCATTAGGACCGGCAATCTCTTCAATATCAGCGGTGCCAGTTTTTGGGCCAATGGCGAGTGGTTGCGCAAGAACGAAGAGGTCGCGACCGCCTATATTGCCGAACTGTTGAAGACCTTTCGCATGGTTCATGCGAACCCCAAGATTCTCGAGCCGGCGGTGGCGAAGCATCTACCGGACATGCCCAAACACATCATCGCCCCGGCCATCAAGGCTTATATTGAGATCGTGCGCGCCTGGCCGCAGAATGGCGGCGACACTTCGATCCTCGATGACACGGTAAAGTTTTTCACGGAAAACGGCGAGCTCAAGTCGGCCGTGAACACCAAGGAAATTGTCGATTCGAAAATACTTGCCGGTGCACTTGGCAAGGTGGGCAAGGTCTCCGGAGTGCGCTGAAGCATAGAGGATTTTCCATTCAGAGTGCCGACAAAACATCACACTTGAGAGGGGCGGCGCATCAGCATGAAGAATAGTGCTGTCCGGGACTGGGGCCTTCGGTTGTTAGTTTTTGCCGTGGTCGTTGGCCTGTGGGAGATCTTTGTCGGCTATTCGCAGAACTTTCTTCTGCCCAGATTCACCGAGACGGCGAGTGGACTCTTCCACCTGTTGTTTCGTGACCAGCGGTTTTGGGAGGCTCTTTACGTAAGTAATCAGGCGTTGCTTTTGGGATATGCCGTTTCGTTGCTGGTGGGCATTCCGTTGGGATTAGCCGCCGGACGGCTACGGTGGATGGATCGAATTCTTAACCCTTATGTCGGCGTTCTTCTGGCCATGCCGGTCGCGCCGCTCATCCCGATTGTCATCATCGCCTTGGGCCTAGGGCTTTCGTCTCGGGTGTTCATCGTCGTTTTGTTCGCTTTCGTTTTTATTACCGTCAACACACGCGTTGGCGTCCGCAACGTGGAGCCATCTCTGATCGAGATGGCCAAATCTTTTGGCGCGAGCGAGGGACAGATCTGGCGGAGAATCGTCATACCTGGAGCCATGCCGGCTATTTTCGCCGGCATGAGAATCGGCCTCGGCCGCTCCATCACTGGAATGGTCATGGTTGAGCTTCTTTTAGTAGCGAGCGGGCTTGGGCGCTTGCTATTGGAATTTTCCGGTCGCATGCAGTCCGATCTGGTGTTTGCAACTGTTCTCGCCGTGATTATGGAGGCAATCGTCCTGCTGACGGCGATGCAGGCGATCGAAAGAAGAATCGCCGGTTGGGCTCCTGACATCTCAATCGGGTAGGCGCAAACGGATGATCGGAATCAGATGATACGAGTACACGGCTTGAGCAAGGAGTTCGCCACATTCGATAATGGCAGCAGCGGCGTGCTCGCTCTGAGTAACATTGACTTCGAAGTGCGTGACAACGAATTTATCACCGTCATCGGTCCGAGCGGCTGCGGCAAGACCACTTTGTTGCGTATTATTGCTGGTCTGATCCCTTATGATGAGGGCGAGGTTACCATTGATGGCCGACCAGTCACCGGACCGGGACCGGAGCGCGCCGTGGTATTTCAGAACTTCGCTTTGATGCCGTGGGCTGATGTCCTGACCAATGTTACCTTTGGGCTCGATATTCGCGGCACGCCGAAAGATGAATGCCAAGCCAAAGGCAGGGAACTGATTAAGCAGGTGGGCCTGGAAGGCTTCGAGAAGCGTTTGCCCAAAGAGCTTTCCGGAGGGATGCAGCAACGGGTTGGTCTTGCCAGGGCGCTCGCCGTCGATCCGCAGATTCTGCTAATGGATGAACCTTTTGGCGCATTGGACGAGCAGACGCGTCGCCTGTTGCAGGAACAACTGCTCCGCCTGTGGGAGCAGGAACGAAAGACGGTTGTATTTATTACCCACAGCATGGATGAAGCCGTCATGCTCGGCGATCGGGTGACCTTGATGACCCCGCGCCCGGGACGGGTCAAGGAAATCATCGATGTTCCGCTTAAGAGACCGCGCTTGCGCGAGTGGGAGAAGTCCAGCCTCTTTCTCGAAGTCAAAGAATATTTGTGGGAGAACCTGCGTGCGATGCAGATTGAGTGAACCCCGTACCACGGACTTACATCCGTGACTTCGGGATGTTCCCTGCGGGCGAGTTAAGAACATTCATCCCCGCACTCACATGAGGAGCGCTTTGTGGTACTGGGTGAATCGTGAGCCAGGAGACAATAACCGGAGCGGCGGTCAAAACCAGCGCCGCGAGCAGAACGAGTGTGACGCCAGGTCTACAGCGTTTCTGGCGGGACAGCGCTCTCGAAGTTCTCGCCTTGCTCGGCGGCGCTGCGATTTGGGAAGCGCTGGGCTGGGGCTTGCGACTCCAGTGGCTTCCGCCATTTTCTAAGGTGATGGAAGCCTTGCTTCAATTCGTGGAAAGCGGCGCCATCCTAGCCAATATTGGAGTAAGTTTGCAGGGGTTGATTATCGGATTTAGCCTCTCGCTCGTCATGGGCCTGGTTGTCGGAGCGCTGATGGGCCGCTATCGTTACGTTGAAAAAGCTCTCGATGTCTATGTCCATGCGTTTTTCGTCTGCCCGTCGATCGTGTTCGCGCCTGTCTTCTTTGCGATTTTTGGATTATCCGATGCTTCGCGCATAGCGATCATCGTCGTCTATTCCATGTTCGTCATCGTTATCAACACCGCCACCGCGATCCGCACGGTAGACCCTTCACTGGTGGAGATGGCACGATCGTTTGGCTGTCGCGAACACCAGATCTTCGCGCGGATCCTGCTGCCGGCCTCCCTGCCGCTGGTTTTCGCCGGCATTCGACTCGGGATGGGACGCGCGGTTAAGGGGATGATCAATGGGGAGATGCTCATTGCCTTCGTCGGTCTCGGCGCGCTCGCGCAGAAGTATGGCGCCCAGTTCGATGCGGCAAAGGTTTTCGCGATCGCGATGGTGGTTCTCATCATCGGCCTAATCACGAATTGGCTTGTCCAGACATTCGAGCATAGATTTACGAGCTGGGTCGGTTGATCTATCTTTGGCGTATCGCTTCAACCGACGCGATTGAGTTCACTCGAAACTCCGCTTTTAAACGAATCCTTGCGTTTGTGACAAACCGGGTGGCCGTCTAGTTGACACTTCTCGCTACTGTTGGAACAATCTTCTCGCTTGGCAGGCGCGTGTCTTGATGGAGGTTTAGATGGCGGTTCTGGAAAGTAGAGTTGTGGCAAAGAACTCCGGGGCGGCCTTCGAGCTTAGAAAAGGGCAAAGGCTGCGGATCGTGGGCAAAAGCATCGTCGATTTCGTGGCCTTTAACCTGCATGATCTCAACGAACGGTTCGATCAAGCGCGGACCAAGACGAATCAGGTCAAGATCTTTATCAGCTCCGGCGATGTGCTGTATTCAAAGCGTAACAATCCGATGCTGACCATTGTCGAAGACACTTTTAAAGAAGGAAGGCACGATCTGCAGAAGGGGATGTGCAGCCGCAAGCGCTTCGAGATGGTGGCCCAGGGAACGGCGAAGCGGGTGTTCGCTGAAGGTGTCGATATCAATCCCAAGGCTCCGGAAGAGATTCCCGATCACGGTTGCTGGGAGAATTTGAGTGGTGCCGTGAAGCCGTGGAATATCTCCCCGGACGACGTGCCCAGCCCGTTCAATATTTTCCAGTGCATGCGCATCGATCCGGAAACCGGCATCATGTACGACACGATGATCCGTCCGAAAGACGAGGCCCACGTGGATTTTCGCGCCGAGATGGATTGCCTGGTCGCGGTCAGCGCGTGCCCGGAATCGGGGAGGGGGCAGAGGATCCGGGTGGAAATTTTTGACGACTAGCAGGCTGCTGAAGCGATCTCTATGCATCAATGCATAGTAGTGAGAAATTGATCCAGTAAAGGAGCTTACAATGGGCACGAACCAAACACTGCCAAAACTTTCAGTTCAAGAGC
>DAIRFP010000083.1:0-20812 GCA_036794995.1 Thermodesulfobacteriota bacterium | reverse complement strand
GGCACTGTGTCGGTCACCAAGTCGCGAATTAGGGGCCGCTTGGGAAGCGGCTCGACGGTGATGCTTTCGGGGGCCAGCTTCGCGATGCAAGTGTATTCCACCTCGCCGTTCACCAGAGCCATGCAGGTTTTGCAGGCGTTGGCATTGATGCAGCTATAGCGGATCGCTAGCGTGCTATCGAGATTCACGCGTATCCAGCGCAGCGCGTCGAGCACCGACATGCCTTCCTCGAAGGGGACCTCGAAGTCGTCATAACGGCTCGCCTCGTTCAAAGCGCCGCGCCGCACGTGGAGAACCGCCTTCTTAGTGGCTCGCTCAGCCATGGCTACCCTCAACGCGATTCAGCCGCACCGGCGATATCCACTGAAACACGAGCTCGCCGTTTTTCATTTCCATCACTTGATTCTTGAGCAGCGACTCGTCGGCCTCCGGAAAGTCTTCCCGCTGGTGCGCGCCGCGGCTTTCGCTCCGCGCCAGCGCCGATCTGACAACCGCTTCCGCGGTCGTCAACATGGCCCGCAATTCGAACCAGTCTTGCAAGTCGACGTTATACAAAGTCTCCTCTGTGATAGAGACACTCGGCAGGTCATCCCTTAGCATCTGTTGAATACGCGCCAGTGCAGCGGCAAGCTTGTCCCCAGTGCGAAACGGTCCCGCCTTCTCCCACATCATTTCCTGCAACTCCGCCTGCAGTGAGACTGCCGTAACACCGTTCTTTGACTGCCACCTCCTCAATGCTTTTATCCGCTCGATCGCAGCCGTCGCCAACTCGGGCTCCCAATCTACCTGTATCTGTTTTGCCGCTTCGGCTGCGGATGAGCCGGCACGCTCTCCGAACACAAAGGCTTCCGTAATCGCATTGCCGGATAAACGATTGGCGCCGTTGGCTCCGCCCGCAGCTTCACCCGCGGCGTAAAGCCCCTTGATGCGCGTTTCCATGTTGGAATCTACTCGAACACCGCCCATATGGTAGTGCGCCATGGGCCCCACCTCCACGGCCGTTTTTGTGAGATCGATGCCGTTCAGCAGCAAGCGATCAATCACCGGCCCGAAGGCACCCCGTAGCTGGATCTCGGAGATATGGCGAAAGTCGAGATAGGCACCGCCATGGGGCGATCCGCGGCCCGCTTCCGCCTCTTTTAGAATCGAATAGGATGCCAGATCCCGCGTGGCCGTGTACTGACCGAAGTCCGTGCCGCCGTAACGGTCGACGAATTCTTCGAAGTTGCCGTTGAGCAATTTTCCGCCGAGCTTGTAGCGGAAGGGGTCCCACAGGATCGGGTCCATACCGACCAATCGTGGCGCCAGATGGCCGATGGGAAAAAATTGGACGAATTCCATATCCACCAATTCAGCGCCGGCCCACAATGCCAAGGCATAGGCCTCCCCACCCATATTCGCGGAGGCGCTATTGCGGGCGTAAAGCTTGGTCAAGCCGCCGGCTGCCAGAATGACGGCACGAGCTGCAAACGTAACCAGCTCGCCATCACTCAAGTTGAGTCCGACAGCGCCGATGGCGCGTCCATCCCTGGTGAGAATCTCGACGACCGCCACGTTGCTGATGCGACGGACTTCACTGATCTCGCCTACCTTGCGGCGCAAGGTGGCCGCTACGGCGGGACCGGTGTTGAGAAAATCGACGTAGCAGCAGCGCCGACGGCTGTGGCCGGGCGCCATCTCTTGCTTAACGTGGCCGTTCTCCCGCGCCCAGCGGGTGCCCCACTGCTCCATCTCGAGAATCCGTGCCGGTCCTTCTTCGCACAACAAAGCCGATAGTTCCTCGTTGCAGAGACCGCGCCCCGCCCGGATGGTATCCTCGAGATGAATCGTCCAGTGGTCCGGCTCCTGCTGGCCGATGGCTGCGGCAACCGTCATTTGAGCCATCACCGTAGCGCCGCCGCGGCCTATTAGACTCTTATCCAAAAGAACCACCGACGCGCCGTTTCGCGCCGCAGCGATGGCGGCGTACATGCCGGCGCCGCCGGCCCCCACGATCAGCACGTCACTGGTAAGATGGCGCATGCTTCGCTGCTGCCTCGAAATCGCAGATGGAAGAATTCAAATACCGGTCTCTTTAATTTCTTTGGATAGTTCCGCTTTCGCCGTTGAAACGGCGAGGCCAATCGAAGTCGATGCTTGGTCATGAAAAATCCGAGCTAGCTTTTGCCGTCCGGCAAACCGGCCTGTTGTAGCTCGCCTAACGCTTGCTTCGCGGCTTCCTGCTCGGACTGTTTCTTGGTTTTTCCTTCGCCCTTGCCAAGCACCTTTCCCCCCACCGCTATTTCAGTGACAAAGCACTTGTCGTGATCCGGACCGCTGTGCGAGATCAGCCGGTAGCCCGGGGGCGCGTGAAATAGCATCTGGCTGATCTCTTGCAGCCGGGTTTTGTAGTCCTGTTGGCCCAACGTTTTCTCGTTGACATCGGCAGCAAAGTACTTTTCGACCAGACATTTCGCAGCTTCGTAGCCGCCGTCTCGATAAACGGCGCCCAGCAGCGCTTCGAAGGCGCCGGCCAGGATGGACGGTTTGGCTCGTCCATCGCTGCGCTCCTCACCCTTACCCAGGCGCAGCGACGGGCCGAGGTTTAGGAGGGCCGCTTTCTCTGCAAGCGCCGTGGAATTCACCAGCGCAGCGCGCATTCTGGATAGATCGCCTTCGCTTTTCTCCGGAAAACTGCGCATTAAAAGATCACTGATAGCAAGATCCAAAACCGCGTCGCCGAGGAACTCCAGCACCTCATTGTGACCGGCGCTTTTTTCGCGATTGTAGGAAACGTGGGTAAGAGCGCGTACCAGCAGAGTAGCATCTGCGAAGGAGTATCCCAACGCTTTCTCAAGCAGCGAGAGCTGTGGCTCTTTCTTCAATCTAGCTTGGGTTGGAAACGAACGCGTCATGGCGCTCCACCGGGGCCGAAGCCATCGCCAACTGGGTCCCCTTCAGCCGTCCGTCTTCGAAGCTCTCGATTTCAACCTCGATTTCACGATTAACAAGATTCCCAGCGCCAGATACCAAGACGGGAAGATAGTTGCGGCTGAATCCCCCACGGAGGCCAGTCGCCCGATCGATTTTTTCCTCAACCAGGATGGATGCCCTCCGGCCGCGAAAGCGAAGACAAAAATCTTTTTTCTTCATCGCCCCCAGCTCACGCATCTTGCGGGCCCGCGTTTTCTTCACTTGGCCACCGACGTGATCCGGCAAAGAGACGGCCATCGTTCCGCGCCGCGAAGAATAGGGAAAGACATGAAAATAGGTTAGCGGCAAGCCGGCGAAGAACTCCAGAGAACAGTCGAATGCTTCGTCGGTCTCCCCCGGGAAGCCGACAATGATGTCGCTGCCCAGGGCGGCATCCGGCAAACGTTCGCGAACTCTCATCAACAGCTCGCGATAATAGGCTCTGTCATAATTTCGCCTCATCTGCTTCAGGATTTCGTCATCACCGGCTTGCGCGCAGATATGCAGGTGCGGACAGACAACATCGGAACTCGCGATCAAGTCGAGCAGTCGATCCGGCACTTCACGGGGATCAAGCGAGCTCAGGCGGAGACGCGGGATCGATCGGCTCCGAGCAATCATTTCCAATAGGGCGGTGAGATCGACTTTGGGCATGAGATCCTGCCCATAACCTCCGAGATGAATTCCCGTGAGAACGATTTCTCGGTAGCCGGCATCGGCAAGCCCACGGACCTGCTCGAGGACCTCCCGCGGCGCCACGCTGCGGCTCAAGCCACGGGCCGTGGGAATAATGCAGTAGGTGCAGGAATAGTTGCAGCCTTCCTGAATCTTCAGAAACGCCCGCGTATGACCCGGCAGCGCCCTTGTTCCCAGCACCGCAACTCCACGCTCTCGCTTCACGTCGCTGACCGCCACCCTCACTTCGCCGCCGCCAACGGGAAGGTCGACGAACTGGAGTAGATCATCCAACCGGTTGAGCCCGACGACGTAGTCAACCCCCGGCACGCGGGCCACATCCGCCGGGTTGACCTGCGCGTAGCAGCCGGTAACCAGTATTTTTGCGCCCGGGCTCAACCGCTTCGCGCGCCGCACCAGTTGTCGCGCCTCCCAATCCGCGCGATCCGTTACCGTGCAGGCGTTGATGATGTAACAATCCGCCGGCTCCTCGAAGGAGACAAACGAATGCTGCCGTTCCAGGCGGTTCTGAATCACCGCAGAATCGTATTGGTTGACTTTGCAACCGAGGGTCGTGATGGCAATCTTCATGTCTTTGCTGCGTAAGTCTTCGCTTTGCTCAGAATCTCAAATTTAAAATCTCAGAACATCGTCGAACTTTGAGATCTGACATTTGAGATTTGCAATCGCGCCGCGCGCTAGCGGATCGCTTGCGTGATCCACCCGCCTCCCAATAACTGATCGCCACGATAAAATACTGCCGCCTGGCCCGGCGTAACCGCCGGAAACTCTTCGGTGAAGCGAACTTCAGCGGTTCCTTCGACTGTTTTCCGGACCACACACGAAATAGCCGGCGAGCGATAGCGAATCTGCACTGCCGCAGCGATCTCCTCCTCATCGAAGGGCTCGAGCCAATTGAGGTTTCCAGCCATGAGTCCCTTGGAACCAAGTTCGTCCCTGGCGCCCACAACGACACGCTTCGACTCCGCTTCGATATCCACGACATAAAGCGGCTGGGCCGCCGCAATGCCCAAACCTCTACGCTGCCCGATGGTCACCCCGTGAATACCGGCGTGGCGGCCGAGCACCTTTCCTGACCTATCGACAACATCGCCGCCGTCAAGCTCGCCTGGGCTGGCGCAGGATTCCACCAGCGCCTTGTAATCGCCGAAACAGATATCCTGGCTTTCCCCGCGATCGGCCACCGGCAGCCCCAGCCTTCTGGCTTGCTCTCGCACTTCGCCTTTTTGCATCGCGCCGAGGGGAAACAAGGTGTAAGCCAGTTGGTTCTGAGAAAGAGCAAATAAAAAATAGGACTGGTCCTTGCCCCGATCGCTGCCGCGAAAAAGGCATGCGTGCTCGCCGGAGCGATCGCGGACGATCTTGGCATAATGCCCGGTGGCGACATAATCTGCGCCCTGCTCTTTGGCCCAGTTGAGCAAGGTGCCCAGCTTGAAATCGCGGTTGCAGGCGATGCACGGGTTCGGTGTGCGCCCGCGGAGATAATCCCGCGCAAAGGGTTTAACCACGCTCTCGACAAACTGCGCCCGAAGGTCCAGCAGGGTGTGCGGAATGCCGAGTACATCGGCAATATCCTTCGCCCCGCGGTGATCCGAGCAATTGCGCGGGCCAAGCTCAACGCCTTCCCACAAGCGCAGCGAGACGCCCCGGACGTCGTAGCCCTGTTCCACCAGGAGGCCGGCGGTGACGGAACTATCGACGCCACCGCTCATGGCGACGACGATTTTCTTATTCTGACGGCTGTGGCTCATGGCTCTTGCTGCGCTTCAACTAATCAGCCAACTCGGGCTGCCGACTCAATCGCTTTGAACGTTTTGAACGGCTTGAACGATTTGAACGCCCCATTTCGAGCGTCTTAGTGATTGTTTTTCAACAACTCCTTGACCCTGCTCAAGACCTCGCTCTCTTCAGCGGTCTTTTCTTCAAGGCCACCTTGGCGAGTGCTCAGTTCGTCGACCTTCTTCTCCAATTTTTCAACATAGTCGGCAAGAGCACCGATCGCTTTGGCGATGGGGTCGGGCAGATCGGCCGAGTTGAGGTCGATAATCGCTTTGCCTGTCGGCGTGTGCCTCGCCTCTATCCTCACGACTCTGCCAGGGATGCCGACCACCGTGGAATGCTGTGGCACCGAGGTCACCAGCACGGAGCCTGCGCCCACCCGGCTGTGACGGCCGACGGTCACCGGCCCAAGGACCGCCGCACCGCTGAAGATCGTCACTGAGTCCTCAATGGTGGGGTGGCGCTTGATTGGCTCCGTCGACGTGCCGCCGAGGGTGACACCCTGATAGATCGTCACGTCGTCGCCGATCTCGCTCGTCTCTCCGATCACAACGCCCATGCCGTGATCGATAAAACAGCGGCGGCCGATTTTCGCTCCAGGATGGATCTCGATCCCGGTGAGGAAGCGGCCAACGTGGCTCACGAACCGCGCGAGGGTGGTGACTTGCCGCTGCCAGATCCAGTGCGCCAGCCGGTGGATCAGAATTGCGTGAAGGCCGGGATAAGCAATGGCGACTTCCCACGTCGACCGCGCCGCCGGGTCGCGGTCGAAGACCGCTTGGATATCTTCTTTAAGGGTTTGCCACATGACAGAAGACCCGGGGAGGTGGAGTGTTGGAGTAGAGAAGTATTGCCCATTACTCCAAGCCATCACTCCATTACTCCGGATTTTTTTTAGTTCCCATCCGATGTCTCGCATCTTTGTAAAGTTTATAATCGATGCTATCCACCAGCGCTTGCCAGCTCGCCTCGATGACGTTCTGGGAAACCCCCACAGTACCCCAGTGATCCTTACCGTCGCCGGATTCGATCAAAACCCGCACCGACGCGGCGGTGCCCTCTCCGGACGTCAGCACCCGTACTTTATAGTCTAAAAGTTCGACATCCGTGAGCGACGGGTAAAATTTCGTCAACGCCCGGCGCAGCGCCTGGTCCAGCGCATTCACGGGTCCGTTGCCCATGGCCACCGCGTGTTCTACTTCGCCGTCAACCTCCACCATGATCGTCGCCTCGGACAACGGCGGCTCTCCCTCTTTTCTCTTTTCGTCGATGACGCGAAATCCGAGCAGCCGAAAGTTTTTCTTTTTGCGCTCCAGCGCCTCTTGGATCAGTAATTCGAAGGAGGCCTCCGCGGCTTCAAACTCGTAGCCCTGGCTTTCCAATTCCTTGGTGTGCCGCAGGATCCTCTGCACCGCTTCATCATGGCCCTTCAGGTCGATGCCGTACTCTTTGCCTTTGTAAATGACGTTGCTTCTTCCGGCCAGGTCGGAAACGAGCACTCGCTGGCGATTGCCGACAAATTCGGGGTCGATATGCTCGTAGGTCTCGCGATTCTTCAATACCCCGGACACGTGGAGCCCGCCTTTGTGCGCGAAAGCGCTGTCGCCGACATAGGGCTGGCGCTTGTTGGGCTGGATATTGGCCAGCTCGTAGAAAAAATGCGACACCTCGCGCAACTTCTTGAGTTGCGCCGGCTTGACGCAATCCTTTCCCATCTTCAACTGCAGGTTGGGAATGATCGAAATAAGGTTCAAGTTGCCGCACCGTTCGCCGAAGCCGTTGATGGTTCCTTGGACCTGGCTCACGCCCATTTCCACGCCGGCCAAGGTATTCGCCACCGCCAGCTCGCTGTCGTTGTGGCAATGAATGCCCAAGGGGGTTTTGATCAACCGGTTCACGTGAGTGATCGCCTCTCGAATATCCCTGGGCAGCCGGCCGCCGTTGGTATCGCACAGCACGATCCAGTCGGCCCCGCCTTCCCGGGCGGCGTCGAGACACGCCATCGCGTAATCCGGATTGGCGCGGAAGCCATCGAAGAAATGTTCCGCGTCAAACATGACTTCGTCGACACGGCGCTTCATGAAGGCGATCGAGTCCGCGATGATCTCCAAGTTCGCCTTCTGGCTGATCCGTAGATCGTCGCGCACGTGGAGATCCCAGGTTTTGCCCACCAGGGTGACCACCGGGGTATCGGCGTCCAAAAGAAGCTTTAGATTGATATCCTGGGAAGGCTTGGCGCTGGGTTTTCGGGTGGTTCCGAAGGACGCGATCTTAGCCTTTTTCAATTTCAGTTTCTTCACCCGCTTGAAGAAGTCTTTATCGCGGGGATTTGAGCCGGGATAGCCGCCTTCGATGTAATCGATACCCAACTCTTCGAGCTTTTCCGCAATGCGGAGCTTATCCTCGAGCGTAAAGGAAATATCCTCCGCCTGGCAACCGTCCCTCAAAGTCGTGTCATAAAGCAAAACGTCTTTCATAGGTTCCCCTGCTTGCCGATAAATGCGTCGTGCAACACCCGCACCGCCAGCTCGGTATATTTCGCGTCGATGACGACCGAAATCTTGATCTCCGAGGTCGAAATCATCTCGATGTTGATCCCCTCGCGGGCGAGCGCTTCAAACATCTTCGCCGCCACCCCGGCGTGGGTGCGCATGCCCACTCCGACCACGGAGATTTTCGCGATGTCGGTATCGACTTTGACTCCCTTGGCTTGCAACGCGGGCAAGGTTTTTTCAACGATGGACAGGGCTTTCTTGTGATCCGCTTTGGACACGGTAAAAGTCAAATCCGTGGTACCATCTTCGCTGGCGTTCTGTATGATCATGTCGACGACGATGTGGGCATCGGCGATGGGGCCAAAAACCTGCGCCGCGAGTCCCGGCCGATCCGGAACCCTCAGGAGCGTGATTTTGGCCTCGTTTTTATCGCACGACACGCCGGAAACCAGCACATCGCTCATGGCGTCATCCTCCTTGACCAGCCACGTCCCCTCGACATCGGAAAAAGTCGAACGCACGTGCACCGGAACGGAAAACTTCTTGGCAAACTCGACGGAACGAATCTCCAGCACCTTGGCCCCGCTGCTGGCGAGCTCGATCATCTCGTCGTAAGAAATGCGGCCCAGTTTTTTCGCCTCTTGACAGATCCCTGGGTCCGTCGTGAAAACACCCTCGACGTCGGTGTAGATCTCGCAGGCCGTGGCACTGAGAAATGCCGCCAAGGCCACCGCGCTGGTATCCGAGCCGCCTCGTCCCAGGGTGGTGATATTATCGTCCTCATCCACACCCTGGAAGCCGGCCACCACCACCACCTCCCCCGCTGCCAAGGATTGCACGATTTTCGTCGAATCGATATTTCTGATCCGCGCCTTGCCATAGGCCTTATCGGTTTCAATCCTCACTTGATGACCCAGAAACGACCGCGCCGATTGCCCGCGGTCCTTCAACGCAAGGCTCAAAAGAGCAACCGCCACTTGTTCGCCGGACGCCAGCAGGACATCCTTCTCGCGCTCGTCCGGTAGCTCGGAAATCTCCTGCGCCAGAGCCACCAGCCGGTTGGTTTCGCCGGCCATGGCGGAAACCACCACGACAACGTCGTTGCCACCGAGCTTTGCCGTGCAAACCTTCTCGGCTACATGTTTGATTCGATCCACCGTTCCGACTGAACTCCCGCCATATTTTTGTACCAGCAACGCCATAGCTACAACTCAGGCTCAAGGCTTAAGCAGAAATTCGACAGCAAACTATTCGTTTCTCTTACCGCGCGAAACCTCGAAGTTTTCAACCTTTCAACTTCCTTACGCTCACTCGCTCGAGAATCTTTTCGTACTGCGCACCGTGCGGGGTGAATATCAATTCCCGCCGATTGCCCCCCGCATACACGAGCCTCAATTCGAGGTATTCGTCGACCTCGTGGAGCGGCAGATGTTCAAACCACTCGATCAAGCTCACGCCGTCCGAATAGAGGTATTCTCGAAGATCGAGGCCTTCGAGCTCACCCGGGCCACCGACGCGGTAAAGATCAATGTGATAGACCGGCAGCCGCCCGTGGTATTCGTTGATCAAGGTAAACGTCGGGCTCCGAATCCAGCTGTTCCTGCCGACATCGAGGCTTTCCGTTACACCCCGAACAAAACAGGTCTTACCCGTTCCCAACTCGCCGATAAGGCCGATGATTTCCCCGCCCTGCAGCAGTTTACCAAGCCTGCCTCCCCAACTCATCGTCTGCCGCGGCGAATTGGTGAAGACCCTCCACGAAGCCATCAGGTCATGAGCCCCACAAGCACAACTAGTATATTTTCAACGAGATTTCGAGACTTGGAGAGTTTTCCACGAGCCCCTAGCCCGGCTTATTCACAACGTTGGAACCCGCGGAGCAAGCCTCTCCGGTCGCGGGCAATGGGTCTCGTCCTCGCTTTGCTCGGAATCTCAGATTTCAGATCTCAGATTTTGATTTTTCGCAATTTGAAATTTGCAATCTGAGATGCCATAGGCACGCCCGCTCTCTACGAAGCTTACTCCTCGTCCACCACTCTGTCGTGTGTTTTCCTCGGTGGATGAACAATCCGGGCTAGGGAGTCCGCCCTCGACAGAGAACGCATTCCCGACGGCAGCCCGTCGATAATATCCGATGCGATAAGACCAATCTGACCCTTTTTCGCCGCCACACGATCCCCCACGAATCCGTGGAGATAAACCCCGAGCTTCATCGCGTCTTCGGGACTGAATCCTTGCCCTAAAAGAGCCGTCAACATCCCCGCCAGAACATCCCCCATGCCGCCCGTCGCCATACCGGGATTGCCGGTGGAATTGATAAATATTTTTCCCTCCGTTGTCGCAATGACGGTTCGCGCTCCCTTGAGCACCACATGACACCCGTGCTCCATGGCAAAAGAGCGGGCGACTTCGACACGTTTTTGGTTCACTATCGTGGTGTCCTTAGCGATCAAGCGGGCCATCTCTCCCGGATGAGGCGTCAGAATAGGAGGCGTCTTGGCGCTCCGCAACCGATCCACTTCCAAAGCGAGGTTGTTGAGTCCGTCCGCGTCGATTACCCAGGGAATTTCCAGGTTGCGCAGTAACCAGAGCAGCATGCTCCGCGTGGCATCGTTAACCCCAATGCCCGGGCCGAAGAGCAACGCGTCCTTGCGTGCCAATAGCCGGCGCCATTCTTCATCGCCGAGGGGCTGGATCTCTTCAGCGGCGTTGCTTGGCAGCGGCTCGGTCATGACTTCGACCAAAGCAGTGGCAAAAATATCATTCAGCGGGCGCGCCGCCGCCAAGGTCACCAAACCTGCGCCGCTTCTGATCGCTGCCCGCGAGGCCAAAATCGCCGCCCCCGTTTTCCCGCGGGAACCCGCCATCACCAACGCATGACCGTAAGTTCCTTTGTGGCTGTCCGGCTCCCGGACGGGGACGAGCCGGCGCACATCTTCTCGTTCCATGAGCTCGATGTATGGGGCGATCTCCTCCACCGCCCGGCAATCAATACCGATATCTGCAATCGCCAGGTCGCCGACGTAGTTCAAGCCGGGATGGATCACCTCACCGAGCTTTGGGTAGGCCAAAGCAACCGTCATCTCCGCTTGAATCGCAACTCCGAGCGGCATTCCATTATCCGTATCGAGACCCGAAGGGATATCGACGGCGACAATCGGTACCCCGGAAGCATTCATCAGTGTGATCGCCTCGCCGTAGAGGCCACCCACAATATTTTTAGTACCGGTTCCCAAGATGGCGTCCACCAGCAATCCCTTGCCGGCTAGGCGTTCGCTCAGCAAGCCCAACGACCCATCCGCAATCTCAGCGACCTTGCCTCTGCGTTTGGTATAGGCTTCGAGATTATGGGCAGCGTCAGGCGACAATTCGTGCTTGCGCGCCAGCAGCACAACTTCGCAAGGAATTCGCTTCTTACTGAGCAGCCGGGCAACAACGAAGCCATCCCCACCGTTGTTGCCTTTGCCCGCAACTATCAAGACGCCTTTTTTGGCACCCCGTCCGAAGTTATCGAGAATCGCCCTGGCTATTGCCTCGCCGGCCCGCTCCATCAGGCTGAGACTGGGCACACCGTACTTCTGGATCGTCAAGCGATCCATCTCGCGCATCTGTTCGGCGGTGACAACGATCATAGTCAATAGCCTGTTCAAGGTTCAATGTTCAAAGTTCAAGGAATGTTTCGGTCATTGACTTTGGCATTCTAACGTTGAACTTTGAACCTGGAACTTTGAACCGAATTATCCTCTCGCTTTAGCGAGCAGTTGCTTCATCTCGCGCACAGCCTGCTCGATGCCGACGATGACCGCGCGAGCGATAATGCTGTGCCCGATATTGAGCTCGACGATCTCCGGAATGCTGGCGATGGGTGAGACATTGGTGTAATCGAGGCCGTGCCCGGCGTGGACTTCCAAACCGAGATTCCGGGCCAGGGTCGCCGCCGCCGCCACCGCCTCACGTTCGCGCTCGCGTGCGGTTTCGGCAGCGTTACAGTACGTTCCCGTGTGGATCTCCACTGCGTGGGCACCGACTTCCTTGCTCGATTCGATCTGACTTCTTTCGGGATCGACGAACAGGCCAACGCGGACACCTCGATCCTGGAGGCGCTGCACCGCGGCGCTAATTTTTTGCCGCTGCGCCACCACATTGAGACCGCCTTCGGTGGTCAGCTCTGCTCGCTTTTCCGGAACGAAACAGGCATCGTCGGGAACCAGGGTCTCGGCGAACGCAATCATGGCGGGAGTTACCGCCATCTCCAAATTAAGCTTCGTTCCAAGCCGTTGGCGCATAAGTGTCACGTCACGCTCTTGTATATGGCGCCGATCTTCCCGCAGATGCACGGTAATTCCATCGGCGCCGGCCTGCTCGGCCAGTATTGCGGCCTCCACCGGATCCGGCACTTCGGCGCGACGCGCCTGGCGTAGCGTCGCCACGTGATCCACATTGACTCCCAAGCGCAGCATCAACTATGCCCCTACTTCTCGGCCAATGGCATCGGCAATCTCGCCGGCCATCTGTTTGATCTGGTCTTGGTTTTCCCCTTCGAGCATCACGCGCGCCAACGGCTCCGTGCCGGAATAACGGACGAGTATTCTACCCCGCTCCTTGAGCTCCTTTTGCACCATCGCCATCGCTTGCTGAACACGGGGCATACCGGACAGATCTTTCTTTTCTTTCACCCGCACATTGACCAGCACTTGCGGTAATCGGGTCATGACTTTCTTGAGCTCGCTCAGCCGTTTTCCCTTTTCCATTATCAACGCCAGTAATTGGAGGCAGGTGATGGCGCCGTCGCCGGTGCTGTTGTGATCTAAAAAGAGAATATGGCCCGACTGCTCGCCGCCCAGGTTGTAACCCCCGGCCAGCATCTGTTCGACAACGTAGCGGTCGCCGACTTCGGCTCGTAGAAGTTTAATCCCGAGATCTCCCAGGGCCAGCTCCAACCCCAGATTGCTCATCACCGTGGCAACGACGGTTTCTCGCTTGAGGGTCCCCTTTTCCTGCATGTCCTTCGCACACATCGCCAGGACTTGATCGCCGTCGATCAAATCCCCCTCTTCATCCACGAACATCGCGCGGTCCGCATCGCCGTCCAGGGATACCGCAAAATCCGCATGCTCGTGCAATAGCACCTCTCGCGCCGTTTCCGGATGCAACGCTCCGCAGCCACGATTGATATTTTCGCCGTCGGGCTGAACCCCAATCGGCAAAACCTCCGCTCCCAACTCTGCCAATACCGCCGGAACCACCCGGTAGGCCGCCCCATGGCCGCAATCAGCGACGATGCGCAACCCTTCCAGTGTAAGGTGACGCGGAAAGCAATTTTTCAAGAACACGATATACCGGCCCACGGCATCGCTGATTCGGACCGCTTTGCCAATCTTCGAAGCGGTAGGTCGGTTTTTCTCTGTCTCGCCGTTGAAGATCATTTCTTCCATACGCGCTTCGACTTCGTCCGGGAGTTTAAAACCATCCCAGGAGAAAAACTTGATGCCGTTATCCTGATACGGGTTGTGCGAGGCCGAGATCACCACACCGGCATCGGCTCTCATGCTGCGGGTAAGAAAGGCAACCCCCGGTGTGGGCATCGGACCCACCAGTTGCACATCCGCACCCATGGAACAGATCCCTGAGGCCAGCGCTGTCTCGAGCATGTAGCCCGACAGTCGGGTATCTTTGCCGATCAGTATTTTATAACGGTGCTCTGTGTCTCCCTCGAGTATTTTGGCGAGTGAAGGAGGCCTCCGGCGACCCGATCCGTAAGCCTGCGCCATCGGATCCTGCAGCACCCGGGCAATCGCCCGCCCAAGCTTCAGCGCCATCTCCGATGTCATGGGCTCCTGATTGGCGACCCCTCTGACACCATCCGTTCCGAAAAGACGGCGTTCGGTTTTCTTCGTTTTTTTATCCGGTTGCGACATCGCTGCAAACTCCTTCTCGATCCTTGACCGTCTAGGCTCCGGCTTTTCTGATACGGACTTTAAACCGTTGCGGCTTCTGTTCCGTCACTTTGATCGAAGGTGGTAAATCGACGCTGAGCGGCACGGAATGTTGCCCGGGCGGCAACCCTTTGAGGTCCAAGTAAACTTGATCCTTTCCCAGTGCGAGCTTTTCAATGATGCTCTTGGGACCGGAAAGTTGCAAATAAACCGACCGCGGATTGACGGTATATTCGCCGGTGAACCTTTTTGCCTCCACCTCGACGCCGCTAAAACTCCGGCTGATTTCCTCTTCCGCCAAAGTAACGGTAACCTCCACCTGGTCAGGAGTGAACGAAAGTGGCTTTCCATCCGTGGAAAGTCTGACCCTGCGCTTAATGACGCTGCGGCTTTCCTCGAGATCGATGGCCACCGTTTCCACTGAAACCAAGCGGCGCACGTCATCCGCAGGCCCGAGCACCGAAACCCGATCGGGCGCCACGACTGCTTCTGCGATCTTCTGGCCGGGAGGAGGTTTGTTGACAAAACGCACGGTCACCGGCAGCATCCGTTTGATCACGGGCTCCAGGCGCAAATGAACCACCGGCGGCGTAATGCGGGCAATCGTCACGCCCCGAGGGATGTTGAAAGAACTGGAACTTAGCGGATAGCTGACCGCGCCGGGTCTCGTTCCATTCAGATCCAAGCCAAGCTTCAAATCCTCCGCGTCCATAGTAGAAACCAAGGTGCGGGGACCGGTGAGACGCAAAACCACGTAGTCCACGCGATTATCCACCACCATAAGGTCGGAAGGAATGTTGCGAAACTCCACCGGGACCTCGACCGCCCGCTCGACGTCCCGATGACCTGCGACCCAGAGTCCCACGGCGATTACCACGGCAAGAATCTTGAGTCCTAAATTGCTCCCCGCGAGGGCAACGATTCTCTCCCAAAGATATTTCATGATCGGAGCAACTCTCGCAGAGCGCTTTTGAGTCTCGTGCCATCGATGTTCTCGGTAACGTTGCCACCGACCACGAGGGCGACAGTGCCTTCCTGTTCCGAAACCACGATCGCCACGGCATCCGTTTCTTCTGTGACCCCGATAGCGGCTCGATGCCGTGTGCCCCAGGTTTTCTTCAGGTTCGGATTCGTACTCAAGGGCAGCACGCAGCGGACCGCCGTGAGCCTGCCTCGCTGGATCACAAGGGCGCCATCGTGAATCGATGAACGCGGCTGAAAAACGCTTTCAATCAACTCTCGGCTCACCCGCGCGTCCAGGCGGACGCCGATTTCCATATATTCATTCAAACCCACCTCACGTTGCAAAACGATCAAACCGCCAAAGCGCTTTTCGGCCAGTGCCATCGCGGCCTGAGAGACGTCTTCGATAATATCTTCTCGTCTTTGAATCATGCGTTCCGCGCCGAAAAGCGGCGCAGTGCCGACCTGGGTGAGGGCTCGACGGATGTCGCTCTGAAAGATGACAACAATCACTAGAATGATGGAGCCGAGAAAATTATCCAGAATCCAATTCAAAGTGAACAGTCCAAATGCCCGTGAAATGAGGAAAACCGCCATCACCACGGCCAAGCCAGTAACCATCTGCATGGCCCGGCTCCCGCGCAGGATCTGCAGCAAGCGGTAGATCAAGAACGTAACGATCCCGAGATCGACCCCGTCTTGCCACCGCAGTTGACCGATCATCTCAACCACGGGCTACCCCCTGAGCCCCCGGCATACCCAAGCGGACCGCATCCGCAACTCGCACGGCTTTGCGAGTTTCTCTTACATCGTGAACGCGAACAATCTGAGCACCGCCAAAGACGGCGGCGACCGCTGCAGCCAGGCTGCCCTCCAACCGTTCATCAGGTTCACCGTCGATGATCTTACCGATAAACGTTTTGCGCGACGCGCCCACCAGCAGCGGGTATCCCATGGACGCCAGCGCCGGCAGGTGCCGCAGCAGGGTGAGGTTATGCGCGAGGTTTTTACCAAAGCCGATTCCGGGATCGATGATGATATTCTCCCGCTCAATTCCTGCATCAAGGGCAAAACCAACCCGAGCCGCGAGGAAATCATGTACTTCACGCAGGACATCATTGTAACGCGGTTCGGCTTGCATCGTCTGTGGCGTACCCTGCATATGCATGAGCACGACCGGAACGCTTTCTGCGGCTAGGAGAACGGCCATCTGCGGATCGAACCTCAAGGCGCTGATGTCGTTGACGATATCGGCACCTTCATTCAATGCCGCCTGGGCGACCGGTGCCTTGTACGTATCGATGGAGATTGGCACGTTCACTTCGCGGCGCAGCCCTCGGATCACCGGCAGAACCCGTTCCAGTTCTTCTGCCGCGGACACCGGCCGCGCACCCGGACGCGTCGACTCTCCACCGATATCGATAATGTCGGCGCCGGCTTCGACCAAGCCTGTGCCGTGGGCTATCGCGTCGGCGGAGTCCAACCGTCTTCCGCCATCATAAAAGGAGTCGGGAGTGACATTGATAATACCCATCAAAAGCGTCCGTCGCGATGCATCCATCGTTCCGTGGCGCGTTCTAATCTTCGAACGGCGGGCGTGCAGCGAATCCGCTGCGCCCGGGAACTCGCCGGGTTTCGATCTACGAATGTTGGCTTCGGACATAAAGGATGCACACCAACCAACCGATGCTTTTCGACCGTGGATATTAAAGCGTCCCGAAGCCGTTAGTCGCTGGACGGCTCCGTGAGAAAATCAGAGACACTTTGGGATGGAAAATGGAGGTGTGGAGGGGCTAGCTCATTCCGACCACAAAAACCTAGGCAAGGGCCGCGGCGGGCGAAGAGACAAGCGGGCCTCCGTTATTTCCGCCAAACTCTCTAACAATGGCGTCGATTTCCGAGCCGTCCAGCACCTCTTTTTCGAGGAGCGTCTCCGCTACCTTATGCAGCAACCGGAGATTGGTCTTCAGCAGATCCTTAGCCCGATGGTAGCTTTCTTGAATAATGCGCCGGACCTCAGAGTCAATCTCGATAGCCGTGCTTTCGGAGTAGTCCACTTTCTGAGTAAAATCTCTGCCCAGAAAGATCTCCTCCTCCTTTTTGCCAAAGGTCATGGGTCCGAGCTTTTCACTCATGCCCCATTCGCAGACCATCCGGCGTGCCAGATCGGTGGCCTTTTCGATATCGTTGCCGGCGCCGGTGGTCATGTGTTCGAGCACCAGCTCTTCCGCCACACGTCCACCGAAAAGAATCACCAGGTTATTGAGAAGATATTCCTTGGGATAAGTATGCTTCTCGTCAATCGGGAGCTGCTGCGTCAAGCCCAGTGCCATACCTCGCGGAATGATCGTGACCTTATGTATCGGATCGGCTCCCGGCAGCAGTTTCGCGACCAGCGCGTGGCCGGCTTCGTGATAGGCCGTGTTACGCTTTTCTTCGTCACTGATGATCATGCTGCGCCGCTCCGCGCCCATCATGACCTTATCTTTGGCCAACTCGAAGTCGCCCATGTCGACCTTTTCTTTGTTATTGCGTGCCGCCAAGAGCGCCGCCTCGTTCACGAGGTTTTCCAAATCGGCGCCGGCAAACCCGGGAGTCGCGCGTGCCAGCACACTGACATCCACATCCGACGCCAGCGGGACCTTGCGCGTGTGAACCTGCAAAATACCTTCCCGGCCTTTGACGTCCGGCCGTGGAACCACGACACGCCGGTCGAAGCGTCCAGGACGGAGCAGCGCCGGGTCCAAAACATCGGGACGGTTAGTGGCGGCGATAAGAATAACTCCCTCATTGGCTTCAAAACCGTCCATCTCGACGAGCAACTGATTCAATGTTTGTTCGCGCTCGTCATGGCCGCCGCCAAGCCCGGCTCCGCGATGGCGACCCACCGCATCGATTTCGTCGATGAAAATAATGCACGGCGCGTTCTTTTTACCTTGGACAAAGAGGTCGCGTACACGGGAGGCGCCGACGCCGACGAACATCTCGACAAAGTCCGAGCCGCTGATGCTGAAAAACGGCACGCCCGCTTCGCCCGCGATGGCGCGAGCCAATAGAGTCTTGCCCGTCCCCGGAGGACCGACGAGCAAGCAACCTTTAGGAATTCGGCCGCCAAGCCTGGTGAATTTCTTCGGATCCTTTAGGAAAGCGATAATCTCTTGAAGATCGTCCTTGGCTTCTTCCACGCCGGCCACGTCAGAAAACGTTATTCGATGCTGGTTCTCGGTCAATAACTTCGCGCGGCTCTTGCCGAAAGACATCGCCTTCCCGCCGCCTACCTGCATCTGGCGCATGAAGAAAATCCAAACGCCGATGAGCAGCAGCATAGGAAACCAATTGAGCAACAACACCATATACCAAGGCGACTCGTCTTCGGGCTTTGCGGCGATCTTGACATTCTTTTCCCTCAAAGACTTCACCAACTCAGGATCGTTGGGCGCAAAGCTTCGAAATCGTTCACCGTTCTTGTACTTCCCCTGGATGTTGTGTCCCTGAATAATGACTTCCTGAACCTCGCCCCGATCGACCGCACTCATGAAATCGCTGAACACGACTTCCGGTTCGCGGCCATGCTGCTTACTGAAAACACTGAAGATGACCAGGAAAACCAACGCCAGGACCAACCAGAGGGCAATGTGCTTTGATGACTGACTCAACCGCGTCCTCCCTGTTCTAAAAACATGAAAAGCCTAACACACCCAAGCAGTTAGATCAACATATTACACGAGGAATCGGAACTGCCTTGAGATGCAAAATCACTTTGCTTTCGGACGTAACCTTCCTGACTTCACTTCTAGCATATCCGGGAATCCAGACAACCTCATCATCGAACAGCAGAAGCGGCAAACTGGCCCGAACGGATAGCGGGACTCTTTTTTCAATGAACAGCTCCTTCACTTTTTTGTGGCCGGCCATGCCGAGGGGCTGGAACCGATCGCCGTGGCGAAAGTTGCGCATCGTTAGATTGGCGGACCGGGACGTGAAATCAAAAGCAGCCTCCAGGTAGTTATCCGGTAGCCGCGGAAGTGGCGGTGAAATTTCTCGGGCTTGAATCGTCAACCCGGCTTCTTGAATGCGCAAATCCTCACCCGCCTGAAGTTCATAGCTGTAACAGGCGCACCACCGCCCGACGCTTTGAGATCGCCTTTCGAGCCTGAGGGTTTCATATTCTTTGACCAGTTCCCAACCGCCGGGAATCGCAAGACGGCTTTGCGGAGCCCCATCCGATATTAACGCCAAGAGCGCGTCGATATGTTGAAAATCCAGACCGCGCAAGTGGCCCCGGAGCTCCTGAATCCAGAGGCGTAACAGCCGTCGCTGCAGGGCTTTGTTGTACAGTAGCAATGGGCCCCGATTGATTCCTTCGGGGGACCGAATTCGATCGAGCTCGGCACGCGCGAGATCAGCCAAAAATCCGTCTTCATCTTGGATTAACTCCGCCTGTTGAGCCAATCGCGAAGGCAAATGCCGATCCATTCTTTCCTTCAGTTGAGGCATCAACGTGAGGCGAATCCAATTGCGGAGGAAGCTGGGATCTTGATTGCTACGATCGAGCCGGAAGCCCAATTTGCTTGCTTCCAGATATTGCTGCAGATCCGCTTTCGACACGCCCAGACAGGGACGAATCACTGTGAGGCGGCAGGCGGCATCGATATTTGCGCCATCGAGTTGACGCACCGCCGACATGCCACCCAACCCTTTCAAGCCAGAGCCGCGTAGGAACCACATCAACACGGTCTCCGCTTGATCGTCCCGGGTATGCGCCGTTGCGATTTTTCCGAGCTTACGCTCCCGTGCTAAAGCGGCGAAGAAACCATACCGCTCCGCCCGGGCGAGCCCTTCGAGATTGCCCTTTCCAGCCGCAGATTTGATCCGGGGCAGATCTACTTCTTTAAGATGGAACGGCAAGCGCAACTTTTCCGCCAGCTCCGCCACGAACCGCGCATCTGCTTGGGCCTCTTCGCCGCGAATCCCGTGCTGTAAGTGGGCCACCTCCAGGTGCAGCGCGAATTCCTCGCGCAGATCATGGAGCAAGTGCAGCATCGCTACCGAATCTGGCCCGCCGGAAACGGCAACCAGGACACGGTCGCCGTGAGAAAAGAGCTTATGCCTTTGGATGAAAGTTAGAACTTCGCTGCGGATTCCCATCTCGTAAAAACTCTGCTCACTTCGGCCGCATAAATCAAGTCTGGGGCGTGCTGGACGAGTTGCCTTTTACAAGCCAAAGTCACATATACAAGGTACTTCTGTTTCTACTTATGACTGGATTCCCTGTGGCGCTCTTCCAACGGTTCTTCCAACAGCTCCGTCGGAAAATTGAATTTCCTTAGATGATCAATAGTCCGGCGCGTGGCGATCATTCTCAACCAGCTGGCCAGCGTGCAACCGTGATCACCTCTAAAGCGCCTGAGTTGGGCAAAATCGTCCTTGACTAACGACAGGAAGATGTCCTGAAAGATATCGTCGATGAGATGCTGCGATGGATCCAGATGATGGATGGTAAGAGTCGTTTTGATCCTATGATAGATTAACCCTGAGTACTGGTGAACAAAGTCGTTCCAGGCGGGCCCGTCCCTTTTCAAGCAGCCGGCGATTAGAGTCTTTTCTTATTCGGTCATACACCCGTTGTCTAATAGGCATTTCGCTTCTGCCGAGTGCGAGTATCACAGTAAGCAATTACATGGCAAGGTCGCGCCAGACGGCACCAGGCAAACACCAAACTCTGGAGTCGGGCTTCAATCTGGCAGACGGCGCAACTTATCCGCGGTAAAACAAGCTCACAAACGTGACAGTGTCGGTGTCATCGTTCACGGCAAACTCGATAAAGGAACGGGCCAGCCCCGCAAAAGGAAGGTTGGATGCTGTGGATCATAAAAAGCGGGGAACCGTCCAGGTAGGAAAGGGTCGTCTAGGATAGCAGCTAAGGTTCTGTCAAGCAGCTCTAGCTCGGTCGTCGACGCGGTCTTTTCGATTTCAATCGAACGCCGCAGA